>DATKEW010000470.1:0-9716 GCA_035511785.1 Mycobacterium sp.
CCGAACGGGACCGCTTCGTCAACTTCCTGGAGCGGGTGGTGGTCAAGAAGACGATCGCCCGGCACCCCGAGGTGTTCCGCGACGCGTCACCGATCGCGCGCGTGCACCGTAACGCCCCACCGTTCTTGGTGATTCACGGCAGCAAAGACAGCGTCATCCCCGTCGAGCAGGCTCGCAGCTTTGTCGAGCGGCTGCGGGGAGTCTCGCGTTCGATGGTCGGTTATCTGGAGTTGCCCGGGGCGGGCCACGGCTTCGACCTCATCGACGGTGAGCGGGCCGGCGCGATGGCCCACGCGACATCACTGTTCCTCAACCAGGTCCACCGCACCAAGGCACAGATCGCGGCGAAAGAGGTTATCTGAGCTCGCGCCGCTGAGTATGGTCCCCCTTATGAGCAAGGGGCAGCGGTGAAACGGCTGAGCGGCTGGGACGCGGTACTTCTGTACAGCGAGACGCCGAACGTGCACATGCACACGATCAAAGTCGCGGTGATCGAGCTGGCCGCGGACAGGCGTGACTTCGACATCGAAGCGTTTCGCCAGGTCATCGGGAGCCGGTTGGACAAGCTCGAGCCGTTCATGTATCAGCTCGTCGACGTCCCGTTCAAGCTCCACCATCCGATGTGGCGGGAGCATTGCGAGGTAGACCTCGACTACCACATCCGCCCTTGGCGGCTACCGGCGCCCGGTGGTCGCCGCGAGCTGGACGAGGCAGTCGGACAGATCGCCAGCACCCCGCTGGACCGGGCGCGTCCACTGTGGGAGATGTACTTCATCGAGGGTCTGGCCGACCACCGGATCGCGGTGGTGGGCAAGATTCACCACGCCCTCGCCGACGGCGTCGCCTCGGCCAACCTGATGGCGCGCGGCATGGACCTGTTCCCCACACCGGAGAGCGGTCCGCTTGTCACCGACCCGACCCCCACCATTCGGCAGCTGATGACGTCGGCATTCATGGACCATCTGCGCCACGGGGCGCGAATCCCCGGGACGGTCCGTTACACGGCGCAGGGGGTGGCCCGGGTGCGGCGCAGCGCGCGCAAGCTTTCACCGGAACTGACCCGGCCGTTCATGCCGCCCCCGACCTTCATGAATCACATGCTCACCGCGGAGCGTAGGTTCGCCACCGCCACGCTGGCGCTCGCCGATGTGAAGGCAACCGGCAAGAAGCTCTTGGCGACGATCAACGACGTGGTGCTGGCCATGTCCACCGGAGCGCTGCGTACCTTGCTGCTGCGTTACGACGGCACGGCGCAACCGCTGCTGGCCTCGGTTCCGGTGAGTTTCGACTTCTCGCCGGATCGGATCTCCGGGAACCGCTTCACCGGCATGCTGGTCGCGCTGCCCGTCGACCTCGACGATCCGCTGGAGCGGGTACAAATCTGCCACGAGAACGCCATCTCGGCCAAGGAGGGCCACCGGCTCATGGGGCCAGAGCTGGTCAGCCGGTGGGCGGCCTACATGCCGCCGGCCCCTACCCAAGCCTTTTTCCGGTGGGCGGCCGGCCGAGACGGAAAGAACAAAATACTGAACCTGAACATCTCGAACGTGCCCGGTCCGCGTGAGCGCGGCCGGGTGGGCGGCGCGCTGGTCACCGAGCTCTACTCGGTCGGGCCGTTGACCGCCGGCAGTGGCCTCAATATCACCGTGTGGAGTTATGTCGACCAGCTCAACATCTCGGTGCTGGCCGACGGCGCCACCGTCCAGGACCCGCACGAGGTGACCGAGGCCATGGTCGCTGACTTCATCGAAATACGCAGGGCCGCAGGGCTTTCCGCAAAGCTGACGGTCGTCGAAGCCGCGATGGCGCCGGCCTGATCGACGGCAGCCGAAGTTCCTGCCGCGGCGGCCGTTACCATCGGTCGGATACCAGCCACTGCGATTCAAAGGAGCCTCGCAGCACCGTGAGCGACGAAGCCGCCAACACCGAACCCGAAGTTCTCGTCGAGCAACGGGATCGGACACTGATCATCACGATTAACCGGCCGAAGGCCAAGAACGCTGTCAACGCCGCCGTCAGCCGGGGGTTGGCCGATGCCATGGATCGGCTCGACAGCGATGACGGCATTGCGGTGGCGATCTTGACCGGCGCGGGCGGCTCGTTCTGTGCGGGCATGGATCTCAAGGCGTTCGCCCGGCGCGAGAACGTCGTCGTCGAGGGCCGCGGCATGGGCTTCACCGAACGTCCACCGGCCAAGCCGCTCATCGCCGCGGTGGAAGGGTTCGCCTTGGCCGGCGGCACGGAGTTGGCGCTGGCCACCGACCTGATCGTCGCGTCCAAGGATTCCGCGTTCGGTATTCCCGAGGTCAAACGCGGCCTGGTGGCCGGCGGTGGGGGATTGCTCCGGCTGCCCGAACGCATCCCCTACGCGATCGCGATGGAGCTAGCGCTGACCGGCGACAACTTGTCGGCTCAGCGCGCCCACGAGCTGGGCCTGGTCAACGTGTTGGCCGAGCCGGGCAAGGCACTGGACGCCGCAATCGAGCTGGCGGAGAAGATCACCGCCAACGGGCCGCTCGCCGTGGCCGCCACCAAGCGGATCATCACCGAATCCCGCGGCTGGAGCCGCGACACCATGTTCGCCGAGCAGGTGAAGATCCTGGCCCCGATCTTCATGTCCAACGACGCCAAGGAAGGTGCGATCGCGTTCGCCGAGAAGCGCCCGCCGCGCTGGACGGGGACCTGAGAGCTACGGGCCCGGACCGGCCAGATAGCGCTGCACGGTCGGCCCGAGCCAGACGACCAAATCCTCGATGGCGGCCGACGCGATCGGCTCGATCTTGAGCTGGTAGCGCGCGAACGCCAGCCCCGCCAGATGACTGGCCACCAGCTCGACCCGCAACTCGGCATCAGCGACCCCGAATTGTGCCGCGACCCGCTCAGCGATCGGCCCGGCGAGGCTGTCGTGCAGCACTTTTCGCGCCTGCGGCTGGATGGCCGCCGAGCGCCACAGCGTCAGTAGCGGCTCGAAGACGGCGCCCTCGTCCCAGTGCTCGAGGAACCGGCGCACCAGCCTCGGGCCGATCTGCTCGGTCCCTTCGTCGAGGAGCGTGGCCAGCTGGTGCAGCGGGTGCTCGGGACCGGTCAGTGCGGACGCGGTGAAAAGCCCTTCCTTGTTGTCGAAGAAGTAATAGACCATCGCGACGTCCACCCCGGCGTCGGCGGCAATCGCGCGGACGGTGGCCCGCTCGTATCCCTCACGCATGAAGCGTTCGCGCGCCGCGTCGACGATGCGCTGCCGGCTTTGCTGACCGGTGCGCCACCGGCCCGGGCGCCGCGCTTCTGACATGGGCGCCAGCATACTTCAACATGCGTTGGCCATTGTCGGGCTCCGGGCGTAGGCTGGATTTGTTCAACGAAAGTTGAAGTAAGTACGAGGAGGAAGCCATGGCGACGAACACGCGAGAACGACGGCTTTGGTGGCGGCACCTGATCTCTTTCCTGGTTTTCCCGGTGACGATGACGCTCGTCATCCCGGCCCTGATCTTGATCCCGGGCGGCGTGCGGGTGCAGCACCTCGGTGCCGCGGTGGCAGCCGTTCTGCTGACTGTCGGTTGCTTAATGATCGCCGCCGGTTTGGGCTTGCTGATCTGGACGGTGGTGCTGTTCGACCGAGTGGGCAGGGGAACGCTCGGGCTCGGCCGTGTCATGGGGGAGCCCGTCCATCTCGTCGTACGTGGGCCCTACCGCCACGTGCGCAACCCGATGATCACCGGCGTGCTCTGCATCTTGCTCGGGGAAGCGGCCATTACCGCCTCCGGCGCGCTGCTGGTGTGGTTCGCGATCTTCTTGGCGTTCCAGGCGACCGTCATCCCGTTCTGGGAAGAGCCCCATCTCGTCGGGCGGTTCGGCGGTGAATACGTCGACTACCGCCGCAACGTTCCTCGCTGGATTCCACGAGTCTCGGCCTGGACCGCTGGGAAATGACGGAGCGGATCACGCGGCAGGGCCGTGGCGCCCAGCTCCCGCTGCGGGTCGGATTTCATCCCCCGCAGTTGTTGACCCCAGCAGCGACCGGCGCTGGCTACCCATCCGGTGTCGGTTACACTATGGCCTGAATTTGTAATGGGCTGGGGATTGCCGAAGGATCGAGGATGAGCATTTCGCTGCTGCTCGAAATGGCTGCGTCGAGCAACCCCGATCGCACGGCCGTGGTCTGCGGAGACATGCGGTTGACGACGCAGCAGCTCAGCGATCTCGCCGACGGTGGCGCGGGCGTCATCGCTGGATTGGCCGCCAAGCACGTCGCCTACGTAGGCGCCGGTGGCGCGATGCTGCCACTGCTGATCTTCGCCGCGGCGCGTGCCGGGGTGCCGTTCACCCCGCTCAACTACCGGCTTTCTGCCGACGGTATCCAGGCCTTGGTCAATCGGCTGCCCGATCCGGTGGTGATCGTCGATCGCCGCTACCGGGAGATGTTCGGCGACGCGGGTGATCGGCTGATAGTCGCCGAGGACTTCCTCACGGCGGCGCGCAGCAGCGAGGCAGCTGACTTCGAAGCGGAGTTTCCCGACCCCGAGTCTGTCGCGATTGTGCTGTTCACGTCCGGCACCACGTCGCAGCCCAAGGCCGTCGAACTCTCGCACAACAACCTGACCAGCTATGTCACCGGCACGGTCGAATTCGAGTCGGCCGCGCCGACCGAGGCCGCGCTGATCTGCGTGCCGCCGTATCACATCGCCGGGGTCAGCGCCGCGCTGTCGAACCTGTACGCCGGCCGCACGATGGTCTACCTGCCCACCTTCGATGCCGAGGAATGGGTGCGGCTGACCAACTCCGAACACGTGACCACCGCGACCGTGGTGCCCACCATGCTGGACCGCATCGTTACGGTGCTTCAGACCGGCGGCCATGAGCTGCCATCGTTGCGCAACCTGGCCTACGGCGGCTCGAAGGTGGGCCTGCCGCTGGTCCGCCGGGCACTCGAACTCCTGCCGGATGTCGGCTTCGTCAACGCTTACGGGCTGACAGAAACGAGTTCGACGATCGCGGTGCTGACCCCCGACGACCACCGCGAGGCACAGTCCGCGTCGACCGCCGGCGTCGCCAAACGCCTTGGGTCGGTCGGGCAGGCGGTGCCGGGCATCGAGTTGCAGATCCGCGACGAGGACGGCAACGTGCTCGGACCGGGCGAAACCGGCGAGCTGTTCGTGCGCGGTGAGCAGGTGTCCGGCCGCTATACCGGGATCGGCTCGGTGCTCGACGAGAACGGCTGGTTTCCCACCAGGGACATCGCCGCCCTCGACGAGGATGGCTACCTGTTCATCGGCGGTCGCAGCGACGACACCATCATCCGCGGCGGCGAGAACATTGCGCCCGCCGAGCTGGAGGACGTGTTGATCGAGCACCCGCAGGTTCGCGATGTCGCCGTGGTCGGTGTCGAGGACCCGCGGTGGGGGCAGGCGATCATCGCGGTGGTGGTGCCGGCCGCGGGCGCCGACCCCGACCCCGAAGAACTCCGCGAGTATGTCCGCAAAACTTTGCGCGGGTCGCGCACCCCCGACCGGGTAGTCCTTCGCGACGAGCTGCCAACGACCCCTACCGGCAAGGTGCTTCGCCGGGAGATCATCGAGACGTTAGAAGGACTACGTGCATGATCAAAAACGGAACCCGCCTCGCCAGTCAGGTGTGTGACACGCAGGTCATCGTCGTCAGAAGTGCCGACAGCCTGGACGACCTGCGTTGCGGTGGCGCGCCAATGGTGGCGATCGGCGCCGAGCGGTCGGGCGAACTCGACCCGGCGTTCTCCGACGGCACCGTGATGGGCAAGCGCTATGTCGACGAAACCGGCGCCGAGGTGCTAGTGACCAAGCCGGGCGCGGGAAGCCTGAGCGTCGGTCAGGCCGCCCTGCAGCTCAAAACGGTCAAGCCGCTACCGGCCAGCGACTGAAGGCCGGCTACGTCTGATCGGGTGAGCCATCGTTGCCGGGAATTCCGTTGCGACTGACGAATTCCCTTGCCTTGATCAGGAATTCGAGCTGCTCGCCAACCTGGCTGAGCGGTCGCACGGAGCGCGTCGAGCGCGACAGCACAATCGCACCTTCCATAGCGGCGATCGACATCACCGCCAGCGACGCGGCGTCGTCGTCGTTGAAGCCGTCGTTGACGAATGCCAGGGTCAGGGCGGCGCACCAGCGGCTCAGGATGGCGCCGGCCTCAGCGGAAAGCCTGGGTTCGTCGTCGCAGGAACCGATGGCCGCCGCCACCACCGGGCAGCCCGCGGTGAAGTCGCCGTCGGTCAGCAAGCGTTCCCAGAACTCGATGAACTCGCGGAGCAGGGCCTTGGCGCCCCAGCCGGCGGCGTCATCGATCATGGCGGTGATGGAATCGCCGGAGTACCGCAGCGCCTCGGTGAGAATCTGATTGCGGCCGTCGGGGAAGTGGTAGTACACCGAGCCGCGTGGCGCGCCGCTGCGGGCCAGCACCTCATCGATCGTCACCCCGGCCGCTCCCCGCTCGCGCATCACCTCGGCGGCGCTGACCAGCATCTTTTTCTTTGTATCGCGCCGCTTCGTCGAAGTGGCGCCGCGCGTCGTGTCGGTGGCAGTCGGCACCGTGGTATCTCCCCTGGCCGGCGTCATGCAGCGTGCGAGTGCCGCGGTACCGGCCAGTGCAGATTGCGGGGACTGAACCGGAATGGCCGGCGCTTCAAGTCTGGGATCTCCCGGGTGAAGTGATAGCCGGCTACGTTGAGCTCGATGATCCACATGATGTTCTCCCGGCCTGTGTACGGCCCATGATTATGCTTTGAACCATATAAGACATTGGTCGAGTAAGCAAGTTTTATTCCCTATGTAACCCGCGCAGCACGCTAAATATCGTGCGGTCGCCGTCAACGGTCCTGATCAGCTGCAACATAACAATTTGATTTCTATGCTCTCTTGCATAATTTCTGGGCCTGCGCTTCACTGTGACGATGGCTAGTGCTTCCGAATCCCCTCCCGAATTGCCCACGCTGGGCACCGTCTCCCTCGAGCGCGATGGACATGTTCTGCTGATCGGCCTGAACCGGCCGCATAAACGCAACTCGTTTGATCGGGCGATGCTCGCTGACCTGGCCCGCGCCTACGCGCTCCTGGAATCCGATGCCGAGGTGCGCGCCGGCGTGCTGTTCGCACACGGCGATCACTTCACCGCCGGTTTGGATCTCGTCGACGTCGGCCCTGGCATCGCGACGGGGCAGAGCCCGATGCCGGAAGACGGCCGGGATCCCTGGCGGCTGGACGGCCCATGGACCACGCCATTGGTTGCTGTTGCTCAGGGCTGGTGCATGACACTGGGCATCGAATTGCTGCTGGCCGCCGACATCCGTATCGCGGTGGCCGGAACCCGGTTCACCCAGCTCGAAGTGCGGCGAGGGATCTACCCCTTCGGTGGCGCAACGATCCGCCTTCCACGCGAGGCCGGGTGGGGCAACGCCATGCGCTGGCTGCTCACCGGCGACGAGTTCGACGCCGGCGAGGCGCACCGCATAGGGCTCGTCCAAGAAGTGGCCGACGATCCGGCGGCAGCTTTGGAACGGGCGCGCGAGATCGCGCACACCATCGCCGACCGGGCCGCACCCTTGGGCGTTCGGGCCACGCTTGCCTCGGCGCACCTGGCCCGTAAAGAAGGCGAGATGGCCGCCATCGAGCAGCTACGCCCCGCTGTCGTCGAGCTATTCACCAGCGAGGACGCAGCTGAGGGCGTGCAATCGTTTGTCGAACGACGGCAGGCCCGCTTCCAGGGCCGCTAGCCGTCGACCGTGTGGCCCATCGGCACCAGCACGCTCTTCTGCTGGGTGAAGTCCTCGACGCGCTCCTGCCCGTTCTCCTGGCCGATGCCGGAGTTCTTGTAGCCGCCGAACGGACAGCAGGGATCAAAGGCGTACCAGTTGATTCCGTATTGCCCGGTGCGGATGTCCTCGGCGATCCGACGGGCCGCCGGCAGCGCTTAGACGAAAGTGCTTACCGCGTAGATGATTTGGTCGTAAGGCCAACGCGGCTGCGCCTGCCCGCTCCAGGCGTAGCGCACGAGGCGGCCGAGGCGCCCAAGCACGGACCCGCTTTCGCAGACCTCCTACTCGTGGCGTAGTCACACAGGCGAGTCATCTGGCCTGAAAAAGAGGCAACCGCCGACGCACTTCTATGTCGCTCCACCAATAAGATTCATCTGCACCCGGTCCGGTAAACAACTCCCAGGAGGGGCAGCGTTGGCCAGTGATTTCGAGCAGTTGCTGGCGATCCTGGATCTCGAGCGCGTCGACGAGCTCACGTTCCTCGGATCGCACCCGACCAAGAACCCGGCCCGTACGTATGGCGGCCAGCTAATGGCGCAGGCGCTGATCGCCGGCAGCCAGGTGCTGACCCACACGGTGCCGCCGGCCGCGCTCCAAGTGCATTTCATAGCCGGTGGCGACCCGAAGAATGACATTCAGTACCGGGTGGTCCGGCTGCGTGACGAGCGCCGGTTCGCCAATCAGCGGGTCGACGCGATGCAGGACGGCACATTGCTGGCCTCGGCAATGATCTCCTATATGTCGGGTGGCCCCGGTCTTGAGCACGGCGTTACACCGCCCAAGGTGCCGGATCCACTCACGTTGCAGTCGGTCGACGAGCTGCTGCGTGGCTACGAACATGTCGTCCCCGAGATCGTAAACGCGTTGCGGCCGATCGAAGTTCGTTATGCCAACGACCCGCCCTGGGTGATGCGCGACAAAGGAGACCGGCTCACCTACAACCGGGTGTGGCTGCGCGCCAGTGGCGAGATGCCCGACGACCCACTGCTGCACACCGCCGCTATGGTGTATTCCTCGGACGCCGCACCCCTGGATTCGATCATCACAACACATGGATTGTCGTGGGGCTACGATCACGTCTTCGCCGCGTCGGTCAACCACTCAATCTGGTTTCACCGCCCGGTCCGATTCGATGACTGGGTGCTTTACTCGACCTCCTCTCCGGCGGCAGCCGACTCCCGCGGGCTAGGCATCGGCAACTTTTTCAACCGCGAAGGCCAATTGATAGCAACGGTGGTTCAGGAAGGCATCGTCATGCATTTGCCTAGCTGACCTTTGCAGATTACGGAGCCGCCCGGCGAATTCGTCAAGCTCTGTTCTCGAATTAGTTATTGCCAGTGCGGATTTGCCCACTGGCGTCACACCGCGATGTGGCGCAGCCTCCCACACACACGACATCATCCGGGAATCCGATCGGCAGACAGTCCCGGGTTTACGCTGAGAGCTGCGGCGTACGTCGTAGCCAGCATCTGCCCGAGCCAACCCGACTAGCCACGCAATGAGTTGAGCCACGACCCCCTTAGCCTCGTCGGCGCCTCACCACGCCGGGCCGTCAAGCCTGCGTGGGAGCTTGGCCGGTGCAAGGGGGTCTGCCCCCGTTGCGCCGCGGGAGACTACCTTGACCCCCAAAACCGCGGTCTACCGCCCAGCACCGCGATGACGAAAACTAAAGACCTCTAACACAGAGAGGGGACAACGTGTCTGTAGCGGCCGATGAACTTGTCGCAGCATTACGTCTGGCAGCGAAAGAGAACGCCGAGCTGCGTCGTCAGAATGGCGAGCTCGTGGCATCGAAAAACGCGCCGGTGGCGGTGGTGGGGATGGGGTGTCGTTTTCCGGGTGGGGTGTGTTCGCCGGAGGGGTTGTGGGAGGTGGTGGCCGGGGGTCGGGATGTGGTGTCGGGTTTTCCGGTGGATCGGGGTTGGGATGTGGAGGGGTT
>DATKEW010000471.1:0-5353 GCA_035511785.1 Mycobacterium sp.
CGCCCGCCCAGCTCAAGGCGCAGGCCGAGGGTGGACCCGTCTTTGGTGGGCCGCACGGTGAGCGTGACGCCGTATTTCGCCCCGCCCTTGCCGGACCCCGACATCGCGACCACGTGCGGCGGGTCCCACTTCGTCACCGTCCAGGTCACCCGGTTGCGCATGCCCTTGGCGCGCGCCACGCCCACGATCTGGGTGCCCTCGGCGATCTCGTCGGGCAGCTCGCTCCGCCACCCCTCGTGGATGACGAGCCACTCGCCCAGGTCCGACAGATCCGAGACGTGGTTCCACATGTCCTGCGGGGTCATCGGCATGTCGGCGGTCATGTCAACGGCGGCCACCGCCCGAGCCTAGAGCGCGGCGAACAACTGCGTTGGACGTTCGGCGCTGTGCTTGTCGTCCTCGGTTGCGGCCATCCGCTCGTGCCCCGGATTACTGTTCGGTGCTGAGCGCGCGAGGCCGGACGTCTCCTCTCCCTCGTCAATGCCGAGGCGCTCGTGCAGCCTGACCAGCGGTTTGGGGGCCCACCAGTTGGCGCGGCCCATCAAGCGCATGAACGCCGGGAGCAGCAGCATGCGTACGAGCGTGGCGTCCACCACTACCGCCAGCGTGAGTCCGAGACCGAACATTCTCATGAACGACACCCGCGCGGCTATCAACGCAGCGAACGAGATTGCCATCAGCAGCGCCGCCGCGGTCACCACCCGGCCGGAGCGGGCCAGCCCCAGCGCGACGGCCTCGTCGTTATCCTCCGGGGTTTGGTCGGAGGCCAGCCAGTGCTCGCGGATCCGCGACACCAAGAACACCTCGTAATCCATCGACAGACCAAACGCGATGCAGAACAACAACATTGGTGTGTGGACCATCAGGGTGCCGGTGGTTGTGGTACCCAATGCACCGAGGTGGCCGTCCTGGAAGATCCACACCAACGCGCCGAATGCGGCGGTCAGCGACAAAACATTGAGCACCAAGGCTTTCAGCGGCAACACGACGCTACCGGTCAACAAGAACAGCAGCGCGAACGTGATGAGCGCGATGATCGACAGAACAAGTGGCAGCCGCGACGTCACCGCCTCGGCACTGTCGCGGTTTATCTCAGCCCTGCCGGTCAGTTGCACGTGGCGACCACCGGGGCCGCCGACGGCGTGCAGACGATCCAACTGCCTCTCCGATGCGTTGGAGAACAGCGGAGCCGCGCTGCCCACGGTCAGGAACATGCTGCCGTCTTTGACCGCGGTGGGCGCTGCAGGCGGCCCGACCAGCGACCCGCGGATGAAGGTCCCACCGGGTGCCGACACCGACAAAACGTCGGGCACCTGCGAGAGCTTGACGGCATAGCGCTCGATATCACCGGGCGTCAACCCGATTGCGTCAGGGATCACGTCGATCACGTTCGCCTCCGTGTCGACCGCAAAATCGGAGCGCAGCTCGTCGCCGATCTGCCGCGCCGAAGCCGACGGCTGCAACACCCGGTCGTCGGAGAAGCCCCAATTCGCCCCGAGAAAAGGCGCGCCCAGCACCAGCAGCAACGCGACGATCGCGACGGCGATCGGAATTGGCCGTCGCATCACGGCTTTCGTCGAGCGGTATAAGAAGCTGTCGTCAACCGGACGCGGCACCGGCTCGGGGCGTCCGAGCAGCCGGCGGATCAGCCGCCGCACGTCCAGCGAGTCCAGCCGATCGCCGAGCAGGACGATCGCCGCCGGGGTGATCACCACCGCGGCTGCGGCCGCCAACGCGACCACCGCGATGCCCGCGTAGGCGAACGACTTCAGGAAGTACATCGGGAACAGCACCATCGTGCCCATCGACAGCGCAACGGTCGTCGCCGAAAAGAGCACGGTCCGCCCCGCGGTGCACATCGTGCGGACCAGTGCCTCGTTGCGGTCCCTGCCGTCGGCGAGCTCGTCGCGGTATCGGCTGATGATCAGCAGGGTGTAGTCGACGGCCAGCGCCAAGCCCATGGCCATCGTGAGGTTGAGCGCAAAGATCGAGACGTTGGTGGCGAGCGTGATCGCGCGCAACACCGCCAACGTGGAAACGATCGCGAAGCCGCCGACCGCCATCGGAATCGCGGCGGCGAGCATTCCGCCGAACACCCACACCAGCACAACGAAGCTCAACGGAAGCGCGATGGATTCCATGACCAACAGGTCTCTTTCGCTTTGCTTGTTGATCTGCGCGTAAATCAGGGCTTCGCCGCCAGCCTTCACCGTGACACCGTCACGGTCGTGCACGAGCTTCTTCGCCAGCGCCGCGGCGTTCTTCTGAGCGCCGGTCTCGCCACCGGCAATGCCGGCAACGATCAGGCCGGTCTTGCCGTCCTTGGTGATCAGGCCCGGCGCGACCGGCGGCGGCACGGTCCACGCCGAGTCCACCCGGCCAACGTCCCGCGACGCTTTCAACTGCGCGACGATGCCGGTGGCCACGGTCCGGGCGGCCTCGCTTTGGACGCCCGCCTCGGAGGTCACCGTGACGATCATCTCTTGGTCGCCGTAGCCAAACTTCTCCGCCAGCACACGCTGAGCCTGCGAAGACTCCGACGACGGATCCTGATAGCCGCCCGCCGACAGGGCGTCGATGACAGGGGAGCCGAAAACTCCGGCGGCGGCCAGGATCAGGAAAGCCATGGCGATGATCCTGCGCGGAGCGGCTATGGCAAGCCGAGCAACTCCGTGCAGCACCTCGTGCTCTCCTTACCGTGCGGGCAGGCGAGTGGGTTTACTGTCCGCCCCCGGGGTGCGGCGGCCATCAGCGGTTGGGCCCCCCGCGAAATCGGTTCCCGATCCGGATCGCGGGCAGCAGCAGGCTGCGCGGTGCGAATCTACCGCTGGTGCTGACGACCTTGGGCACCACCCCGGGCACCACGCTGCGCCTGCCACCGAGCATCCCGCCGATCGCGGCCTCGGCGACGCCGGATGGCGAGACCTGCGCGATGGAAATGCTGAACCGCTCGGCATTGGCGATCTCGGCCCACTCGGTGGGCACCGGGCCCGGGCACAAAACCGTCACCGACACTCCCGTGCCGTGCAGTTCCTCGTGGATGGCTTCGGAGAATGTCTGCACGAAGGCCTTGGTGGCCGAATACACCGCCATGTAGGGCATCGGCTGGAACCCGGCGATTGACGCGATGTTCATCACCGCCCCGGCCCCGCGTTCGACCATGCCGGGCAAGGCCGCGTGGGTGAGTTCCATCAGCGCCAGCGCGTTCAGGGTGACCTCTTCGCTTTCCCGCTCCAGCGGCAACGTGTAGAAAACGCCACTTGTGCCGAAGCCGGCGCTGTTGCACAGACCGGCGATCGGTTCGGTGCGGAGCCGGTTCGCCAATTTGACGCGGGCTTTGGCGTCGCTGAGGTCCAGCGGCAGCACCTCGACCGCGACCGAGTACTCCTGGCCCACTTCGTTGGCTATCTCGTCGAGCCGTTCACGTCGCCGCGCGACCAGTAAAAGCGGAAAGCCACGGCGGGCCAGGCCGCGCGCCAGTTCCGCGCCGATACCGGAGGACGCGCCGGTGATGACGACGGTTGTTTCATTGCCGGGTTTCGGAAGGCTCATGGTGTCACCAATGGATCCCGCGCGTCGCCCGCACGAACGTCTCGCTGCGTTTGTCGAATTGCGATCTGTCGGTTGCCGATTCGCTCTCGCCGCCCTTGGCGGCGTCGGAGTCTTCGAACATGCCGTAGGCGCGGTTGCGCACGCGGTCCATGACCGCGGGGTTCACCGCGTCGGCGACGGCGGCGAATTGCCCGAACGGTGAGCTGGCCCGCCGGGGCCGGTGCACGATCGCGTCGGTGATCACGCCGGCCGCCTGGTCCGGCGTCAACGCCGGGAACTTGTCATACATCGTGGTCGGGCTGATCATCGGGGTGCGTACCAGTGCCATGTGCACGGTGGTGAATCGCACGTCGTCGTTCACCGTCTCGGCCTGCAGCGCGTCGCACAGGCTGTCCAGCGCGGCCTTGCTGGCGATGTAGGCGCCGAAACGCGGTGCCCGGGTCTGCACGCCGACCGAGGAGACGTTGATGATCTGCCCGAAACCGCGCTCCCGCATCCCGGGGATGAACTTGAGAATGAGCTGGACCGCGCCCAGGTAGTTCAGCTGCATCGTTCTCTGGTAGTCGTGGATCCGGTCGTAGGACAGCTTCAACGAGCGTCGAATGGACCGCCCCGCGTTGTTGATCAGGATGACGACGCCGCCGAGGTCGTCGAGCACCTTATCGGCCATCGCCGCTATGGCGTCCATGTCGGCCAGGTCGCACGGGTACACGTGGGCCGTCCCGCCGTCGCCGCGGATCTCGCCGGCTACCTTTTCGAGGTTTTCCAGCGTGCGGGCGACCAGCACCACAACCCCACCCGCTTCCGCGATTCTCTTCGCGGCGGCCTCACCGATGCCCGATGACCCTCCGGTGATGAGGATGGTCTTGCCCTCCACCGCATCGCCGAGTGTGCGGCCCTGGACCGCGTCGAGCAGGTTCCTCAGATAGAACGGTCGATATCGCCCAGCGGAGTTCGGGGTGTTGATGATGTTGGAGACCGCCGCGAACGGCTTTTCCACCAAGCTCGTCAAGTCACCAAGATTCATCGGGCCTCGCTACTGTGACGTGGGTCATAGAGCCAACCTAGGACATCGGTCGGCAATTAGGTGCGGATTGCCGGCATGTGAACCAGGCCATGTCCTTAACGCGGCGGCCCCAAGTCGTGGCTGATATGGGCAATCCGCTTGTTACAGCGAGTAATCCGAGCGTGATTGCCCACTAACCGACGGGCAACGCCGAAATGATCCCCTGGTGGCATGAGACTAGTGGCACGCTTCGGCAAGCCCGAGCCGGTCAGCGTCTACGACCGCATCGGCGGGCACGAGGCGATCGAGGTCGTGGTCGATGACTTCTACGTTCGTGTGCTTGCCGACGATCAACTGTCAGGTTTCTTCGCCGGAACCAACATGAACCGCCTCAAAGGCAAACAGGTCGAGTTCTTCGCGGCCGCTCTCGGCGGTCCCCAACCCTACACCGGCGCGCCGATGAAGCAAGTGCACCAGGGGCGTGGAATCACCATGCACCACTTCAGCCTGGTGGCCGGGCACTTGGCCGACGCACTGGCTGCCGCCGGCGTCCCCTCGGGGACGGTGACCGGAATCCTCGGTGCCATCGCGCCGCTGGCTCCCGAGATCGCATCGGGCGAGACCACCACGAAGGTGTGAGCGCGCCGCGACACCCGATCGGTATTTCTGCGCGGCCATTTCCACGATGGCGCAGCCACCCTTTGTGCTTAAAACCACGGCGCTCGAAAACGTTAAGCACTCCGCTGCTCGACCTCTCCGGACCCGGCAATGGCGGTGGTGACACTGCTGCGAGAC
>DATKEW010000472.1:0-3290 GCA_035511785.1 Mycobacterium sp.
TCGAGGTGCGGGTGGAGTTGACCAGCGCGGCCACCGGCGGCCCGTTCACCGCCCAGATCACCCGGGGTGACGCCGAGGCGCTGGCCTTGCGCGAAGGTGACACCGTGTACGTGCGCGCCACCCGGGTGCCGCCGATCACCGGTGACAAGACAGCGCCCGACCGCGGCAGCGGCGATGCCGACGAAGATCAGACCACGCTGACGACGGCGTAGCGTGCCGCTGTTATGCGTTGTCGCCCATGACCAGACCCTCGCGGCGCGGATCGGCGCCGCCGGTCCACGTCGACGAGCTGAGGGTGATCGCCGACAGCCCGCTGGATTGGTCGGCCATGTTCACGTGATGCCCCAGCGCGCGCAGGCCTTGCACCAGCGGGTCGTGGTCGCCGTTGTCGGACGTGTTGATCTCGGGATCCTCGCCCCCGACGTTGGTTCGCGGTGAGTTCTCGGCACCGAAATCGACCAGGGACACCGCTTGCTGGGGGTTCAGTCCCCAATCCAGCATGGCCACAAGTGTTTTCACGACGTACTGAATGATGGCGGAACCACCGGGCGAGCCCGTTACCGCGTAAAGCGCGCCCCGCCCTGCCGGCGAGGAATCGAACACCAATGTCGGCGCCATCGAGCTTCGCGGCCGTTTCCCGGGCTGAACGCGGTTGGCCACCAGCGATCCATCGGGCGTACGGGGCTCAGCGGCGAAATCGGTGAGCTGGTTGTTGAGGACGAATCCGTCGACCATGTGGAAGGAGCCGAACGGCGACTCGACGGTCGTGGTGAACGAGGCCGCATTGCCGTGGGAATCAATGATGCTGACGTGGCTGGTGCCGTGCTCTGTCCCAGGTGGTGCCACATCGATGGGCAGGCCGAAGTCTCCCGGCTTGGCGGTTCCCATGGTGTGCTCCAGCGAAATCAGCGCGGCGCGTCCGGCCAGATAGCCGGGGTCGATCAGCGCGTTGAGGGAGCCGCCGGGTGGCCCGACGAAATCGGCGTCGGCGACATACTTGTCGCGGTCGGCGTAGGCCAGCCGTTCGGCTTCAGAGACCAGGTGAACGCCCATCACGCTCGGGCGACCGCCGTTGAGGTCGACACCGCTGGGTGGGTAGTCACCCATGGGGAAATGCTCGAGGATTCCCAATGTGGCTTCCACCGCGACGCCACCCGACGATGGTGCGGGCATGCCGCAGACCTGTCGGGCCCGATACGTCATGCACAGCGGTTCGCGTCTCTTGGCGACATAGCCCGACAGATCCTCGTTGGTCATCAGGCTTGGCGTGCGGCCATCCGAGGTATCGCTTGCTTCCGCGACAATGTCGTGAGCGATACCGCCGGTGTAAAAGGCGTTGGCACCCGAGGAGGCGATGGCGTACAAGGTTTTTGAATATGCGGGGTTCGTCAGTCGCGTTCCCGCGGCCCTCGGGCTGCCGTCGGGGTTGAGGAGATATCCGCGCGCCTGTGCGTCGGCACGCAACTGGGGCGCCGAGTCGGAGATGGCAGCGGCCATCCTGGGGCTGATGTCGAAACCGCCGTCGGCCAATGCCATTGCGGGGTTGAAGAGGTCGCGCCACAGCGTGTGTCCGTGGTCGTGGTGCACGAGCTCGAGCATCCGCGGAATGCCCGGAACTCCGATCGAACGTCCCGAGGCTCGCGCGTCGGGTCTGGGTGCGGCGTGATCGACGTCGCTGATCCAGCGCAGGTAGTTCTCGCCTGCCGCCGCGGGCGCTACTTCGCGTCCGTCGTAGGCCTGCACCGAGCCGGTCTGCGCATCGTAATACACCACGAATCCGCCGCCGCCGAGCCCCGAAGACTGCGGTTCGACTAAACCCAACACCGCCTGGGCAACCACCAGGGCGTCGGCGGCCGTACCCCCGTTACGCAATACCCGGCAGGCTGCCTGAGTCGACAGCGGATTGGCCGTGGCCACCGCGTAGTGAGCGGTCCGTACGACGGTCATGTCGCTGCGGTAACCGGTCGGGATGTCGGGGTTCGTCGCAATATTGCTCGGCGACGGTGCCGAAACCGCGGGCGCCGACGGGCTTTTGGGCGCGGGCTTGCCATTGGCGACGATCTCGCACGGACCTGCTGCGTGCGGTGCGGCCACGTGGTTGCCGCTACACCCAGCCACTGACAGCGCCAGCGCAGCCAGCAAAGCTCCAATTGGCAAGGGAGTGTTCAACACCGGAAGTGTACTGAACGGGACTCAGGCCGCAATCCGGTCGGCTGGAGCTTTCCGGGCCTGCTCATAGCGATCTAATACGGTCGCGGCGACCAGCGTGTGCGCACCCAGCGGCTGTGACATCGCGATGCCGGCGTCCCGCGCGTATGTCCGAACCCGATCCGGCAGCAGGCCCGGCGCCAGGAACCACGGCGCAATGACCACCCGGCGCGCACCTCGGCGCCGCAACCGCTGAACCGCATCGGCCGGCGAAGCGCCCGGCCGGGTCACGTACGCGGTCGTCGTACCTGCCCAGCGGGTGCCCATCGCCAGCTTCCGCGCCACCTCGGCGGTGCGTGCGTTGGCGGCGTGGTCCGATGAGCCGATCGCCACCACGAGCACACCAAGCCGGTCGTCGAGCCGGGAAACCCCCAACTCCGCCACCCGGTGACGAAGCACCGACACCAGTCGATCGTCCTCGCCGAGCACGGGTGCCTGCCGTACGTCGATTCCTCGCTCGCCGGCGGCGCAACTGGCGATCTGGCGGGGGATATCGATGCGGGCGTGGTACGCGTTCGCCAGCAGCAACGGGGTGACCACCACCTCCCGGACGTCGGACAGCCCGTCGAGCACGTCGACCAGGCTCGGGGTGGTCAGCTCGCAGAATGCCAGCCGTACGTCGAGACCGGGCCGCATGCGCGTGACACAGTCCGCGACGGCGCGCGCGTTGGCCGCCGATCGCGGATCCTTACTTCCGTGTGCGGTCAGCACGAGCGCGGTCATGGGCTTCGCTCTCCCTTGTCGCTTCGCTCTGCATCGTCGCCGGCGCGGGTCACGAGGCGTGCAACCCACATTCGGTCTTGGCCAGCCCCTGCCAGCGCCCGCTGCGCGGGTCGGCGCCCTCAACGGGCTTGGCGGTGCACGGAGCGCAGCCGATCGACGGATAGCCTTCGTAGACAAGCGGATTGACCAACACGTCGTGCTCGTCGATGTAGTCCTGTATGTCCTGATCACTCCACGCCGCCAGCGGGTTGATCTTCACCAGCTTGAACGCCTCGTCGAAGCTGATCAGCGCTGCGTTGGCGCGAGTCGGCGCCTCAACCCGGCGTAGCCCGGTCACCCAGGCGGAATAACCACGCAGC
>DATKEW010000473.1:0-3851 GCA_035511785.1 Mycobacterium sp.
CCGAAGAGCTCGCTGCCGAGGTCGCCGCGCAACTGGGCGAGGCCGAGTTGCCGGTCGTGTGGCACAGCATGGACGACTTCCCGGTGGCCGAGCTGGCGACAACGCGTGAATTACTGCTGGTCACCAGCACCACCGGTGACGGCGAGCCACCGGACAACGGCGCCGGACTCTGGCGGGCGCTCAGCGCCGACACCGCATCACGCCTCACCCAGACCCGCTACGCCGTTCTGGCGCTGGGCGACTCCAACTATCACGACTTCTGCGGCCATGGACGCAAACTCGACATGCGCCTCGCCGAGCTGGGCGCGACGCGCATTGTCGACCGGGTCGACTGCGAACCCGACTACGAAGACGCCGCGGCCGGGTGGCTCAGCGGGGTCATCCAAGCGCTGACCCGCACGCCCGCGCCGGTCGGCCGGGGCGCCCGCACGGCGACCACGGCGCCCACCGCACCCGCGGCGCGCACGGCCGGCCGACCCGCACCGCATACGTACACCAAGAAGCACCCGCTCATCACCGCCATGGTCCGCAATACCACGCTCAGCCAACCGGAATCGGTAAAGGACGTGCGGCAGTTGGTATTCCGCCTTCCCGAAGAAACCGTCAGCTACGAGGCCGGTGACGCACTCGGGGTGTGGCCGCGTAATAGTGACCGGCTGGTCGATGAATGGCTGTCAGCCACCGGACTGGACGGCGAAACCCCGGTGGAGGTCGCTGAGCACGGGTCGATGTCGCTGCGCTGCGCGCTCACGGAACGACTCGAGATCGCCCACATCAGCCCGGACCTGCTCCGGTTCGTCCAACAACGCACCGGCGACACCGAACTCCCCGAGCTGATGACAGCGGAAAACAAGCGCATCCTCTCCGATTGGCTGTGGGGCCGTCAGTCCGTTGACCTACTCGCTCAGCTGCCGGTATGCGCGTCCGTCGACGAGTGGCTGACCGTGCTCAAACCGCTTCAGCCGCGGCTGTATTCGATCTCGTCCAGCCCCAAGGAGAACCCGCGAGAAGTCCACCTGACGGTCTCGCCGGTGCGCTACAACTTCCAGGGTGTGCCGCGCCGCGGGGTGTGCTCAACATATTTGGCGGACCGCTCCCCCGCTGATCAGGTCGCGCTCTACGTGCGGCCGTCCAGCAATTTCCGGCCCCCGAGCGAGTCGCACACGCCAATGATTACGATCGGTCCCGGAACCGGCATCGCACCATTCCGTGGTTTCTTGCACGAACGTCGCGCGCTCGGCCACACCGGACCCAACTGGCTGTTTTTCGGCGAGCAGCACGCCGCCACCGACTACTACTACCGCGACGAGATCGAGGAAATGCTCGCCGACGGGTTCGTCACCGAGCTGGACCTGGCGTTCTCCCGGGATCAGCGCGACAAGGTCTACGTGCAACACCTGATGCGCAAGCGTGGGGCCCAGCTGTGGCGCTGGTTGCAGGACGACGCGCAGGTGTACGTCTGCGGCAATGCCGACCCGATGGCTAAAGACGTCGACCGCGCGCTCTGCGACATTGCCGCCGAACACGGCAACCTCGATCCGGACGCCGCGAGCGCCTACATCCAGTCGCTGAGCGCCGAGAAGCGCTACCACCGCGACGTCTACTAAACCCGACCTGCGGTTACCGGGGAGCCGTAATGCGGCGGAAACGTGGGGCGCCCCCTTCTGAAACATCTCCGTCGCACCATTCACTCAATTAGTCGCGCGCTCCGGAGAGGGACACACGCATGGCCTGGCAGTATGACGTGCCCGATTGGGACGCGATGAAGACTGTCTGCCCCTTGCAGTGTCGGCTGCGGTATGGCACGGCAAGCCACAACCCAGCCGGTGACCAGGCGTCGGACCGTGACCATGTCGATTGGGCAGGCTTACCCGTCAACCTGGATTTGGCATTCTCCCAGGCACAACGCGACAAGGTTTATGCGCAACACCTGATGCGCAAGCGCGCGGCCCAGCTGCGGCGATGGTTGCACGACGGCCCACAGCTGTGCGTCTGTGAAGTCGCCGCCAGAGACGGGACCCTCGACACCGACGCGGGCGAGTTCATCTCCAGTCGATAGTGATCCTTCGGTTGCCCGGTATGAGCCCTGGGCGCCGGGTCCGTCCCTTCAGAACCTCTTCAAGATGCGTTCACCACGATCACCGCTACCGTGATTTGATGGGCCAAGTCATCGGACGGAGGTTGTGATGAGCGACACCCGCGTACCAGGCATCCCGGCCGCGATGTCCTCGCCGAGTCTCAATCGTGGAGTCGGCTTCACACGCGAGCAGCGGCGGCGCCTCGGACTCACCGGCCGGCTGCCATCGGCGGTGCTCACCCTCGAGCAGCAGGCCGAACGTGTATGGCATCAATTGCAGAGCCTTGCAACGGATCTGGGCCGCAATCTGCTTCTCGAGCAGCTGCGTTACCGTCACGAACTGCTGTACTACAAGGTGCTGACGGACCATCTGCCCGAACTGATGCCAGTGGTATACACGCCCACCGTCGGCGAGGCAATCCAACGCTTCTCCGACGAATACCGCGGGCAGCGGGGACTTTTCCTGACCATCGACGAACCCGACGAGATCGAAGAAGCGTTCGAAACTTTCGGGCTGGGACCCGACGACGTCGACCTGATCGTTTGCACCGACGCCGAGGCAATCCTGGGTATCGGTGACTGGGGCGTGGGCGGCATCCAAATCGCCGTGGGCAAACTGGCGCTCTACACCGCCGGCGGCGGCATCGATCCGCGCAGGTGCATCGCGGTGTCACTCGATGTCGGCACCGATAACGAACAGCTGCTGCAGGACCCCTTCTACCTCGGCAATCGTCATCCCCGGAGCCGCGGCGGCGAATACGACGAGTTCATCAAGCGCTACATCCAGATTGCCCACCAGCTGTTTCCGCGGGCGATTCTGCACTTCGAGGACTTCGGGCCGATCAACGCCCGGAAGATCCTACAAACGTATGCGGACGACTACTGCGTGTTCAACGACGACGTGCAGGGAACCGGCGCGGTGGTCGTGGCCGCCGCATATGGCGGATGCCATGTCACCGGGCTCCCGATGCGCGACCAGAAAACCGTTGTCTTCGGAGCCGGAACCGCCGGGATCGGTGTCGCCGATCAGATCCGTGACGCGATGGTCGCCGACGGGGCCACCGCCGAGCAGGCCGCGTCGCAGATCTGGCCGATCGACAAGCAGGGCCTGCTGTTCGACGATATGGACGACCTGCGCGACTTCCAGCTGCCCTACGCCAAGAACCGCAACCGGCTCGGCGTGGCCGCCGGAGAGCGGGTCGGACTGATCGACGCGATCAAGCTGGCGTCACCCACCCTCTTGCTCGGCTGCTCGGCCGTGTTCGGCGCGTTCACCCGTGAGGTCGTCGAGGCGATGACGGCATCGTGCGAACGCCCGATGATTTTTCCGCTCTCCAACCCAACCTCACGCATGGAAGCCATGCCGGCCGACGTGCTGGAGTGGTCTCACGGCAAGGCACTGATCACTACCGGCAGCCCCGTGGCACCCACCGAATACGACGGCACCACCTACACCATCGGCCAGGCCAACAATGCGCTGGTGTTCCCGGGCCTTGGGCTGGGCATCATCGTGGCCGGCGCCCGGCTGCTGACCCCGGGGATGCTGCAAGCGGCCGCAAAAGCCATTGTGCAACAAGCTAGTCCGACAAACCTCGGAGATTCGCTGTTACCGGATGTACAGAATCTGCGCGTCATCTCGACGGCGGTCGCCGAGGCCGTCTATCAGGGCGCCATCGCGGACGGGGTAGCTACCAAGGCCCATGACGACGTTGCGCAAACCGTAGCCGACACGATGTGGACGCCGGAGTACGACTAAACACTGAAACGCGCTCCA
>DATKEW010000474.1:0-2894 GCA_035511785.1 Mycobacterium sp.
TGCAGGGCATAGAGGGGATAGGACGATGCCTACCGACTATGACGCTCCGCGGCGCACCGAGACGGACGACGTCTCGGAGGACTCGCTGGAGGAGCTCAAAGCACGACGGAACGAAGCGGCGTCGGCCGTTGTCGACGTGGACGAATCCGAATCCGCCGAATCTTTCGAACTGCCCGGCGCCGACCTCTCTGGTGAAGAGCTGTCGGTTCGCGTTATTCCGAAGCAGGCCGACGAGTTCACCTGCTCGAGTTGCTTCTTGGTGCAACACCGCAGCCGGCTCGCCAGCGAGAAGAACGGCGTGATGATCTGCACCGACTGCGCGGCTTGACCGGTCTTCGGGTCAACTGCGCAATGCCGACAGCACCCGCTCCGGGTGACGGCAGCTCACCAGCCAGTACGGCGTCGGGTCGTCTGGATCATCGAGGACCAGCAGAATCATCGGGCCAATCCATGCGCGGTGCAGGACATAGGCCGCCGGATCGAGCTGGCGGCCCAGCGCAGCCGATTTTGCCGAGCGCGCTATTTCAGCAGACCGGGCGATCACGGTGACCGGCAGGTGCGCCTCGCCCGCCCAGAGTTCGACTCCGCCTGCGCCGGCGGTGACTCGGATCTCGATGCGGCCCAGCCACAACAGCGCCGCCGTCGCCACCGCGAACAGTGCGACGAACGGCAGCCACGCCGGCAGCGTGCGAACACCGAGGTTGACTTCGAAAGCGATCAGCGCCGCCAGTCCGAAACCCGGTGGCCACCACCACCATGGAACCCACAGTCGTTCGCGATATCGCACACTGTGCGGCGCGACGCGCGTACCAGACACGCGGTCAAGGGTAATCTGTGGCCCCGTGTCGACCAGTCTGGCTGTTGTCCGCCTCGACCCCGAACTCCCGCTGCCCAGCCGCGCTCACGACGGCGATGCGGGGGTTGATCTCTACAGCGCAGAAGACGTCAAACTGGACCCCGGGCAACGTGCCCTGGTGGGAACGGGTGTCGCGGTCGCCATCCCTTATGGGATGGTCGGCTTGGTTCACCCGCGCTCGGGATTGGCTGCGCGGGTGGGGCTTTCGATCGTCAACAGTCCTGGCACCATCGATGCGGGGTATCGCGGCGAGATCAAGGTTGCGTTGATCAACCTCGACCCGGGTGAGCCCATCTTGGTGCATCGCGGCGACCGCATCGCCCAATTGCTGGTGCAGCGGGTCGAGTTGGTCGAGTTGGTGGAGGTCTCGTCATTCGACGAGGCCGGGCTGGCCGAAACATCCCGTGGCGACGGTGGTCACGGTTCCTCCGGCGGACATGCGAGTTTGTGACCGCCGGTGACGATGCAGAGCGAAGCGATGAGGAGGAGCGGCGCTCATGGCTGCATTCGGTAGACGCTCAGGAAAAGACGACAGCGAAGACACGTCCGCCGCGCCGCCCGACGACGACGTCGAGGCCGCGGCCGCAGCTTCGCAAGGCCCCGATGATTCGGAAGACGTGGAGGGCCCGTTCGACATCGACGACTTCGACGACCCCTCGGTCGCGGAGTTGGCGCGACTCGACCTGGGTTCGGTGCTGATCCCGATGCCGGAGGGCGGCCAGCTGCAGGTCGAGTTGACCGAGACCGGTGTCCCGAGCGCGGTGTGGGTCGTCACGCCCAACGGTCGTTTCACCATCGCCGCGTATGCGGCACCCAAGACGGGCGGCCTGTGGCGTGAGGTGGCCGGCGAACTCGCCGAGTCGCTGCGCAAGGACTCGGCCCAAGTCAGCATCAAGGATGGCCCGTGGGGGCGGGAGGTGGTCGGCGTTGCCTCCGGTGTGGTGCGCTTCATCGGGGTGGACGGCTATCGCTGGATGATCCGCTGCGTCATCAACGGGCCACCCGAGACCATCGAGGCGTTGGAGCAGGAGGCGCGTGCGGCGTTGGCGGACACCGTGGTTCGCCGCGGTGATACACCCCTCCCGGTACGGACACCGTTGGCGGTGCAGCTGCCCGAGCCGATGGTCGAGCAGCTGCGAGCGGCCGCCGCGCAGCAGGCGCAACAGCCGCCCGACGAGCCGGCCGCGCGCCGCAGCGCCGAGGGCTCGGCCATGCAGCAGTTGCGCACCACCACCGGCGGCTAGGGTTTGCGGGCTCGGAACGCCTACGCTTCGGCGAGCGCGGCCAGGCAGGCCGCACCCAGCGCGGCGGTGTCCCTGCCGATCTGGTCGAGCGTCACCGTCCGCAGGGCCGCATGCGGCGCGGCGCTGACCCAGTCGACACCGACCTGCAGTGGGTGAATCGGATCGTCGACCGCGGCGGCCACCCCCAGCGGCGCGGCCAGCCGGGTCAGGTCGGCGCAGCTGGGCGCGACGTAGGCGGCGGCTTCTTCCATGGCGTCGGGCAGTTGTGGCCACTGAGCCCGCCACGACCGGGCCAGCTCGTCGGCCAGCCAGGGCGGGCTGGACGCCCGCATCTGCGTGGTCGTTGCTGCCAAACCGTCGGTTCTCAGCCGGGTCGCCGAATACCGCGCCGCGAGAGCCGCCGGCGCGGCTCCCGGGGCGCCGGCCCAAGCCGGCAGTGCGGCCAGGACTGCGATCGTGTGATCGGGATGCGCGAGTGCCCATGCGGCCGCCACCGCGGCGCCGATCGAGACACCGCCGACGCCGATCGGCCCACCGCGTGCGGCGTCGTCCAGCGCGGACAGATAGCCATCGATCAACCGGTCCGGCTGCGGCGGCGGGGCCACCAGCAGGGCGCCGACCTCCCGCAAAGGCCCGGAAAACGCCCGGTAGACGTAGTCGTCATCGGATCCGGTTCCGGGCAACAACACGGTCGTGACACCGCGCAGATCGACAGCCACCCCTTGATAGTGCCCGGCCCCGACGGACGCTCCAAAATCGCGGTTTGGGTCCGGTTGGCGCCGGGGAACCAAGAG
>DATKEW010000475.1:0-2928 GCA_035511785.1 Mycobacterium sp.
GTTTGCCACACGGCCGACGAGCTCGTCCTGCCACCGCGCCAAAGCCTTCTGCGAGAACGCCTTCGATATCAACGAGCGCAACCGACCGTGGATCGGCTCGTCCATACCGAGCATCACGCCTTCACCCAGCACGGGACCGAACGCCGCGATGACGGCCGACGACGAAAAAGTCTCGTTGTCGCGCAGCATCTGCTGGACATCCTCGTGGCGATACACGATGAACATCGGCAAGGATTCCTCGTGCGGAAGCGCTCCCGATGTCTCGAGTCGCTGCACCGGTTCCTCACGGCGCAACCGCGCCAGCTCGGTATACGGGTCACGTACGTCACCGGATATCGCATCGTCGAAGGAGCCAAAGTCCTCGAGGTCGTCAAAAAGCTGTTCCATTCCTACCCCTCATTTCCCTTGCGGCGCTTCGCCGCCAGCGACGCCAAGCGTTGCAACACCGGCGCCGGAAGAACGCGCGCGGCAAGCACCATCGCTCTTTGGGCTGCCGTCAACGGCACCGCCCCGCCCCTCATCGAGCCCTGTCTGGGTATGCCCAGCACGATCCGGGAGACGTGGTGCATGCCCGAGGACGGGAGGATCCTGTTGGCAGCCAGGATCATCGCAGCATCAGGGCCCACACCGCGGCGCCGGAACGGCCCCCGGTCACCAAGGGCCTTGACCAGGCCGTCGGGAAACCGCCCCGGTGGCCTGGCGAAACGGATCGCGAACCGCCCGCGAGTGTTCATGGTGTTGTGCAGCCGGGCGTACGGGCCGTCGAAATTGCGGTCATCCGTGGTGCCCGCGTCGGTGATGATCTCGGTGTCGTATGTGCCGGTCACCAAAATGGTGACGCCGAGACCGAAGGGCGCGATTTCGCCGGCCATCGACTCACCCCATCGCTCCAACGCTCCTTTGGCCGCCGAGTACGGCGCAGTGCCCGGCTGGCCGCGCACCCCGGCCGCGCTGGCGATCAGCACGATGCGTCCCTCGCCAGCCGCGCGCATCGCCGGCAGCAGAGCCTGAGTGAGCGCGACGGGGCCCAAGACGTGGGTGGCGAACATCTTCTGCCACAGCTCCATATCCGTCTCTTCCACCATTCCGGCGGCAGAGATCCCCGCGTTGTGCACAAGCGCGTAGGGTGCGCCTACGGCTTCTTCAATTGCCTTGGCCGCCGCGGAGATTGACGCAGCATCGGTAAGGTCGAGCTGCACCCCGATCAGCCGCTCGTCATCGTGGGCGGCTCCCGTCGCCTCGCGCAACAGCGCCATCCCTCGGTCGGGTGTGCGCATCGCCGCAACCACCCGCCAGCCGTCCCGGTAGAGGCGAACCGTCGAGGCGAAGCCGAGACCACGGGAAGCGCCCGTGATCACGACAGTGCGAGGCTCACCCATTCTTGCTCGGGGTCGCACAGGCACCTTCACCAGGTGGTGGCGGCTGCACATCGGGTCGGCCGTTGGGTTGCCCGCTCATCCAGGTCGACCAGATGCCGACCGAATACGGGCCTTGCGCGCCCGCGTTCTCGTAATAGCCTTGCGGGTCATATACTTTCGCTTCTGGGTAGGGCCACGGGCACGCAACTGACGTCGCCGCTTTACTGGCCTTGATGGCGGCGAACCAAGCGCCGTACGCGAAGTAGGACACGTTGATGATGGCGAACATCACCAGGAAGGTGCCGAGCACCGGACGGGTGGGGAAGATCTTCGCCTTCGCGGCCAGCTTCTCGGCCACCGACTTCCCGGTGTCGTCGCGATAGCAGAGTATCGCCGCGGGCACCATCACGAACGTCACCGAGAACGACTCCCAGATCAGCGGGAATTGGAATGTCGTGCCGGTGAACACCGAACCCCACGGAATCACCTGCGAGTAGATGTACATGCCCATGTGGACGAGCTGGATCTCCAGAAACGCATCGAAGACGAAGCCGATCCCCATGGTCAGCAAGCCCAGGCAGATCAACGGGTGCCGCGACACGAAGGCCTCGGGCCCGTATTTGGCCTGCAGCTTGCGCAGGATCCAGACCGCCGGGAAGTAGGGGCCGAAATAGAATGTCACGTAACCGAATACGACGAACGGTTCGACGGTCGGTGACAACGACACCAGCGGCCACGACTCCGGCCAGTGGGTGAGATCGGGGTTGTAGACCGCGAACGGCGCCCAGTTCATGATCGGGTCCTGCCACACGATCAAAGTGGTGCAGAGGAACATCAACATCACCGGACTGCCCGGATTGCGCCGCCAGCCCACGATGAAAACCACCAGCAGCACGGTCAGCATGACTATGGTGGAAATCTCGAGGAAAGTGATGTAGTCCAACCCGAAGATGAACTTCACCGGGCGCGGCCGGCCGTGCACATTGGGGTTGGCGACGCGCGGGTCGAGGGCGACGCGGCAGTTCGCGATAAAGAAGAGCGCGAACGCCGCCAGAGCGGCGCCGGCGATCCAACTACCCCAGCCGCGCTTATCGCTCCGCGGCGCGTGCGCCGGTTTCTCCTGCGCGGCAAGTGGTGCGGATTGGTCAGTACTCATCTCTGCTCAGCCTCACTCTCCGAAGCGATCGACAAGATGCGAATTGATGCCGTCGGCATCCAGAGTTCGGGCCACCAGGTAACCCGCGCCCATCCACGCGCGCCGAGTCCATTTACCGAAGGACACCCGGGTACCGGGGGCGCCGGAGGCGGCGGGCATCATCTTCACCCGCTCCAATGCTTCTTTGACTCCGCGCGGACTCAGCGGGTGCGCGTCGGTGAATGCCCGCACCAGGGTGGCGGCGACGTCGTGGTTGACCACTGGCACGCAATACTCGGGGCGTCTGCCGTCGTACTTCTGCGCGTACCGGTCGAGAAAGTCCTGCCCGATCGGGTTGCCCTCGTCGTACTGGTCGACCCCGATCCAGCCCGTGAACGCGTTCCACATGATCGGGTTGACCCAGGCGTTCTGGAA
>DATKEW010000476.1:0-8081 GCA_035511785.1 Mycobacterium sp.
CTCTGCGAAGGAGAGGGATCACGCGGTGGTCGTGGTGGTCTCCGAGAGTGGTTATTAGTTGGCTGGATCGCGATCCGTGGGTCGCGGTGGCGTTCGCGGTGCCGCTGACGATCGTCCTCCTAGGCGCATTGGCCGGGCACCGATTCCTGTTCGTGTTCGTGCCGCCGCTGGCGCTGGCCGTGCTGGCCGGCGTGGCTTTCGTTGTCATGGATTTCTACAAGGGGGCCGAGCGGAAGCTGTCGCGAGCGGAGTTGGAAGCCGAGGCGCGGGTGCGGGCAGAAGCCGCCGAAGCCAAAGCTCTGGCCGCCGAAGCCAAAGCTCTGGCCGCCGAGGCGCGGGCGCGAGCAGAAGCCGCCGAAGCCAAAGCTGTGACCGCCGAAGCCAAAGCTGTGACCGCCGAAGCCGAAGCTCTGACCGCCGAAGCCGAAGCTGTGACCGCCGAAGCCGAAGCTCTGACCGCCGAGGCGCGGGCGCGAGGAGAAGCCGCCGAAGCCGAAGCTCTGGCCGCCGAGGCGCGGGCGCGAGCAGAAGCCGCCGAAGCCGAAGCTCTGAACGCCGAAGCCGAAGCTCTGAACGCCGAGGCGCGGGCGCGAGCAGAAGCCGCCGAAGCCGAAGCTCTGGCCGCCGAGGCGCGGGCGCGAGCAGCAGCCGCCGAAGCCGAAGCTCTGGCCGCCGAAGCGCGGGCGCGAGCGATCCGGCTGCGGGCTTGAGGCGGAAGCCAGGGCCCCGCTACGGAGACAACAGCGCGGTGGCACGTGCGCGACATCGAGACCATCGACTCCGAGCTGCGATTGGGGGCTGCTCTGCGTTGGGTGGCTCGGGAGCGGGGTGGGCCGCTGCGTCGATAGACGTGGCGGATGCGCTGCTGGATGAACGCCGCGAGTGACCGAGTGGGTTACAACTGCCGGGCGAGAATTTTTCAATCCCTATGTGAGTAAGCGCGGAAGCGTTTACGGAACAAGTGAAGTAGCGGACTACTCATGCCCTCGGGCGGGATCGCTGAAACGCTAATTTCCTGGGACTTTAGGAGGTGCGGACAATGACCATCGATGTCTGCTCCGAGTGCGGTTATCCCACGCTCGGCCCCGATCTGTGCTACTTCTGCCAGCCCTTAGCAGCGAAGACACTCGCCCCATTCGCCAGCTCCCTGGCGGGGCCGACGGACACAGCGGAAGAAACGTCAGTCGTCGTTCGCACGACCGCCAGGCCGCCGCGGGAACCGCGCGCCGACGCCGAGTGCAGCTTGTCCAGCACCGTGACCAGCACTTTCGCAGCAGCCGGCTGAGCCGACACCACCCTCGATGGGCTGTCTAAGATGCGGGCCATCGCGAGCGCGATTGCCGCCAGGGCGGGGCGCGTGGGAGCCAGGCCGTTGATCTCCTCCTGGGTGGCTAACTCGACTGGTCCGGGCTCGGTTGGGGCCTCAGGCTCCGGCGATGGCGAGGACACCACACGGCCGCGTTGTGCCATTGGCTTTGCGCTCCCGGTATCGCTGCTGGTAGGTGCGCTGGGCCTCTTTGCAGCCGGTGCAGCGGCAGGCGGCCAAGTACCCCGAGCGTGTGGAGTGTTTCATCGTTTGTCTCCAAAACTGCTGGTATGTCCGTGTTTGCTGGACAAGGGGCGAAGTTTGGTGCATGGACGTGACGTTTGCTGGAAAGGCACCGTCCATTGCAGGATTTCGAACGCGCATTCGACATATTCGACGACTGTTCGCTGCCGCTTATTGACAGACTACGAAAAAAATGCGTTGGCGGGATCTTTCGGTGGCCGCCCAAGGTGCCATGGATGGTCGCTTTAGAGATTGAACCACCCCCTGACCCTCTGACCTGCGTAAATAGGATGTCGATGCCGTCGTGGTCTGCATCGTCGCAGGTCGGAGGGGTGCTTGCGCCTGTTTGCTGGCGGCGGTTCGTTATTGTACACGGAGGGGGTATTGGGTGGTTATGCCGGCAGGGTGGTCGCACAGGTGTTCGCTTCATTCCAACGGGCGTTCGCGTGAGGGGTTGCTGTCCATGTGTCCATGTTTGCTGGTGGATGGTCGGTGTTGGGCTGGGGGACTCGGCGGCTCGACGCTGGCCATGCTCGGGTGATCAAGGGCACCGTCATTGCGTGACCATCGCTGCCATGCGCCAGGCCGCAGGAGTGCCAAGGCGACGAAGCGTTTGACGTCGAGCGCGCCGAGAGTTCTCAATTCAGCGTCGACAGCAGCAGAAGCGCGCGAGCGCGATCTACCGTGTGCGACTTCGACGCCTCGGCCGGTAGCCAGAATGGACACTCTTCGTGGCATTCCGCGCCGAGCTCGAGCGCGGCATCATGGATCCGCCTGATTGCTTCAGCGTTCATCGCGATCACCCCGGATAGATGAACGCCACGTTGGCCGTACCGGTGGACACGATGCCGTACAACGCCTCGGATGTGGCGCCGGTCGTGGGCGGCAGCGACGATACGGTTGCAGCAAGCCGCGCTGGTGCCTGCTAGAAACTGCAGGTAGAACAACAAAAAGGGCAGCGAACTGATCCCCAGATAACTGGCGATTAACGTAGGAAGAACGGAGCAAGCCACGGCGGCGCACGAGCTGTGACCGCCACGACTGCCAGTGCCGGTTCGTTGCGGCCACCGCGGCCACGTCGAACGCGACCCTGCGGGAGGATGTGTAGCGATGGATTTCGCGGCGTTACCGCCGGAAATCAACTCCGGCCGGATGTATGCCGGTGCTGGGTCGGGACCGATGCTGGCCGCCGCCGCGGCGTGGGACACGTTGGCCGCCGGACTGCATTCAGCGGCCAGTTCGTATCAGTCGGTGCTGTCGGGACTGATCGCGGGCCCGTGGCTGGGCCCGTCATCGGCGTCGATGGCTGCCGCCGCTGCCACGAATGTGGCCTGGATGAACGCGACCGCCGCGCAGGCCGAGCGGACGGCCGCCCAGGCCAAAATGGCGGCCGCCGCCTACGAGACGGCGTTTGCCGAGACGGTGCCGCCGCCGGTGATCGCGGCCAACCGCAGCCAGCTCGCAATATTGGTGGCCACGAACATCTTCGGGCAGAACACCCCGGCCATCGCGGCCACCGAGGCCGACTACGCCGAAATGTGGGCCCAGGATGCCGGGGCGATGTACGGCTACGCGTTTTCGTCGGCGTCCGCGACCACGCTGTCGCCGTTCACCGAACCACCGCAGACCACCAACCAGAAGGGGCTGGCCGACCAAGCCGCCGCGATCGGGCAAAGCACGGGCACGGCTGCGGGAAACGCGCAGAGCACCGTCTCGTCGGTCCAACAAACGTTCGCCGCGGTGCCCAACGCGCTGCAGAGCCTCGCCACGGCGGCGCCAGCAGCCGCGGCGGACCCCCCGGACCCGCTGATGACGTTGAGCGACCTGATTACAGTTTTTCTCGACGCACCAGGTAGCCTGGCTGGACTTGGTGTGGACACACCGTTTTCGATCTTCAGTTATCCCCCCGACGTTGCCAGTTACTTCATTGGGTTGCACACGGACGACACCGTTAGCGGCTGGGCCGGGATCCAGGTCTGGCCGGGGACGGGACCGGCGCCGCCTTCGCCGTTTCCGGTGATCACCAACCTCGCCGGGGGAACGACGGCTTCCGCCGGTCTGGGCGAGGCGAGCAAAGTCGGCGCATTATCGGTGCCGGGCGGTTGGACCGCGCAGGCCCCGACAGTACGGCCGGCCGCGCTCGGGTTGCCAACTACCAGCGTCGGCGCCGCCGCCGACGCTGCGTTGACCATTGGCACGGGAAGCCCGCTCGGCGACATGGCCGTGGGGGCAACGGCCAGCCGAGCCCTCAGCAGCGCCCTTGGCACAGGGCACCGTGAGCGCGCCAAGGCAACCACTGCTGACACCGAGTCGCTCGAAAGAGGCGGCGTGGTGAAGGGAATCGCGGCCGAGCTACGAGAGCTTGCCGAGCTTCGCGACTCGGGAGTGCTGACCAACGAGGAATTCCTCGAGCTGAAACGACGCCTTCTGGGTCGCTGAATTCAACCTTATCGACCTCGCCGAGTCCCAGCCGGACGTTGAGCAGTTGCTGGACGATCGCTCGACAGGCGGCGAACCGCCGACCTTCCTATGATGAGAGTGTCCGGGGTGAAGCTTTCATCGAATCGCCTGCGCGGCATCACCTTCAATCCATGTCGTCGAAATTCTCGCGGGTACTCAGAGGAGGACCATCGGCCAGGTGAGCAATTCAAACGACGAGCACGATTACCGTAATCTGGCGGTGAATCGGCTGCGGCCCAGCGAACTTCACTGGGCGCTGAACCACGATTCCGTGCATGGGATCGCATATGCGTTCAGACACCCCGTCGCCGTCGCCGAATCCAGTGACGATCCGAACGACGACAGAAAGACCTACCTCGTCCGGGTCAGGCGCGACGACTTGGCCAACGCGCTGGGAAAGATCAACGACTGGATCATCCAAAATCCCGGTCCGGCCGGGATGCATGCCTACGGCTTCGTCCGGGCTCTGTCAAGGGAGGGCCTAAGCGAACGCAAAGCCGGTGGCGAAGAACGCCGCTGATCCGGTGCTCTTCTCCCCGCCCGATGACGACGGGTGCGCGGCGCCGGCCTGCCGCGCCGGTCAATGCCTTTCTCCCCGGTTGTCGAATTAGCTGCATTCTCCGTATTCACCGTGCCCCGCGGTTACCCAAACCATTAGCCTTATGCCTGGCACGCCACCGAGTACTCGTGTCCGGCGCAGGCAAAGGCCGGGGCGTGAAGGCGCTTCCTGTCGGTTTGCGGCGCGCGGTGGCGGGTGAGGAGTCGGCGATGGGTGACACGACCGCGGATTCGCGGGAGGGTTCGGAGTTCGGGCCGTATCGGCTGCGGCGGCTGGTTGGTCGCGGGGGCATGGGCGACGTCTATGAGGCCGAGGACACGGTGCGGGAGCGGATCGTGGCGCTCAAGCTGATGTCGCCGACGCTCTCCAGCGATCCGGTCTTCCGCTCACGGATGCAACGGGAGGCCCGCACCGCGGGGCGGCTGCAGGAACCCCACGTCGTGCCGATTCACGACTTCGGCGAGATCGACGGCCAGCTCTACGTGGACATGCGGCTGATCGACGGCAGGGACGTGGCGACGATGTTGAGCCGCTACGGCCCGCTGTCTCCGCCGCGGGCGGTGGCGATTGCGCGCCAGATCGGCTCGGCGCTCGACGCCGCGCATGCCGCCGGGGTGCTGCATCGCGACGTAAAGCCGGAGAACATTCTGGTCAGTGCGGATGATTTTGCCTACCTCGTCGATTTCGGGATCGCCAGCGCCACCTCCGACGAAAAGCTGACGCAGTTCGGCACCACGGTGGGCACGTTCAAATACATGGCCCCGGAGCGATTCACCAACGCCGATGTGACGTACCGGGCCGACATCTATGCGCTCGCGTGCGTGCTGTTTGAGTGTTTGACCGGATCGCCGCCGTACCGGGGCGACCAGGTCAGCGTGATGAGCGCACACCTGAACCAGGCGATCCCCCGGCCCAGCACCGTGCGGCCGGGCATCCCGGTTGCCTTTGACCGCGTGATCGCCTGCGGCATGGCCAAAGATCCCGCGGACCGCTACGCGACTTGCGGTGATCTGTCCGCGGCCGCCTACGCGGCGCTGGCCACACCCGATCAGGATCGTGCCACCGACATCTTGCAGCGAAGCCAACTGGTGGGGCTGCCGGCCGCGCTTGCCGGCCAGCCGCCCGGCGGTTTTGCGCCCGCGCCGCCGGCGATGGCGGCCCAAGCGCCGCCGCAGGCCCCAGGCTGGGCCGCGCCGTTGGCTACCGGGTCACCAATTGGACCGGGCGGACCGATACCGCAGCCGACGGGATGGGGTGGCGCTCCCACTTGGGGCGCGGGCGACTCGGGTACCGGGACACCGCCGTGGGGTCAGCCGCCGCGGCGCAGCGGCAAGCCCTGGCTCTGGGCGGGCCTGGGCATGGTCGTCGTCGTGGCCGTCGTGGCCGCTGTCCTCGTTGTCGCCCATCCGTGGCGGTCACCGTCCCCGACACCGAATACATCCCCACCGCCGCCCGCGGACAGCGTTGAGCTGCGCGTCCTCGATGACGGTGTGTTAGTGGGCAGCTCGGCGGCACCGACAACGATCGACATTTTCAACGAACCCATCTGCCCACCATGCGGCAGCTTCATCAGGTCGAATGCGGGCGATATCGACACCGCGGTGAAAAACAAGAAGCTCGCGGTGCGCTATCACCTGCTCAACTTCCTCGACGACAAATCGCACAGCAAGGATTACTCGACTCGCGCGGTAGCGGCCACGTACTGTGTTGCGGCGCAAAATGATCCGAAGCTCTACACCACCTTCTATTCCGGCCTGTTCGCGAGCGACTTTCAGCCGGCCGAAGGTGCCGCAGAAGATCGCACCGACGGCGAACTGGCCCAACTGGCCAAAACCGTCGGCGTCGACCCCGGCGTGATCAACTGCATCAAGGCCGGCGATGATGTCGCCACCGCCAAGGCGAAATCGGAAGCCGGAGACGCGACGCTGTCCGGGCTCAATGCCAGCGGCACGCCGTTCGTTTGGGACGGCACCAAGGCGGTGAACTACCAGGATCCGACCTGGCTCACCAAGCTCATCGGGTAGTCGCCAGAACCGCTTATTCACGCCCGCGGCTGAATAGACCTCACTCAGGCAACGGCCGCACCGGGACGAGCTCCGTCGGGTTCTGCGACACGGTGGCCGACAGACGGTCAAGGCAGGCGGACGGATCGACGTGTTGAAGGTCGATTGAGGTGAAGGTTTCGCCAGTGACCCGCACAGTGATCAAGCATGGCCGGATCGGTTGACCGCTGCGGGCGTGCAGCGTATCGACGACACCGTTGAAAACCACCGCGTCGATGTGGCGCTCGCTGTCGAATTCCCAGACGGCCGCCAGGGATAAGAGCGCGAGTTGCGCGATAGTGTTGGCGTACAACGCTTTTACCTGCGACGCCGGTCGTGCCTTCTCGACGACAGTCTCTCGGCTCTTGACATATCGGTACGACCTGACCTTCGGGACGACATCAACCGTGGGCAGTTCGTACTCGACGACGAGTTGGCGCGCATCCGCGGAATAGGCAACCTCGGCCCTTGGATTGATACAGCGCGGCAAAGGCAGCGCCGTGAGCACCGATGCGACATAGGCCGCAATCCCGGCCGGATCCCCGGCGCGATAGCTCGTGGTCAGGTCAGACTCCGGGACGTCGGGCAGGTTTCGAAGTCCAACTCGGAGCAGATCGGTAAGGGCATCCACCTGGGATCCGATTTTTGCATTCTGCTGATCCACCTGAGCCGCGAGACTGTCGAGGTTGTAGATCTCGGCTTCTAGCACAACACCTTTGGGCCATCTGCTTTGCTGCCATGCGCGTCGGCGAGCTATCTCGGCCCTTGCCTCAGCCGCCTTTACCGCTTCGTAGAGCGCCTTGGTTGTCTCGAGTTCTTTCAGGCGCATCCGCTCACGTGCGGGCCGGCGCAGGCGCGCTAACTGATAGTCATAGCGAGCCTGGGCCAGCTGCCGCGGCGCATCAGCTATCCGGTAATACGGTGGTGCGTAGACGAAGTCCGCGAGCTGCGGGGGCGGCTCCGAAATCTCAAGGTATCGAATCCTCATTGCGCAAACATCGGAGTCTCGGCGGGCCTGGGCGACCGTGTAGCGGTCCTGCAGCATTGTGCGAGCCGTCTCCCAGTTGCTGGTGGCTATCACCCGCTGCTGCGAAGTGCGCCACAGATTCCACAGCGCGTGGTACGCCTCCAGCTCTGCTGCCCGTCGTCGGCCGTAATCAAATGGCCTCATGTTCTCCCCTGAGCGGGTGAAGTCGATCACTGCAAAACTTAGCGCGCCACCCGCGGCACGTGCGAGGTCGGCCTTGACCGGCATAGACGAGTCACGCAGACGTCAGTGTGGTCCGATCTCGGTCAGCGTCACTGGCACCGTCGGGTGCCGTTACGTCAGCGGTGATCGGCGGCACCCGGGTGGCGCGCACGTACACGGTGTCACCTTCGCGCAAGGCCAGCGCCTCGGCGTCACCCCGGGTGATCTGGGCGGTGAACGGGCCGCCGGTGGCCGCGCTGGTCAACTCCACCCGCACCTCGA
>DATKEW010000477.1:0-2679 GCA_035511785.1 Mycobacterium sp.
GACATCGTCGAGCAGGATGGCCGCCGACTTGCCGCCCAGCTCCAACGTGCACGGCTTGAGCATCTCCGCCGCGCGCCGGCCGATCTCCTTGCCGACGGCCGAGCTGCCGGTGAAGGAGAAGACGTCGATGTCACGGTTGGAGGTCAGCGCCTGGCCCGTCTCGATGCCGCCGGGCACCACCGACAGCACACCCTCGGGCAAGCCGGCCTCGGCGAACAGCTCCGCCAAAGCGTTTGTGCTCAAGGGGGTTTCGGCGGCCGGCTTGAGCACCACCGTACAACCGGCCAGCAACGCCGGGCCCAGCTTGTTGATCGCCAGGAACAGCGGCACGTTCCACGCCACGATCGCGCCGACCACGCCGAGCGGCTCACGGTGGACGATGGTCTGCCCGTAGCCGCCGTTGCGGATCTCCTGCCACTTGACCTGGTCGACGGCGGGGCCGGCGAAGAAGTTCATCGCCCCGATCCCACTCATCCACTGCATCGTCTCGACGGAGGTCGGCGGCTGGCCGGTCTCGAGGCCGAGCAGCTTGGTGAAACCGTCCTTGTGCTCCTCCATCAGCTTGAGCGCATTGGCGATGACGGCCGCGCGCTCTTTCGGTGGTGTGCTCGGCCACGGGCCGTTGTCGAATGCCGCGCGGGCCGCGGCGACCGCGGCGTCCACGTCGGCCGCAGCCGCCATCGGCACCTTGCCGACGTATTCGCCGGTGGCCGGGCAATGCACCTCGATGACCTCGGAGGTCGACGGCTCGGTCCATTTGCCGCCGATGAAAAGCTTGTCGTATTCGGTCTTAAAGTCGGTCATTTGCGCCGCTCCTCCTGATCGCTCCGGCTCTGCATCGTCGCCGGCGGCCTGAGCGCCACCCTACCCAGCGGATCGCAAAACGAGAACACGTTTCAGTCAAGAGGCGCAGCGGCCTCATTGCGGTCGCAGCACCAGCACCAAATTGCTCACCAGGAACTCGCGTATCAACGGTATCGTCGTCAGCCACCACGCCCATCTGGGGTGGTAGCGCGGGAACGCGGAAACCAGCGCGCCGGTGCTCGCCGCCCAGTTCAGGCCGTCGGCCACCGATACCGCGAACAACGACGAGCCGTAGTTGTTTTTGGCCGGATGGCCGTGCTTGCGGGCATAACGCGCAGCGGCCCGGGCTCCGCCCAGGTAGTGCGTGAGGCCCATTTCGTGGCCGCCGAACGGTCCGAGCCACACCGTGTAGGACAGCACCGCGAGGCCGCCTGGCTTGGTTACCCGCAGCATTTCGCCGCCGAGCTGCCAGGGCCGCGGTACGTGCTCGGCAACATTGGACGACAGGCAGATGTCCACCGAGTCATCGGCGAACGGCAGCGCCATGCCGGACGCTCGGACGAATGTGTCCGTTGCGCCCGACAAAGACGTTCCGGCCGAATGCATTTCGCTTGGGTCCGGTTCCACGCCGATGTAGCGGACACCGGCATCGGCGAATGCAGCGGCGAAATAACCGGGGCCGCCGCCGACGTCGAGCAGCGTGCGACCAGACGCAGACTCGCCATGCGCAGACCGCCACAGATCGCTCACCATGGCCGCGGTGTCGGTTGCCAGCGTGCGGTAGAACCGGGCCGGATCCGGCTGCTCGTAGCGGAACGCTGACAGCAGCCGCACCGATCGGGCCAGGGTCGCTCGGCGCGCGAACAGATCAGTCACGGCCACCGGCCAACCCTACGGCCCGCTAGGCTGGCAAACCATGTCTGACCTTCGCTCCGTCTTGCTGCTGAGCTGGCGCGACACCGGGCACCCGCAGGGCGGGGGCAGTGAAACCTACCTGCAGCGCATCGGCGCCCAGCTGGCCGCGTCCGGCGTCAGCGTCACACTGCGCACCGCCCGCTACGCCGGCGCGGCGCGGCGGGAAGTGATCGACGGCGTGCGGATCAGCCGGGCAGGCGGGCGGTATTCGGTCTACGTGTGGGCGCTGTTGGCGATGGCGTCGGCGCGTTTGGGGGTGGGGCCGCTGCGGCGGGTCCGCCCGGATGTGGTGGTCGACACCCAGAATGGTTTGCCGTTTCTGGCGCGGTTGGTCTACGGGCGGCGGGTCGCGATCTTGGTGCATCACTGCCATCGTGAACAGTGGCCGGTGGCCGGGCGGGTGCTGGGTCGGCTGGGCTGGTTAGTCGAGTCGCGGGTGTCGCCGAGGCTGCACCGCCGTAATCAGTACGTCACGGTGTCGCTGCCGTCGGCCCGTGACCTGGTCGGCCTGGGTGTCGGTGACGAGCGAATCGCGCTGGTGCGCAACGGACTTGACGAAGCGCCCGAGGCGTCCTTAGGTGGCCCGCGGGCGGCCACCCCGCGGGTGTTGGTGTTGTCCCGTCTGGTACCGCACAAGCAGATCGAGGACGCGCTCGCTGCGGTGGCCCGGTTGCGGCCATCGATACCCGGGCTGCATCTCGACATCGTCGGCGGCGGATGGTGGTGGCGGCGCTTGGTCGACCACGCGGCATCGCTCGGCATCAGCGACGCGGTGACATTCCACGGGCATATTGACGACGTCGCCAAACACCATGTGATGCAACGGTCTTGGGTGCACCTGCTGCCCTCCCGCAAAGAAGGTTGGGGTTTGGCCGTGGTCGAGGCGGCGCAGCATGCGGTGCCCACAATCGGATACCGATCTTCCGGTGGACTGGCCGATTCGATCATCGACGGGGTTAC
>DATKEW010000478.1:0-2709 GCA_035511785.1 Mycobacterium sp.
GGAGTAGGAGGGTCCAGTTTGGGATTAGCAGCAATGTCGGGTTGGCGCTTGGAACCCTGTGCGCACAGCTGCTCGACGCCGCCGACGGCTAGTCACGGCACGATCCACTGCGAATCATGTTGTCTGTGAGGATCTTCCGGCAGTATTCGTGGATAGTCTCTATTATCCATCATGAGCGACGCTCTGGTATCGCGTCGTCACCCCCTGGAACCCGTCACGGCTTTCCGGTGCGACCCGTTGGCAAGCCTGCACGGACATGTCCATCGCGGCGTGGCCTCCCGTTCCCTGTTTCGCAAGGGCGCCAACTTCACCGCAGCGAAGCTGCCGTGCTGCAGCCGCGCAACGCGGTCGATCTGATTGCCACACTCAGCGGGCGACAAACGAATCATCGGCGACCCGAACCCACCCCCGGATCAGGTGCAGCGCCGACAAATCGGCAGCAAGCCCCGCACGTTCCGGCGCACCCGGCCGCGGCGGCCGCCCCCTAAACTGGCCGCATTAATCTGCATACGCAAAGACGCCGACGCAGTTGCAGAACTGTGCTGATGGCCGCAGCGATTTCGGGCCGATCGGGCCGCTCGTGAGCACAGCCCGAACAATGAAGCGCCGCTCGCTTGCCATGGTCGTCTCAATCTTCGGTCTACTGGTCGTGGCCTCGTGTGGCGGCCACACAGCGCCGCACCAGACCGTGGGCAGTCACAGCGACACCACGATCAACCACGGTCTCAACCCACTCACCGTCGAGGACATTCTGGCAACGATCGGCAAAGCCGGGCTGGCGGTGCCGAATCCGCGCGATGTGACCCAACGGGATTGTCCCGAAATCGGTTGCGCGAACAAGGTAGAGACCGACACGGTGTCGATCATCAAGTTCCCCACTCCGGGAAATGCTCAGTTGTACGCGCGCTCAATCCAACACGCTTTCCAAATCGAAGACGTGGTGATGACTTTCACCTCGTTGGTGCCGACCAATGAGCAGCTTGCCGATGAGGAAGCCGTCAAGCGCGCCATCCAATGACCACCCAGATCACAGTCCTCCCGCAACGGTTGTCAGGCGGCCGACATCCCGAAGCCGAGGATCGCCAGGTCAATGGAGATGGGCCGGTTGTTTCGGCTGGTGGTTAGCGGTTGAGTAGCGCGGTGAGGAGTTGGGTGAGCCAGGTTCGTGCTGCTTGGAGGTCGCCGTCCAGTAGCAGTTGAACGGTGACACCGTCGTAGGCGGCAACGACGGCGCGGGCGGCGTTAGAGGTGTCGCCGATCGCGTCGGGAAGGGTCAGTCGATCGCGTGCGCCGTCGAGGCGCTTCTCAATCTCAGTGCGCAGTTGTTGGCGGTGGGCGGCGAGGCGGTCGGCGACAGCGGGGTTTCGGGCGGCGTGCAGCAGGAAGTCGGTTTTGATCAGCAGCCAGTCGCGATTGAGAAGCAAAGTGGCGGTGACGCGTTCGATGACCGCCTCGAGCCCGGGGTTGATATCGCGGGCGGTGACGGCGTCAGTGACTTGGCCGGCAATGAGCCGAGCGCTCTCGTCGTAGAGGGTGAAGAACAACTCCTCGAGGCTGGCGAAATTGGAGTAGAACGCGCCGCGGGTGTAGCCCGCTGCCGTGCACACGTCGTCGATTCGGACCTGACCGAAGCCTTTGTCGGCGAATACCCGGAATGCCGCCTCCATCAAGTTGGCGCGGGTTTCCGCGCGCCGTTTCGTCACCCGCGGGGAAGCGCCGCGGGGTGGTCGTCGCGGCTCGGCCGAAGACGTCGACACTGTTATGCCCACCACACTTCAATACATTTGCGTATCCGATACATTAACGTATCAGATGACCCGTTCGGGACCTACAGCTTCAGGAGTATCCCTGATGGACGCAGACGCGAACATCCTGCTGACCGAGTACGGCGAGCCGCGGCTGCCGACTTGGGCATCCATCTGCGCCGACATCGGCGGGGATACTCGCGCTGAGGAAAGCCTCGCCGGAAGCGATGATAGGAAGGCGCAGGAGCTTGACGTCCGGCGGCTACTGACGGATTGGCCAGAGTGCGTGGACCCCGATGACGTCGACGAACGGGCTAAGCGGGAGATCCTGGCCAGGGCCGGACTGTTCCAGGGAGTCGAACCCAGCGCCGTAGCCGCGCTCACCAAGCAACTGCAGCCCGTCGACTTCCCAAGGGGGCACACCGTATTCGCCGAAGGTGACCCCGGGGACCGCCTGTACATCGCCATTTCAGGAAAGGTCAAGATCGGCCGACGCTCCCCCGACGGCCACGAGAACCTGCTGACGATCATGGGGCCGTCGGACATGTTCGGTGAGTTGTCGATCTTCGACCCGGGCCCGCGCACGTCGAGCGCGATCACGATCACCGAGGTGCGCGCGGTATCGATGGACCGCGACGCGTTGCGGGCTTGGATCGCCGATCACCCGGCAATCGCCGAGCAACTGCTGCGGGTGCTGGCCCGCCGGCTGCGCCGCACCAACAACGACCTGGCCGACATGATCTTCACCGACGTGCCGGGCCGGGTGGCCAAGCAACTGCTGTTGCTGGCGCAACGCTTCGGCACACGGGAAGGTGAAGCGATGCGCGTCACGCATGACCTGACGCAGGAGGAGATCGCGCAGCTGGTCGGCGCGTCGCGGGAGACCGTCAACAAGGCACTTGCCGATTTCGCCCACCGTGGCTGGATTCGGTTGGAAGGCAAGAGTGTATTGATCTCGGACTCC
>DATKEW010000479.1:0-5806 GCA_035511785.1 Mycobacterium sp.
TCGCTGTCGACCTGCGCACGCAGCGTGTTGCCGTCGATGCTGACGTCTTCGACGCCTCTGATCCGAGTGAGATCGCCGGGATCACCCGTCATTTCGGCTTTGATCGAGGTGCGGCTGAGATGACGCATCGAATCCAGCGAACCGCTCTCGATGGTCCTGCCGGCCCGGATGATGGTCACCCTTTCGCACAGCGCTTCCGTTTCGGCGAGGATGTGGCTGGACAGCAATACCGTCACACCGCTGTCGCGTGCTTCGCCGACGCACTGCTGAAATACGTTCTCCATCAATGGGTCCAGCCCGCTGCTGGGCTCGTCCAAGAGGAGCAGCCCGGCGCGCGACGAGAATGCGGAGATCAGGGAGACCTTCTGACGGTTGCCCTTCGAGTACGTGCGCGCCTTCTTGTGCGGGTCAAGATCGAAGCGCTCTATCAGCTCTCCGCGACGTTTGTCATCGATGCCGCCCCGCATTCGGGCCAGCAGGTCGATTGTTTCGCCGCCCGTAAGCGAGGGCCACAACGTGACATCTCCCGGCACGTACGCGATCTGGCGGTGCAATTCGACGGCGTCGGTCCACGGGTCGCCGCCGAGTAACCGCACGCTGCCGCTGTCGGCCTTCACCAGACCCAGCAGGATCCGGATGGTGGTCGACTTGCCGGCGCCGTTCGGTCCGAGGAACCCGTGCACCTCTCCTGCGCGCACCGTCAGGTCGAGGCCGTCCAGCGCCCGCACCGCTCCGAAATTTTTGGTCAGACTGCGGATTTCGATGGGCGCGGAATTGTCAACTGGCATGGGATTCTCCTTGATCATCTGCGGCCAGGAATGCGTCGTACATGGTGCTGTCAACCATCAATCCGTCGGTATAGATCTCCAGGGCGGGCAGCACCATTTCGCGGGCATAGTCGCGCAGGACCGCCCGCAAATCTGTTGGGGTTTCATGCATTTGCAAATACAACAGGAACCCACCGCCGCCGGTTATCGACAGATACTTCGCCCTGGCGCGGGGGTCGCGGCTCGGCTTGAGGAGGCCGGTTCGCACCCCATCGTCCAGGTACGCCTCGGCGTCATCGATCATCTTCTGCCACAGCGTCTTTGCCAGTTCGCCACCGGTCTGCATACTGCGCACCAGGTACGCCATCAACGGGGCGTAGGACTCGATCTCAGCCATCTGCGCAAACCACGTGGCGGGATCGGTGGACCGCATTGCTTCGGACTTGCCGCTGCGGATCTCTTCGGCGATGTAGTCGTCGCAAGCTCGGCGCAGGCCGTCCTTCGAGCCGAAGTGGTGGATGACCAGCGCGGCACTCACCCCCGCGGCTTCGGCGATCGTGCGAAGCCCGACATCGAAACCCTGCTGACCGAACCGCTCGATCGCCGCGTCGCGGATCCGGGCGGCCGCGGTCAGGTCGGCTGAACGCATGTTCAGTACACTAAACGCGCGTTCAGCGCGGCGTCAAGGAGGCACGCCGTCAGGAATCCGTAAAGGTTCGGCCAGTCCCGAACTAGTCCCGGACCGCGGCCAGCAGGCCGTCGCCGAGGGGCACCAGCGCCGGGGTGAGCCGCTCGTCCTCGGCGATGAGCCGCGCCGCCTCGCGAACGGCAACCACCTCGGCGTCGCGCGCCGCGGGATCACCGGCCCGCCCGCCCAGCCCGGCCCGGTGCACCACGACGACCCCGCCGGATCGCAGCAGCCGTACGCCCTCGACGACGTAATCGGGCTGGTCGATCGGGTCGGCGTCGATGAACACCAGGTCATACGATTCGTCGGCGAGCCGGGTGAGCACGTCTTGGGCACGACCGCTGATCAGCCTGGTGCGTGACGGTCCGATGCCGGCTTCGGCGAACGCCTGCTTGGCCAGCCGCAGATGCTCGGGCTCGATATCGATCGTGGTCAAGACGCCGTCGTCGCTCATGCCCGACAACAACCAGAGTCCGCTGACTCCCGCGCCGGTGCCCACCTCGGCGACCGCCTTGCCACCGCTGAGCTTGGCCAGCAGGCTCAACAGCGCACCGACCGCGGGTGTCACCGCCCCGGCGCCGATGTCCACGGCGCGCTCGCGGGCGCCCGCCAAGACCGCATCTTCGGATATCGACCCCTCGGCGTGCGCGGAGAGTGATTCGGCTCGACTAGGGGCCGCGTGGCCGGGGGTCACCGTGCTGTCATCGGTACCGTCCATGCCCGCAGCGTATGCCGGATTCGCGGCGCCGTCGGTCAGGCGCGCCTGAGCCGGACCGTCACGACACGCCCGGGGCGCGCAGGGCGACGAAGGTCACTCCGCGATGAATACGTCCTGCTTAACGCAGGTAACGATCAGGTTTCTCAGCCAAACCTCAGTCTGCTCCTATGCCGCGCATACGCCGATACGCCACGGTTTCCGTATGGAACGCGGCGGGTACTGGACCGGGAATACAAACTGGCGACTTCGTGTTGCCGCGAGCGACGAATTGTCAGATCCTGAGAACAGGGCAAATCCGGAGGATCCAATCACTACCACGCTATTGAGCCCAGCGAGTATGTCTCACGCCCAGGAGCGCCGAGACGACCAATGGGTGGAAACGTCCAACGCAGTGCAGGGAACTGCGGTGTTCGACGCGACCGGGGACAAGGCGACCATGCCGTCCTGGGACGAGCTGGTGCGTCAGCATGCCGACCGGGTTTATCGGCTGGCCTACCGGCTGTCGGGTAACCAGCACGACGCCGAAGACCTCACCCAGGAGACTTTCATCCGGGTTTTCCGGTCCGTGCAGAACTATCAGCCGGGAACTTTTGAGGGCTGGCTACACCGCATCACCACCAACCTGTTCCTGGACATGGTTCGCCGGCGTTCGCGCATCCGGATGGAAGCGTTGCCCGAGGATTACGACCGAGTGCCCGCCGACGAACCGAACCCCGAGCAGATTTACCACGACTCGCGGCTGGGGCCCGACCTGCAGGCCGCCCTGGATTCGCTGCCGCCGGAATTTCGTGCCGCGGTTGTGCTGTGTGACATCGAAGGCCTGTCCTACGAGGAGATCGGCGCCACCCTGGGCGTCAAGCTGGGCACCGTCCGCAGCCGCATACACCGCGGGCGTCAGGCGCTGCGCGACTACTTGGCCGCACACCCCCAACATGGCGCCGGCACCGACGCGCTGCACACCAAGTCCGCTTAGCGAAGCGGGCGGCCCTGATGCGAAAGCCCGCCGGCTGAGGAGCCAATCAATCGGTTCATCCAGGGCCTGTTCGCCTCACCGATGGTGATAATCGTGCGGTATTGGGTGCCTCCAGACGGGGTATTGGGCGCCTCATCGCGCTACATTCGAGGTATACGTGGCAGCGAAAGGAGCTGGTGATGCCCGAACGAGGACATGTGTTCCGCCGCGCGTTCTCCTGGCTCCCCGCACAATTCGCCTCCCAAAGTGATGCGCCGGTCGGCGCGCCGCGCCGGTTCGGCTCCACCGAGCATTTGTCCGTCGAGGCGATCGCGGCTTTCGTCGACGGCGAGCTTCGGATGAACGCACACTTGCGGGCCGCGCATCACCTCTCGCTGTGCCCGCAATGCGCGGCCGAAGTCGAAGATCAGAGCCGGGCGCGCGCCGCGTTGCGCGACTCGCACCCGATCCGCATCCCCAGCTCGTTGCTCGGAATGCTCGCCGAAATTCCCCACAGCTCGCCCGACGACACGATATCGCAGCCACCCGACCGTTTCGCTGACCGCGATGGGCGCGACCAGCGCAAGCGCGGGTAGCTTGAGTCCCCGCAACCAAAAACCGTGGATACTAGGGTGGACACGGACAATGCCGTGCCCGGTGCTTGTCCTGTGAAAGGGCCCTGTACAAGGCCTGTCTCGACCGCTCAGCAGAGGATTTAAAAGGGGATCACGTGACCTCCGACCACGAAGGCAACGACAGCGGCAATAACGGTGGCAACCGCCTGGCGCCGCGCCCCGTATCCCGGCCACCGGTCGACCCCGCGTCGCGGCAAGCGTTCGGCCGCCCCGCCGGGCTGCAGGGTTCTTTTGTCGCGGAGCGCGTGCGCCCGCAAAAGTACCGGGAGCAGGCTGAGTTCAGGCCGCACGATCAACTGGCGGACCCCGTCTTGCAGGAGGCGTTCGGCAAGCCGGTCGGTGTGGCCGAGTCACTGCAGCGCCACCCCGTCGACGCCGGTGCGCTGGCCGCCGAGAAAGACGGTGCGCAGCCGGACGAGCTCGACGATCCGTGGCGAGACCCCGCGGCCGCGGTCGCGCTGGGATCCCCGGCGGTCACTCCGGCGGCGCCACACTCCGCGCTCGGCTACGGCGGCAAACTCGGCGTGCGCGACGTGCTGTTCGGCCGCAAGGTGTCGTACCTCGCGCTGGCCGTGCTGCTGCTCGTCGCGCTGGTCATCGGGCTGATCGGCGGTGTGGTCGGCCGCAAGACCGCCGAAGTCGTCGAAGCGTTCACCACCTCGAAGTTGACGCTGGCGACCAACGGCAATACCGAAGGGCCGGCGGGCCGGTTCGCGAAGGTGGCGGCCACGACCGCCGATGCCGTGGTGACCATCGAGTCGAAGAGCGACCAGGAAGGCATGCAGGGTTCCGGCGTCGTCGTCGACGGTCGCGGCTACATCGTCACCAACAACCACGTGATTTCCGAGGCGGCCAACAATCCCAGCCAGTTCAAGACCACGGTCGTCTTCAACGATGGCAAGGAAGTACCCGCCAACCTGGTCGGCCGCGACCCCAAGACCGACCTGGCCGTCCTCAAGGTCGACAACGTCGACAATCTCAGCGTTGCCCGGCTCGGTGATTCGGACAAGGTACGCGTCGGCGACGAGGTCCTGGCCGCAGGTTCGCCGTTGGGGCTGCGCAGCACCGTGACTCACGGCATCATCAGCGCGCTGCACCGTCCCGTCCCGCTGTCGGGGGAGGGATCCGACACCGACACCGTCATCGATGCCCTCCAGACCGACGCCTCGATCAACCACGGCAACTCCGGTGGCCCGTTGATCAACATGGATTCCGACGTGATCGGGATCGACACCGCGGGGAAGTCGTTGTCGGACAGCGCGAGCGGGCTGGGCTTCGCGATCCCGATCAACGAGGCCAAACAGGTCGCGCAGACCCTGATCAAGGACGGAAAGATCGTGCATCCGACGCTGGGGGTCAGCACCCGGTCGGTGAGCAACGCGATCGCGGCCGGCGCCCAGGTGGCCAATGTGAAGGCGGGAAGCCCCGCGCAGAAGGGCGGAATCCTGGAAAACGACGTGATCGTCAAGGTCGGCAACCGAAAGGTCGCCGATGCCGACGAGTTCGTCGTCGCCGTCAGACAACTGACCATCGGGCAGGACGCCCCGGTAGAGGTGGTCCGTGATGGTCGGCACGTCACCCTGACGGTGAAACCAGATGGAGATAGCGGCTAGATGTTCGCGAACCTGAGCTGGGAGCACATCCTGGTTCTTGTCGTCGTCGGCCTGGTGATCCTCGGTCCCGAGCGGCTCCCGGGTGCCATCCGGTGGACGGGTAATGCCCTGCGGCAGGCGCGCGAATACTTAACCGGAGTGACCACCCAGCTACGCCAGGACATCGGACCCGAGTTCGACGAGCTGCGTGGTCCGCTGAGTGAGCTGCAGAAACTGCGGGGGATGACACCGCGCGCCGCGCTGACCAAGCACCTGCTCGATGGCGATGACTCCTTCTTCACCGGGAACTTCGACCGGCCGGTCAATGGAGCCCCCGCGCAGCCGTCGGCGCCCGCAGAGCCGTCGGCGGCGGGATCGAACGCGGAGCCATCGACGTTTGCGGCCGAACAGCACGCGCCCGACCGCACGCCCTTCGACACCGACGCGACCTAGC
>DATKEW010000480.1:0-7721 GCA_035511785.1 Mycobacterium sp.
CTTTCGTCTCGAACAGCCGCCGCGATGTCGTCTCGAGCATCATGCCCATCGAGGGCGCCACCGGCTTGAGCCGCGACATCTCCGACCAGCTCATCACGCCAGGGTTCAAGTGCGGCAACAGCCCGGTTTCCTCGAGCACCCTGATCGCCATTGCCCGCACGTAGGACAGTGTGGAGTCGTAGCCTCGTTCACCGAGCCAGTCACGGGCCTCGGCCCACCGATCCTCGGGCCGGTCTCCCAGAGTGAATAGCGCTTCCTTGCAACCGAGTTCGGCCCCGCGGCGGGCGACGTCGAGGATCTCGTCGGGCTCCATATACATACCGGCGCCCTGGGCGCGCAGCTTGCCCGGCACCGTGACAAAGGTGCAATAGCGGCAGCTGTCGCGGCACAGATGGGTGACCGGGATGAACACCTTGCGCGAATAGGTGATCGGCAACCGTCCGTTGGGACCGCGCCGTCCGGCCGACTCGAGGCCCGCGTCACGCACCCGCGCCGCACTGGCGCACAATTCGGCCAAATCCGCACCGCGCGCCGTCATGGCGACGGCTGCCTCATCGATATTCAGCGCGACCCCGTCTCGGGCCCGCCGCAGTACCCGCCGCAGCGCCGACCTACTGGCCTTAGGCGGAACGACAGGGCTAGGCAGAGCGGTGGGCTCCTGGCCTGGAGTCAGCGGCACGTTGGTGTAACTTCCCCACGATCGAATTTCATCCGCGCGTCCCAATATCTGAAATTTCGGCACCCTTGCAGGACGCCGTATGCGCAACAGTAGCGCCAGGCCCCGCTGGGCAAGCGCTCGGCGTCCCGGTGGGAAAACCGCCGGGCCGGAGGCCCTGGTCGCGGCCCCTCCCGCCGATTCCGTAACCCGTCAGCGGTGGAGGCTGCGCCGCCACAGCACCCATACCGGCGGTGTGACGCCCAGCACGAGAATTAGCAAAGCTCCGTAGGCCATTACCCCTTTGCCGCCCAGGATGACGTCGTCGGCGGGACCGCCCATGCTGATCGCCGCCACCGTGAGGAGCCACGTCCACAATGGCAGCGCGGCCATTCGCGGCGACCTGGTCCACCGCCCGGCGGCCCACACCAGGGCGGCGTTCACCAATCCGCTGATCAATCCGCTGACGGGAAACGGAATCGTGCCGATGTAGAGAGGCAGCAGCAGAGCCCCGGCTAGCGCGGACAGGACCCCGTCGACGGCCAACAGCGCCAGGACGACGACGCGAATAGCGGGGTCTGTCGCGCCGCTGTCCTCAAGAGACGTGGCGCGCGGCGTGGTTTCGGTCAGGTCAGGACGCTGTCGATATTGGAGAGGACGGAGCCGATAACCCACTGCAGGCTGTCGAGGCGGTCCTGCCGGTGCTGCGGGTTAGGGTCCAGATCGGGGTCCATGCGAATTCCTTCCGAGGCTGCCTGTTTGGCAGCCTACCGCCCGTCAAATCCGGCGAAACCCAGTCCTGCGAGCAGATCCGTTTCCCAGCCACGCTCGTCGCGATCCCCCGCTGAGCCGGCGGCCAGGACGTAGTGCTCGCGCGCCTCTATCGGCAGCGCCAGGTTGTTCGACAGGGCGCACGCCCGGCCGGTCGGGCCGACGACTACTTGGGTGGCGTGCGCGACGAGCGCCGCCGTCTTGGCGGCGGCGGCATCCGGGCCGGCCTCCACCACGGCGTCGATGTCGTCGTCCGAATATCCGAAGTCGAACGCCTCTTCGGGTGGGATCGTCCACTCGGGCCGCAGATCATCGCGATTCAGCGCGCGCCAGCTCGCCGTGAATGCGCTCACTGCGAGGACTGACCAGTAGAACTTCGGGACTGTCCATGGCTCGCCGGGATAGTCGCCGGTGCCGGCCGCAGCAACGGCGGCCGATGTGACCGTGTGGGTGTGGACGTGGTCGGGATGGCCGTATCCGCCGTTGGGGTCGTAGGTGACCACGACGTGTGGGCGCTGCTCACGGATGATGGTGACCAGCGCCCCGACCGCTTCACGCTCGTCGGCGTCGATAAATCTCTGCCGACGCCGCTTCGCCGTGCCGGCCATCCCCGAGTCGCGCCAACGACCCGCACCGCCGAGGTAGATGGGTCCGCTGACGCCAAGCGCATGCAATGCCGCGGTTAGCTCAGCGATTCGGTAGCCGCCGAGTTGGTCCGCATGATCGACGGCGAGCCCGGCCCAGCGGTCGCCGATGACCTCGCCCTCCTCGCCGAGCGTGCAGGTGACGACACTCACCTGTGCGCCGCGGGCGGTGTAGTGCGCGATGGTGGCGCCGTTGCTGAGGCTCTCGTCGTCGGGATGGGCGTGGACGAACAGCAGCCGCGGAGTCTCAGGCATGGACGCACCATACCCGCGGAGTCAACCGGGTAGCCGTTGTGTCGCCAGGTCGCCATGGATAGGAACGCGAACGGCTACTATCGAGAAATGCCGCAGCTCACCCAATCAACCCCCAACGGCAGCCGGAGCCGCCGGCGAGGCGAAGTCCTGGAACGTGCGCTCTACGAGGCCACGTTGGCCGAACTGGAAGAAGTCGGATACGGCGGGCTGACGATGGAAGGGATCGCGGCGCGCGCCCACACCGGCAAGGCGGCGCTGTACCGGCGTTGGGCCACCAAGTGCGAGCTGGTGCACGCCGCCCTGGTCTTCGCGCTGCCGCCGGTGCCCGAGCCGCGCTCCCGTCGGTCGGCCAGGGAAAACCTGCTGGCGATGTTCACCGCCCACCGTGACATGCTGGCCGGCAAGACTGCCTTCCCCGGCCTGGACACCATCCACCAGCTTCTTCACGAACCCGAAATGCGTGCCATCTTCGCCGACGCCGTGGTGAGCCCACGACTGAAAATCGTCGAATCGATCCTGCAAGCCGCCATCGACGAAGGCGATATCGACCCGGCCACGCTCACCCCGCTGACCGCGCGAGTCGGGCCGGCGTTGATCAATCAGCACTTCCTGCTCACCGGAGAACCGCCGAATCGGCGGCAGCTGGCGCTCATCGTCGACACCGTGATCCCGCCCAGCGCACCAGGGCCGCAGGAACGCGCCGACTAAAAGCCCGTCAGGGGCCAGTTTTGATCCACTGGCCGGCGTCGCCGACGATGCCGACCGGCACCGCACCCGTCAGGCTGACGTTCTGCACGCTCGGGCCGGCCGCGACGATCGTCGTGTCCTGCAGGATCGGCAACACGGTCGACATGTTCCACAGTCGCGGTTCAACCGCGGTGATCACGTCGTTGATGTTCTTGGTGCCGTTGAGGGCGGCGTCGATGTTCGACTGGATGCTGCGATCGCAGATCCCGGTGAGGTTCGACGGCGCTTGCACCAGCGCGCCGGGCTCGGGCGGGCGGCTGGGCGGCGTCGGCGTCGGCGTCGCAGAGGTGGTGCCGGGCGCGGCGGGCGGCGGCACGCCGGCGGGCGTGGACACCGCCACGTTGGAAGGCGCATTCGCGGTCGGTACCGCCGTCGACTGCAGGGCGGGGCAGCCGTAACGCGAGGCCAGCAATGTCGCCAGGTTGCCGCCCGCTTGATGCCATCCGACAATGGCGTCCACCTGGCTGTTGTTGAGCGCGTCGCGATACAGCGTCACCGGGTCGAGTGCCAGCACTGTCGCCGCGATGCCGACGTTGCGCAACTGGTCGGCGGCGGTGTTGGCCACCGCGACTGCGGTCGGGTCATTCACTGCCACCCCGATGGCAAGCGACAGCTGTTGGCCGTCCTTGCTGATCCGGCCTCGGATGACTTCCGGCGGCCCGGTGCTCAGCGGCGTCGTCGAATTGGGTGGCGGCGGCACCGGTAACGCCGGCGTGCTGCTCTCGATTCGATATCCGGACGCCGTCAGCAGCGCCAGCGCCGCCGGGGTGGTCATCGCGGGCGGCGCGGTTGGCTCATAGCCCGGGTCGCTGGGCGAACGTATCTGGGCCTGGTCCAGCGTGACGGTGTTGTCGCTGCCGGCGCCGACGGCCGCGAGCAGGTCAACGTCGAGTAGCCCCAGAATCGCCTTGCGGACCTGCGTGTCGGACAGCTTGGGCTCGTTGGCGCGCAGCGTGAGCTGCATGACCCGCGGTGTCACGATCCGGGCGGTCCGCACATCGGGGATGGCGGACAACTGGGCGAACGCCGCGGATCCGCCGTGCACCTGGGCCACCTGGGTATCGCCGTTACGCACCGAATCGGCCAGCGCGGCCGGTGCGCCGGCACGGCGGAAGAGGATGAGCCCGGGTTTGGCCGGTGGCCCCCAGAAGCGGTCGTTGCGCGCTATCAGGATTTCGTCGCGCTGCGGGTCGATGTTCTCCACCCGGAACTGGCCACCGGTGACCGGCAGTGCCCGGGCCAGTCCGGCCGCAAACCCGCCCGGCACATCCTTGACAATGTGGGCCGGCAGGATATTGGTGAACAACTCCTTCCAGGCCGGATACGGTTGCGAAAAGGTGACCACCGCCTGCTTACCGCCCTCGAGCGACTGGACGCCGGTGATCAGGTCGTATCCCGCCGGGTCGACCACCCCCGGTTGACTGACCATCTGCCGCCACAGGTACCAGAAGTCGTCGGCCGCGATCGGGGCGTTGTCGGTCCATTGCGCCTCGGGCCGGATCTTGTAGGTCACCGTGAATGGGTTCTGGTTGGTCACCTCGGCGGACACCAACAAAGTCGGGTCCATCTCCCAGCGCGAACCTGTCGGCGTACCGGGATCGGGCACCGGCCGAAAAGCGCTGGGCAACACCAAAGCGCTGATCGCGGCGTTCACCGGAGACAGATCGGACAGCAGATGCGGGTTGAACCCGGCGCCGATCGAGTCGATGCCCATGATGATTTGGGTAGGCCGCTGCGGCGGTGGCGCTGAATTGTGCGGCGTATCGGTGCTCTGCGGCGCCGGCGGAGGGCTGACCGTACAGGCCGCCAACGCCAACCCCACCAGCGAGATCGCCACGCCGACCTTCATGAAGAAGCGGCGGGGTCGTCTCGGCACGCCCATCAGGGTATCGAGCACCCGCCCAGCAACGCGTCTAACCACGCGCGGCTAGCCCCTGGCTTTTGCCCGCGCCCGGCTGCGGGCCCGGGCGGTGGCGTCCAGCTCGACCTTGCGGACCCGCACGATCTCGGGAGTCACCTCGACGCATTCGTCGGGTGCGCAGAACTCCATGGCCCGCTCCAGATCGAGCTCGAGCGGCTTGGCCAACGTCTCGATGACGTCCGCGGTCGACGACCGCATGTTGGTGAGCTTCTTCTCGCGGGTGACATTGACGTCGAGATCCTCTGGGCGCGGATTGACTCCCACGACCATGCCCTCGTAGGTGTCCTGGCCGGGCTCGACGAAGAACTGGCCCCGATCGGCGAGTTGCAGCAGCGCGAACGGCGTGATGATGCCGGACCGGTCGGAGACCAACGATCCCGTGTGCCGGGCCCGGATCTCTCCCGCCCACGGCTTGTATCCGTCGAACACCGCATGCCCGACACCGGTGCCGCGGGTCTCGGTGAGGAAATCGGTGCGCCATCCGATCAGGCCGCGGCTGGGAACGACGAAATCCATGCGGACCCAGCCGGTGGTGTGGTTGGCCATCTCGACCATGCGGCCCTTGCGCGCGGCCATCAGTTGCGTGATCGCGCCGACGTACTCGTCGGGGGAGTCGACGGTCATGGCCTCGAACGGCTCGTGCAGTTTGCCGTCGATGGTCTTGGTCACCACCTGGGGCTTGCCCACCGTCAATTCGAAACCCTCCCGGCGCATCTGCTCGACCAGCACGGCCAGTGCCAGCTCGCCGCGGCCCTGCACCTCACAAGCGTCAGGCACGCCGATGTCGACGACCCTGATCGACACGTTGCCCACGAGTTCGGCGTCCAGCCGGTTGCGCACCAGTCGCGCGGTCAGCTTGTGCCCGGACACCTTGCCGGCCAGTGGCGAGGTGTTGGTGCCGATGGTCACCGAGATCGCCGGCTCGTCGACGGTGATCCTCGGCAGCGCAACGGGATTCGCCAGGTCGGCGAGCGTGTCGCCGATCATGATCTCGGGCAGGCCGGCGACGGCGACGATATCGCCCGCGACGGCTTCGTTGGTTGGGGATCGTTGAACGCCTTCGGTGGCCAGCAGCTCGGTGATCTTGGCCGTAGCGGTCGTTTCCTGACCGTCCACTTCACGGATCCACCCGACCTGCTGGCCCTTGCGGATGCGTCCGTTGTAGATACGGATCAGCGCCAGCCGGCCCAAGAAGCTCGACGCGTCGAGGTTTGTGACCAGAGCCTGCAACGGCGCGTCCGGGTCGCCCTTCGGCGGCGGCACATACTTCTCCAGGACCTCGAACAGCGGGTCCAGGTTGGTGCCGTCGGGAATGTGGCCGTCGGGCGGCTGCGTGGTGCTGGCCACCCCGGCACGCCCGGATGCGTACAGCGTGGGCAGGCCAAGCGCGTGCTCCGCGGCCGCGGCCGCTTCGTCGTCGAGATCCGAGGCGACGTCCAGCAACAGGTCGTGGCTGGCCTCGACGACCTCGGCGATGCGTGCATCGGGCCGGTCTGTTTTGTTGACGACGAGAATCACCGGAAGATGGGCGCCCAGCGCCTTGCGCAGCACGAACCGCGTTTGCGGCAGTGGGCCCTCGGACGCGTCGACCAGCAGCAGCACCCCGTCCACCATCGACAGCCCACGTTCCACCTCGCCGCCGAAATCCGCGTGCCCCGGCGTGTCGATCACGTTGATCACCGTGACGGTTCCATCCGGGTCATGGCGGTGCACGGCGGTGTTCTTGGCCAGGATGGTGATGCCCTTTTCTCGTTCCAAGTCGCCGGTGTCCAGCACGCGTTCCTGTACTTCACCCCGCTCGTGCAACGCCCCGGACTGCCGCAGCATCGCGTCGACCAGCGTGGTCTTGCCGTGGTCGACGTGAGCGACGATGGCGACATTGCGGAATGGCACGTCGGTGATTCTGGCAGCGGGGACCTCAGATAGCGAACCGGACTGCCGGCGTTACCAGCCGCGGCGGCGCGGTGCCGAGCCGATCAATTCCTGGGTTCGAATGCGTCCGACCCACTCGGGTTGTGTTCGGGGCCGGTCGGCTGCTCGGCAGTCCGCCCGCATCCGCCTCGTCCAGCGGGAATCGGCAGTAAAGCCTGTTGGATCAACGCGGGGTTTCTGCAGGTGGATGCGGGCGAATCGCGGCGTGGAAGCCGCGCCGGCGCCGTCTGAACAACCATCGGGATCGCTACCGGCATGCAAATCGAGGTCAGGGTCTGTTTCGGGTTACTACCTTCCAGTTTCACGCGTGTCTGCTGCGATAGCGCTGTACATTCCCTGCAGAGAAACTGTGGACTTGTCGGGAGCTTGCTCAGAGGCTCCTCAGAGGGCGCGAGTCAGATCCCCCAGCCAGCCGCGGTCGGCAGGCACCCAATCGACGTCGTGCAGTTCGGCCGCCGTCACCCAGCGCAACGCCCGATGGTCACGGGCGTGGGGTTCACCGCGAATCAGACGTACCCGATACGCCCGCAGCGTCGTCATGCCGTCCAGCGGAATGTCGTCCCCAAGGCGGTCGCCCACCGCGACGTCGCCAACCTCGAGGCCCAGTTCCTCGGCCAACTCACGGGCCAACGCGTCACGCTCGGTTTCGCCGGGCGCCACCTTACCGCCGGGGAGTTCCCAGCGGCCAGCCAGCTCCGGCGGCCGGACACGTTGTGCCACCAAGAGCGTGGAGCCACAGATCACGGCTCCGGCAACGACGATCTGGGTCGGCATGGCCAGTGACGGTATACCGTCG
>DATKEW010000481.1:0-14091 GCA_035511785.1 Mycobacterium sp.
CAAGCTGGCGGTGTACCTGAACGTAGCGGGGATCATTTCCCGATTCGCTATAGATCTTCAACAGGTCTTCGGCGTCTGTCGCCTATCGATTATCTATAGGTCCGGCCCAATACCCCCACGCCTTCTATAGGTTTCACCACCAATCAATTACCTTCGAACTTGCCGAAACACGGCTAGTCGAAACGTATTGCTGCATGCCCGGCGGCAGGATTTCCCGCCCGGACCGCCCCACGCGACGTGTGAACCGGTGCGCAGACACGCAGCGGATCAGGAGGCGGTGGACTCCATTTCGCGTAGGCGCTTTAGCGATACCTTTGCAAATCGCATCGACAACGCTGGCGAGAGCCGCTCCAGGTACCAAAACGCCTTCCACCACGCTGGCACCACAATGATCGCGTCTCCACGCAACACCGCACGAAGGGCACGCTCGGCGAACACTTCGGGTGCCATCGGCCGGAACCGCTCAAGAAATTTGAGGAGTTCCTCATCGCTGACGCCAGCTATGTTCACCCGTCCGTACTCGCCGCCTGTCATTATCGGGGTCCGGATAACGCCCGGACAAAACACCGACACCTGCACGCCGTGGCGCTCGGCCTCCACCCGCAACGCCTTCGAGATCCCGACGACGGCGTGTTTGGTGGCGGTGTAGCTCCCCAGGCCCGGAGTGGTGATAAGACCGGCCCCGGAGGCTGTGTTCACGATGTGGCCGGAGTGCTGGCGGATCATGATCGGATAGACCGCTTGGATGCCGTGTGCCACACCGCGCAGGTTCACGTCGAAGACGTCGTTCCAGTCATCGAGCGTGTAGGAGTCGATTTCACCGCTGACTCCGATGCCGGCGTTGTTGAACAGGTAGTCGATCCGCCCGGATTGCTGCACCGCTTCGGCGACGGCGCCCTCGAACGATGGGTAGCTGCGCACATCGAGTTCGATCGCGTGTGCCTTTGCGCCACCACTGTTGAGGCGTTGCGCCAGCTCCTGCGCCGGGCCGATCTGGCGATCGGCGATCCAGACCTCGGCGCCCCCGTCGACCAGCTTGGTCGTCAACGCGGCGCCGATGCCGGATGCGCCGCCGGTGACGAATGCAATCTTCCCCGACACGCTCGATGCCATTGGGGAAGGATAATTGCTCGCCCTTGCAGGTCGCAGTAGATTCCTGGGGCGGGGTCGCCGAGATGGTGGTGAAATGTACTTCGGCAAATCGCTGTCAACCCCGCACCAAAACGTTCCACCATCCCGAGAAGTTGCTGTGCGAGGAGGACGGCGACCCTTAGCTATCCGGCTTGCTTGGCCGGCGGTCGGTAGAAGATCAGCAACTGGCCGATCGCCCCGGCGAGGCCGAGCACTACCGACAGCACCAGACCTTGCCAACCGTCGAGCCAGTTCTTTCCGAAGATCAGCCAATCCAGGCTGAGCTTCCCGGGACCGATCGTCGCCACGGCGACGGCGCTGACCGCCAGCACCAGGTTGTACTCCCAGCCTTCCTTGACGATGAAGAAGCCGTTGGGGCGATGCACGGTCCACGCGGCGACCAGCATCAGCGACACAAAACCCGCCGCGGGGATCGGTGTGAGCAGCCCGGCCGCCAGCCCGAGTCCGGCAGACACCTCCGTGGCGGCGGCTAGGGTGGCGTGAAACTTGCCGGGTTTCATGCCGATGCTCTCGAACCATCGCGCAGTGCCCGGGATGCGGCCGCCGCCGAAGAACTTGTTGAAGCCGTGCAATGCCAATGTCACGCCCAACACCAGCCGCAGGATCAGTAACCCGACATCGTGGAAAGTGTCGTAGGGAGTCATGAATGCAAACCTAGATCATCGCCGCGGATGGGATGACGGCAGCGGCGAGCCGCTGTGTCCGTCGATCCGTGTGGGAACATAACGGCGTTCCCGTGTTTGCCCGAAAAGTAGCTGAACCAGGAGGGGGTGCACCACGACTCGTATCCCACGAGGCACCGGCACCCCCGACGACAAAGCCGTGGTGTTGCTGAACGGCGACGCGGATCTCCCGCGCGAGCTCCTGGGCAACAAGGGCCACGGCGTTGACGTGATGCGTCGGCACAACTTGCCGGTGCCGCCGGCCTTCTGCATTACCACCGAGGTGGGCCTTCGGTATCTCGCCGACCCCAAGGCAGCGGTGGACGCCATCTGGGACGACGTGCTGGACCGGATGAGCTGGCTGGAAGCAGAAACCTCGCACACGTTCGGGCGGGGCCCGCGTCCGCTGCTGGTGAGCGTGCGCTCAGGAGCCACGCTCTCCATGCCCGGCATGATGGACACCATCCTGAACCTGGGTATGAACGATGCCGTCGAAAAGGCGCTGGCAGCCCACGGCTCGGCTGCGTTCGCCCGCGACACCCGCCGGCGGTTCACCAGCATGTATCAGCGCATCGTGGGCGGTGAATCGAACCCCGTGCCCACCGACGCGCACGCGCAGTTGCGCGCGGGCATCGAGGCCGTGTTCGCCTCGTGGAATTCGCCGCGCGCGGTGGCCTACCGCGCCCACTACGGCCTCGACGATCGGGGTGGCACCGCTGTGGTGGTGCAGGCCATGGTGTTCGGGAACCATAACCCCAATTCCGGTGCGGGAGCATTCTTTTCGCGCAACCCGATCACCGGTGCCAACGAACCGTTCGGCGAATGGCTACCCGGCGGCCAAGGCGACGACGTGGTGTCGGGACTCGTCGACGTCGAACCGATCACCGCCCTGCGCGACGAACAACCGGCTGTCTACGACGAGCTGATGGACTCCGCCCGCCGCTTGGAGCGCCTCGGATGCGACATGCAAGAGATCGAGTTCACCGTCGAAGACGGCAAGCTGTGGCTGCTGCAAACACGGGCGGCCGAGCGTTCGGCGCAGGCGGCGGTACGACTGGCGCTGCAACTGCGACACGAGGGGCTCATCGACGACGCCGAGACCATGCGCCGGGTAACCCCGGCGCACGTGGAGACCCTGCTACGCCCGGCGCTGCAGCCCGAAACCCGTTTGACTGCACCACTTCTGGCAAAAGGCCTGCCCGCATGCCCCGGCGTGGTATCGGGCAAGGCGTACACCGACGTAGACGCGGCGCTGGACGCCGCCGACCAGGGCGAGCAGGTCATCCTGGTGCGAGACCACACCAAACCCGAGGACGTCCTGGGCATGCTGGCCGCACAAGGCATTGTCACCGAGGTCGGCGGGGCCGCCAGCCATGCGGCGGTGGTGAGCCGCGAACTCGGGCGGGTGGCCGTGGTGGGCTGCGGCCAAGGGGTCGCAGCATCGCTGGCCGGTAAGCAGATCACCGTCGATGGTTACGAAGGCGAAGTGCGCGACGGCAATCTGCCCCTGTCCGCGTGGTCGGAGACCGATACACCCGAGCTGCGCGAGCTGGCCGACGTCGCACGACGGATCAGCCCGCTGCGCGCCCACGCCACCGGCGACCACCCGAGGCTGGACGACACCTCCGAGGCCGCGGTACGCGCCGCCATGGACGCCGGGTATGCCGACGTGGCGTCGGCCACCCCACTGATCATCATGCTGACCGCTTTGCGGCTTGCGGGTCAGGTCGGCCCGTGACGGAATTGGCTGTGCTGCAGGCGGTCCGGCTAAAAGGCCGAGTGACTCCTGCCGACCTGGCAACGACGTTGGGCGAAGATCTCGACGGCATCACTGCCACCGTCGAGCAGCTGACCGAGTCAGGCTTACTGATCGAGGGCACGACGTTGAGGATCAGCCCGAGCGGCCGTGCCCGGCTCGAGACCTTGCTGGCCGAGGAGCGCAAGGACGTCGACTCGGCCGCGATAGCCGCTGCCTACCACGACTTCCGGGCCGTGAACACCGATTTCAAGAGCTTGGTCACGGACTGGCAGCTCAAAGGCGGACCGAAGGGCAAGCCCAACGCCCACGACAACGCCGAATACGACGCGGCGGTACTGGCCCGCCTCGACGATGTGCACTCCCGGGTGGTTCCGATCATCGGTGCAGCCGCTACGCAGTTGCCGCGATTGAACGCGTATTCGTCGAAATTGCTTGTGGCACTGGGCAAGGTCAAGAACGGCGAGACCGCCTGGCTCGCCAGGCCGCTGATCGACTCGTACCATACCGTGTGGTTCGAACTGCACGAGGAACTGATCAGCGCCGTTGGGCTGACCCGGGAGGAAGCGGCCAGATCCGGTGACGCCCAATAGGCGATCGGGGCTATAACGCGGCGTCCAGGAGCGCCACGTAGCCATCGATGTCGGCGACGGCCGACTCTGACGCGTGGACGCTGATCGCGACGGTATCGCCGATGCCATGCACTCCGTGCGTCAGGCCCATCACCGGCGACAGTGCAGGATATCCGGCCGTCAACACCGCCGGGGCATCCCCGAAACTCAGATCGGCGGGCCCGCGATTGACGCTGGACACCACGGTGTTCCCGGCCACCTGCGTCGGACGGGCATCGGGGCTGAACTGGGCGACGCCCCAACGCAGCAGCATTGCGGGCACCGCGGCGAACGCCCGGTCGGCGGAGCGCGTGGCCGGGTGCTCGAAGCGACGCCGGCCGTTGGCCAGGTCGGTTGCGATCCGCTCGATGCGAGCTTCCAAACCAAGCTCGGGGTATAGCCCGATCGCCACGTTTCCGAAGTGGTTATGCGCATGTGGCGCACCGGGTTTAGCCATCGGCACTTCTGCGCCCAGCGTGTTGGCTGCGTCGCCGAGCAAAGCGGATAGCGCCGTGGAGATCGCCGCCAGCACCCCGACGGTGACCGTGGGGCCGGGCAATTGCGACCGGTGCCGCACGAGCGTGCGCGCCGAGCGGGCGCCGTCGGGGCGGACATTCGTGGACAGCAGCGGCCGGGACCCGACCCCCGGGGCCACCAGCCCCGCGCGGGTATCGCGGACCAGCCGGCGATGGGTTCGGGCGGCATCGACCACACGCCACGGAAAAAAGCCCGCTCGCGGTGGCTTCACCTCGGGCACCGGTGCCGCCCGGCCAAAGAGCCAGGCCGCCATCGCCGAAGCGCGAGCCCCGTCGCCCAACGCGTGCGTGACCTGCATGACGGCGACGGTGCCCGGGCCGCTGACGCCCGGAATGCCGAGCACCGGCGCGAACACGTGCATCCGCCAGGGCATCCGGCGATTGTCGAGCTGATCACCGGCAAGCGCGACGACTCCCGCCAGGCAGCCGTGCCAACTGCGATCGGCCAGCTCGTGACAGACCACCTGCTCTGGCCCAACAGCCGCCGGCACCCACTGCGGATAGGTCAGCGAACTTCCGTCGTGGACCCGCATCCGCAGGTCCGGGCAGGCGTCGGCCCGACGGCAGATCTGATCCATCGCATGCCTGAAATCTGTGAGGGCACCGTCGAACGCATAGAGCAGGAACTCGTCGTTGGGCACTTTGGCCGACATCCAGTAGAACTGGGCATCGACGGCCGCCATCCGGTGCGCCGACACGGCCTCAGCCGGATGAGCCGATAAACGCGAGCACGAGGTCGGCGACCTTGTCCGGCTGTTCCAGCTGCAGAAAGTGGCCGGCATGCTCGACGATGGCCACCTCGCTGCCGGCGGGGAGTACCTTTTCCGTCCAGTGCGCGAAAGCCGGTGTCATGCAACCGTCGTCGCGGCCATGCAGATACAAACTCGGCAGGATGGGCGCCTCGGTCCAGAGCCGGTTCAATTCGGCATACCGCTCCGGAGGCAGGGTGTTGCGGAGCGTGGCCCGGTATGGTCCCAGCGCAGCCCGCCAGCTCTCTGGCGTTCCGATCGCCGCGTCAACATGGCGCAGATCCTCATAGGCGTGATAGCCGGGCGACCACCGCCGCCACAGCAGCGGTAGCACCCAGGAAGCGGAACGCTCAGGCAGCCAAGGCAATTGGAAGTAAAGCATGTACCAGCTGCGTAGCAGCTGATGCGGTAGCAGGCGGGCCAGCCTGCCGCGCTCGGCCAACCGCCCCCGCAGGCGGAACCCGGCCGAGACCGGCAACGACATGATCACCGCCTTGACGAACGGGCTGTCGGGCATTGCGGCCAGGCCCGTAGCCGCCAGCGCGCCCCAGTCGTGGCCGATCACCACATCGCCCTCGGTGCCGCCCGCAGCCGAGCGCACGCGCAGGGCATCGTCCATGAGCGCACCGCCATGGTAACTACCGTCGGCCGGGATCGCCGACGGTGCATACCCGCGCATGAACGGTGCGACGACTCGCCAGCCGGACTCGGCCAACCGGGGAGCCATCTTGCGCCACCCGTAGGCGGTGTCGGGGAAGCCGTGCAGACATAACGCGATCGGGCCGTCGGGCGGGCCCCAGGTGAGCGCCCGCAGGTCCCCGGCGGGGCCCGGCACGTCGATCCAGTGTGGCTCAGCCATCGCGGGCCATCCGCTCGCATCCCGAGATCAGCCAGATCACCCCGGCATGCGGCGCGAGCCGCTCGGCCGGCATGGCCCCCTCAGCATCGTCCGCCATGTTTACTCCCTGTTCGGCCGCGTCCGCACGGACCAACGTAACGCGTGCGAGTCCAGACCGCACCGACCGCGTCGACGAATTTGCGAAACCATCACTGCAACAATGCTTTTCACGCAACACAGCTGGCCAGCGGCGCCGAGCAGTGCGCCCGACAGTCGGGTAAATCCCGGCGGCGACCGGCAAACCCGATAGCGTCTAGGTATGGCGACCTCGGCACAGGCCCGTCGCTGGGCCAAGACCGGCGCCACCCAGCAGCGGATCCTCGACGCAGCGATTGAGGTATTCGCGACCCGGGGGTTCAGCGCGGCGACGATGGCCGATGTGGTGGCCGGCTCCGGTGCCAGCATCGGCAGCATCTACCACCACTTCGGGGGCAAGAACGAGCTATTTCTGGCGATCTTCCAACAGATGGCCAACGCCGTCGACCGCCGCGTCGAGGCGACGATCGAGCAGGCCGGCGAGGATGCCGATCCCCGGCGCATATTCGAGCTCCACGTGCGCGCCTACCTCGAGGCGATGTGGGAGAACCGGCGCCTGGCCAGGGTGCTGACGTCCGGAGACACGCCGGCGGGGTTCGAGGTCGTCCGCCGCGACCGCATGCAAGCCGCTTTCCGCAGCTGGATGACGGTGTTGGAGCTGGACAAGTCGGTGCGCGGGCAAGTCCTGAGCGGTGTCCTGGTGGCGACCATGGCCGAGTCGTCGCTGATGGTCGCCGGATGCGAGAACCCCGACGATGTGCCGGCCATAACCGACGCGACGATCGAGTTGATCGGCCGGCTCACTGCGTGAGCTCGCGCGACGATTCAGGCAAGCGACTTGGCGAAGCCGCTGACATCGCGCAGGCTAGCTGCGAATACCTCCGGCATGGCGCCGACGAGCAGCATGTCACCACCGTGACACGTGCCAACGACCACCCGGCCTACCGCTGAAACTCCCGCGCGCACTAGGCGGCGGTAATAGTCGAGTCCCTCGTCACGTAGCGGATCGAGCTCGTTAAGGGAGATGACATGCGGGGGCATGCCGCTCAAGTCCTCATCCGTCCCGACGCCCGGCCAGCAGGTGGGGTCGCCGGAGTGCGCATACTCAGGGTCGTAGATCGACGCCATTACCGCCAACTTTTGACAACTGATCAAGTAGCCGTCGTTTTCTCTCATTGACGGAAACTAAGCAGGCGTCGGCGTTGACAGTATTAGAACGCGATTCTAATATTTGCGGATGGCCACCGCGCAGCGTCCCCTGAAGTTATGGGCCAACTCGGGCGACTCCCACTTCATCGAGCCGGAGGACCTGTGGCGCTCGCGGCTGCCGCAGCGCTTAGCCGAACTGGTGCCGCGAAGCGAGCGGGACCCGGACGGCCAATGGGAGTCCATCTACGTCGACGGCCAAGTGTTCCGCCGCCGGCTGCCGAGCATCGCCCAAGAGGAGTTCATGCAGGCCACGGTGGCCGCCGCCGGCTCACGGGACGTCGGCAAACGCCTCGCCGACCTCAACGACGAGGGCATCTGGTCGGAACTGGTGTTCCCCTCGCTGGGCATGTGGTCCGGCTCGTTTCGCACATCGGAGCTGATGCGGGCGACGATGCGGGCGTCCAACGACTGGGCCAAAGAAGCGATCATGGATCACTCGCCACGGCTGATTCCCACCGCGCAGGTATCGACTTTGGATATCGAAGACGCGGTCGACGAGCTCAAGCGTTGCGGCACAATGGGATTCAAGGCGGTATTTCTTCCGGTGACGCCTCATCCCGCACAGCGCGATTACAACCGGGACGAATGGGAGCCGTTTTGGGCCACCGCCGAAGACATCGGCATGGTGATCGCCTTCCACATCGGCAGCGAGCCAATTGATTTCGCCGCCGGCAACTCGATCGGGGTGACCTATCACGGCCCAGGCGGCGCCGTGCTCAACTACACAGAGACCTCATTCGGCGGTCAGCGGGCTGTGGTGAAGCTCGTCGCGTCGGGCGCCCTGGATCGGCACCCGAATCTCAAAGTGCTGGTGTCCGAGGGCGGCGCGACCTGGGTGCCGTTCATCGCCGACCGGATGGAGGAGGGCTATCGGCAACACGCAATGGTGGTGCGCCCCAAGCTCAAACGCAGCCCGCGGCAGATCATCTACTCGCAGGTGTACGCGTCGTTCCAGCACGACTCGTCAGCGGTAACGACCGTGACCGCACTGGGTTTCAACAACGTGCTCTGGGGCAGCGATTACCCGCACATGGAGGGCACCTTCGGTCACACCCAGGCCACACTGCATCAGCTCTTCGACGGCGTCGATCAAGCGACCCGGGATCGGATCCTGTTCGGCAGTTTCGCCGAGCTGTTCCCCGACGCACCACCGCCTCCGCCACCCGGAGCGAACGCTGCTTAAACCGGCTAGGTAACGTCGAGGCGTGAGCGCGGTGAAAGGCAGCCCCCAGACGGTCGAGTTTTCCGGTGTCGGTGGGATCACGCTGGTCGCCGACGAATGGAACCGCGACGCGGGCCCGGCCGACCAGCCGACAATCTTGATGCTGCACGGCGGCGGCCAGAACAGATTCTCCTGGAAGAACACCGGCCAGATCTTGGCCGACGAGGGGTACCACGTCGTCGCGCTCGACAGCCGCGGGCACGGCGACAGCGACCGCGCGCCGGGCGCTGACTACGCCATCGACACCTTGATGGCCGACGTGTTGCACGTTCTGGATGCGATCGGCGGCCCCGTGGTGCTCATCGGCGCCAGCATGGGTGGACTGACCGGAATCCTGGTCGCCGATAGCGCAGGTCCAGACAAGGTGACCGGATTAGTGCTGGTCGACGTGGTACCGCGCTATGAGAAGAACGGCAGCGCGCGCATCCGGGACTTCATGTTGACCAATCTGCACGGTTTCGGCTCGCTCGAAGAGGCCGCCGATGCGGTCGCGGCGTATCTGCCGCACCGCAGCAAGCCGCGCAGTCCCGAAGGCCTGAAAAAGAACCTGCGCTTGCGTGACGGACGGTGGTACTGGCACTGGGATCCGGCGTTCATGACCGCACCCGGAGACGACCCGGAGCTGCGTACCGACAATTTCGAGCGTGCCGCCATGGATCTGAAGATCCCGATCCTGTTGATCCGGGGCAAGCTCTCCGACGTGGTCAGCCCCGAAGGCGTGCGTCATTTCCTGGCCACCGTGCCGCGCGCCGAGTTCGTCGAACTGTCAAATGCCGGACACACCGCGGCCGGCGACGACAACGATGCCTTCACCGACACCGTGGTGGCCTTCGTCAGGCGAATAGCCGCCACCCGCTAGTTGGCCGGCTTCTCCGCGTGTCCGCCGAACTGCTTGCGCATCGCGGACAGCGCTTGGTTGGCGAATTCATCGAGGCGACGCGAGGCGAAGCGGGCCTGCAGCGCGGTGGTCAGCACCGGTGCGGGAACCCCCTCGTCGATCGCCGCGATGGCGGTCCACCGGCCTTCCCCTGAGTCGGAGACCCGCCCCGCAAACTCCGCCAGTTGAGGCGAACCGTGCAGCGCGCTCGCGGTCAGATCCAGCAGCCAGGAGCCGATGACGCTGCCTCGGCGCCACACCTCGGCGACCTCGGGGATGTCGAAGTCGTACTGATAAAACTCGGGGTGCTCCAGCGGCGCCGTTTCGGCGTCGCCCTTTTCGACACGATTGCCGATGTCGGCATTGCGCAGGATGTTGAGCCCCTCAGCGAGCGAGGCCATCATGCCGTACTCGATGCCGTTGTGGATCATCTTCACGAAGTGCCCGGCCCCGGTTGGGCCGCAATGCAAGTAACCCTGCTCCGATTGCGCAACCTCGCCGTCACGGCCCTGCGTACGCGGCGCCGCGTCCACTCCCGGTGCGACGGTGGCGAAGATGGGCTCCGCGTGCGCGAAAGCGTAGTCGTCGCCGCCAATCATCAGGCAGTAACCGCGCTCCCGGCCCCACACGCCGCCGCTGGTGCCACAGTCCAGCAGGTGAATCCCCTTCTCGGACAGTAGTTTTGAGTGCTTGAGGTCGTCGCGGTAGTAGGAGTTGCCTCCGTCGATCACAATGTCCCCGGATTCGAGTGTCTTGGCCAGCTCCTCGATCACCGACGTGGTGATGTTGCCCGCGGGCACCATCACCCAGACCACACGTGGGGTGTCGAGTTTGTCGAGCAACTCGGCGTACGAGGACACCCCGGTCGTCCGCGCCTCGCCGGCCATCGCTTCGACCGCGTCGGGGTCGTGGTCGTACACCACACATTCGTGTCCGTCTTTGGCCACACGGCGCGCGATGTTGGCACCCATCCGGCCCAGGCCGATCATGCCTAGCTGCATTTGCTCCGGTCTCCTTCTTGTGCGGCGTGTGTGCTTCGAGGCATCCACGGCTCTTGCCATCTGTGGTGACCGCGCAGCAACGCGTGCGCGGCCTCGGGCCCCCAGGACCCGCGGTCGTACTGGTGGACATCGCCAGGGTGGTCCAGCAGCGGCTGGACGATGCGCCAGGTCTGTTCGATGCTGTCTATCCGGGCGAACAGCTGGCGATCGCCGCACAAGGCGTCATGAAACAGGCGCTCGTACGGCCGCTCCGGTTCGCCCAGATCCTCGGCGAACGAGGAGTCCAGGTGAACGTCATGCCAGGAGTCGCCTACCTGGGCGGACAACTGCAGACGCATCCCCGGGTCGGGGTCGACCCGCAGCACGAGCTGGTTGGGCTCGGCCGGTCTGCGCTGGGGCAGGAAGGCCAGCCCGGGCACTCGACGCAGAAACAGCCGCACCTCGGTGACCTTCTCCGGCAGGCTCTTGCCCGCCCGCAGGAAGATCGGCACTCCGGCCCAGCGCCAGTTGTCGATCTCGGTCCGCAGCGCGATGAAGGTCTCGGTTAGCGAATCTTTCGCCACCCCGGCGATGTCGGTGTAGCCCCGGTACTGGCCCCGTACGCAGCGCTTCGGCGTCAGCTCCGGCATGGCGCGGAACACCTCGGCCTTCTTGTCGTTCAGGTCATCGCCGCTACTGCCCACCGGGGCCTCCATGGCGACAACGGCGAGGACCTGCAGCAGATGGTTTTGCACGACATCGCGCAACGCGCCGACCGCGTCGTAGAACTTCCCACGGTCCTCGACCCCGAAGTCCTCGGCCATGGTGATGTGCAGCTCGGCAATGCTGTTGCGATCCCACAGCGCAGCCAGCGCCTGATTGGCGAAGCGGAGGTACTCCAGTTCGACCACGGGTTGCTTGCCCAAGAAGTGGTCAACCCGCAGGATCTGGTCCTCCTCCAGTACCGCGCGCAGTCGGGTGTTGAGTTCGCGCGCGGAGGCCAAGTCATGGCCGAACGGCTTTTCCACGGCGACTCGTGCCCGCTCCAGCAACCCCACTTTTCCAAGGTTTTCCACAATCGGGGCGAACAAGGCCGGCGGCATTTCCAGGTAGAACAGCGGGCGATAGTCCGACCCGATCAGCTCGGCCAGCGATTCGTACAGCCCGCCATCGGTGACGTCGCCGTGCAGGTAGTCCAACCGGCCCGCCAGCCGGTCGAACACCGCGTCGTCGATCTTCTCGCCGCTGTCGCCAATGGCCTCGCGCGCCCGCTCGATCAATTTCTCGACCGGCATGTCGTCACTGGCCACGCCCAGGATCGGGCAATCCAGCAACTTTCGGCACTCAAGCCGGTACAAGGCTCGAAACGTCATTTTGCGGGCCAGATCGCCGGTAATTCCAAAGATCACCAGCAGGTTCGATGAACTACCGCCGTCGTCGGCCAAGACCGAACCTCCCAAAAGTCACCTAGTCGGCTCACTTGAGATTCACTACCTGGGGGCGTCCGAGCTCAACCCTAGACAGTGCCGGTAGGCCCGACAACCGGAAGCGACCACTGCATTTGGCAGGATGCCTGGCGTGGGTGATGCGCTGCATATCGCGGTCTACGCGCTGGCGGGAATTGCCGTCGTCGAAGCCGGAGCACTCGTCGTGCTGTGGCAACTGCTTGCCCGCAGTCGCCGGGAGGTCGACGAGCTGCGGCACCGGGCCGACGCTCGCAATTGGCTGCTGTCGGGCGGCCGCGGGGCGGTCAAGACGGTGTGGCAAACGGCGAACATCATGCGCAAGGAGGGCTTCGGCGCGGCCGTGCGCAGCTCGATCGAGGACCTCGCCGACTGGGCCGAGGTCGAGCGGCCCGACCTGGCCCGAGTGACCCCCGACGGCCGGGTGGTGATTTTGTTCTCCGACATCGAGGAATCCACCGCCCTCAACGAACGGATCGGCGACCGCGCGTGGGTCAAGCTGATCGGTTCGCACGACAAACTGGTCCAAGGACTCGTGCGGCAGCGCTCCGGACATGTAGTGAAGAGTCAGGGTGATGGATTCATGATCGCCTTCGCCCGCGCCGAGCAGGCGGTGCGATGCGGTATGGACCTCCAGCACGCGCTACACGAGAGTGCAAAGCGCAAGCGGCACGAGGAGATTCGGGTTCGAATCGGCATCCACATGGGTCGCTCGGTACGCCGGGGCGATGACCTGTTCGGGCGCAACGTCGCAATGGCGGCAAGGGTCGCCGCCCAAGCCGTCGGCGGCCAGATCCTGGTGAGCGAACCCGTGCGTGACGCCCTGAGGGATTGCGACGACATCGCGTTCGACGCAGGCCACGAGGTCGAATTGAAGGGCTTCTCCGGCAGCTATCGCTTGTTCGCGGTTCAAACCGAACCCGACGCCGACCCGGATTAAGAGCCCTCCGGATTGGCCTCGGCCAGCCGCTGGTGCAGCCTGGCCCGGATCTCATCGGCTGTGTAGGCCCGCCGTTTCCGTTGATCGCGCACTACCAGCGCCCCACCGGCGACGACGCCCGCGACACCGGCCAGGCCGATCCACTTCCAAACGCTGCGCATCACGACAGGGTATTCCGCGGCGAGGTCCCCGCGCGAAATAGCGCCGTGGTTAACTTGTGTGCTCTCCATACACCACACAGGGCAACGACTGCGCAGGCTCAGGCCCCATGGACACCCTTCGCGAAAAGGTCGCCGTCATCACCGGAGCGGCCAGCGGCATAGGCCGTGCGATCGCCCGGGCACTGGCTGACCGGGGCGCTCATATCGTGGCTGTGGACCTCGACACCGACGGTCTGCAAGCCCTCGCTGGCGACCTGGGCAACCGGGCAGCCACGGCACTGCCGCAGCGCGCCGACGTCTCGGATCCGCAGGCGTTCGAAGGCATTCGGAACGCGGCGCTGCAGCGATTCGGCCGGGTCGATATCGTGGTCAACAACGTCGGTGTACTGACGAACGGTCTGCCTCAAGACATTCCGGTCGCCGAGTGGGAACGCATCCTCGACATCAATCTGATGTCGGTGGTGCGCAGCAATGCCGTGTTCCTGCCGTTGCTGCTCGATCAGGGCAGCGGGCACCTGGTCAACACCGCCTCCTTCGCCGGACTTTTCACCTATGCCTACGATCGGCTGCCCTATGCGGCCACCAAGGCCGCCATCGTGCAGATCAGCGAAGGTCTGGCAATCTACTTGCGGCCCAAGAACATTGGCGTCACCTTGCTGTGCCCGGGACCGGTGCTGACCAACATCGCGGCGGCCGTACCGACATTCGGCGGCGGGGCAGCGCTACGGACACCGGGCGAACAGTTCGAGCTGCTCGACCCCGAACCGGTCGGCGAGCTGGTCGCCGATGCGATCCTGCGTAACCGCTTCTTCGTGCCCACTCACGACGGCGTCGTCGAG
>DATKEW010000482.1:0-7262 GCA_035511785.1 Mycobacterium sp.
CGATCCCGTGGGCTGTCGAGTACGGCCATCACCGTGGTGTTGGCGAGTTCGAGTAAGTCATGGGCGGCGTTCTTCGCTCCGCCGGTATCACCCGAGCAGATGGCGTCAGCCAGTCTGCGGTATGCATCGGGACGCTTGACCTCAGCGGTCACCGCGGTGGCCAGGGCCGCCAGCGCCGGCTCATATGCGGCGCGAAATGCGTTGTACATCAACCGAAATACGATCGAACCGGCGCCGTCGACCACATGATCCCAGAACTTGAGCACGTCGCGTTGCCACTCGATCGGATCTTCCTCGGCTGCCAGCCTGTGCAGCGAATCCTCGAGCAATCCAGCCAACTCAGGCCCGTGCCGTTCGGCCGCCAGCTCCGCGACCTTCGGACCGTTGCGCAGCCGGGCCTCTAGCATGCTGCAGACAACGGAGGTGTCGAGTACGCCATTGCGAAACAGCAACCGGGGCAGCAGGTCCAGACCGGCGTGCCGCCGGAAATCGCGCACGGTGGTGACGTCGCCGTGGCGCACCTCGACCAGACCGGCCGCCGAAAGCCGTTTGAGCGCCTCGCGGATAGCCGGCCGGGATACCCCGAGCACCTCCGCCAACCGGCGCTCGCTCGGCAAGGCCTCACCAGGCATCATCTCGCCGCTGAGCACATCGGTAGCGATCTGCTCGAAAACCTTTTCGGGCACCGATCGGCGAATTACCGGCTGCAGCGCCATGTGGCCATTGTGGCTGGTGTGACGCCAGTCAAGTGGTCAGACCACCGGCGTGTCGCAAATCTTTCGCCGCGGTGCACCACCGCGCGCGGACGTCACCGGGGTCGGTGTCGTAGTGACTGTTCCCTTTTGCCCCGGGGCGGCTAACTTCCCGTGCGCCGCGCGGCCACGAACAAGTTCGCCGGAACTTCGCCCTCGACCTCTTTGGGGGCTTTGCGGCCATAGCCGGCCATCAGCTCGTCGGATGGCGTCACCGTCACGCCCCAGCCGTGGCGTCGGAACCAGTCGCCGACGTCTTCACGCTCCTCGAAATACCACAGCTCATCCATCCTGGGGATCTCGCGCTGCGGGTCCACTTCGGCCATGAGAGCGCGAATGCGGTCCATCCGCTCACGACGCCTGGCGCGATACTCGGGGTCGAGAAACTTCGGTCCCAGCGCCTCCACGGCGACCCGGCTGCCGGCGACGGTCAGCCCGTGGACATGGTCGAAGAGCAACTCCTGGGCCGCGGCCGGCAAATACGGCATCAGCCCCTCGGCCGACCAGACGCTGGGCGCCGACGGGTCAAATCCCGCCTGCCGCAACGCCGCCGGCCAGTCGTGGCGCAGATCCACCGCGACAGGGACACGGTTGCATGCGGGCTCGGCCCCGTGCTCGGCCAACGCCGACGATTTGAACTCCAACACCCTGGGCTGGTCGAGCTCGTAGACCGTGATGCCGTCCGGCCACGGCAGCCGCCAGGACCGCGCGTCCAGGCCGGCCGCCAAGATCACCACCTGGCGGATGCCCGCACGAGTGTCTCGGGTCGCATTGAGGAAGAACTGGTCGAAAAACGCTGTCCGGCAAGCCATATAGCTGACCATCGACTGCATCTGCAGCGGCAACTCGGGTTCGGCGTCGATGAGCTCGGGGGGCAGCTGCGCAGCGGAATGCCAGTTCCACACTCCGTCGCCGACGGCGTCGAGGAAGACCCGCGCGAACGGATCACGAATCAACGGGTTCTCACTTCGGGTTTCCGCCGCGCGGGCCGACGCCACGCCCAGCGCGGTGGCTCCGACACTCTCGGTGATCTCCCAGCTGTCGTTGTCGGTTCTGACGTTGCTCATTTTGGGCTCACTCCCCCGCCCGCTCGGCCGCCACAAACAGAGTCTTCGGGGCGGCGTCTTCGATGTCCTGCGGTGGCCTGCGGTCGTAGAGGGCCATCAGCTCCCCGGCCGGCGTCACCGTCACGTCCCAGCCGTGGCGACGTAACCAGGTGTCGACGTCTTCGCGCTCCTCGAAGTACCACAGGTCTTGGACGTCGGGGACGTCGCGTTCCGGCTCCAGTTTCGCCATCAGGTCGCGCACCCGCTGCATCGTCTCGCGCTGCTTCGCGCGGGCGTCCTCGTCGAGGAAGTCGGGGCCGGGCGCCTCCACGGCAATCCGGCTGCCGGCGGCACTCAGCGAATGCACACGCTCGAAAAGCAGCTCCTGGGCGACCGCAGGCAGAAACGGCAACAGCCCCTCGGCCGACCAGGCGCTGGCCGCCGCGGTGTCAAAGCCTGCCTGTCGCAACGCCGCCGGCCAGTCGTGGCGCAGGTCCACCGGAACATGCACCAGGTTGGACGTCGGCTGCGCTCCGTTTTCGCGCAACGTCGACGCCTTGAATTCCAGCACCCGGGGCTGGTCGAGTTCGTAGACCGTGATGCCGTCGGGCCAGGGCAGCCGCCAGGCCCGCGAGTCCAAACCGGCCGCCAGGATCACCACCTGATGCACGCCCGAGCGGGCGGCATCGAGGAAGAACCGGTCGAAAAACGACGTCCGAGCGGCCATGTAGTCGACCATTCCCTGCATCCGGGGCTTCAGGTCGGGTTCGGCCTCGGCGATCTCGGCGGGCAGGTCGGGCGCCGCGAACCAGTTCCACATACCGTCTCCGGCGGCGTCGAGGAACACCCGCGCGAAAGGGTCGCTGATCAGCGGGTTTTCACTTTCGGTTTCCGCCGCGCGGGCGGCCGCGACGCCCAGCGCCGTCGCACCCACGCTCTCGGTGATCTCCCAGGTGTCGTTGTCGGTTCTGCGCACGCTCATGTCCTCCAATTCGCTAGCACGTCTACATAGCGACCCTACGCGCACTGCGTCTGAACAAGCTGTCGGTCAGGTTCATGCACGCTTACCCCGAGGCATCCGGTTAAGTTGTCGGCGGGCCGCTAACAGCGCGGCCCGACCCAAAGGATCTCGAAGGATCTTGGACATGCGGGTTGACGGGCGCGACATCAGCGTTTCGGGCAGCTTGCTGCAACCACTGACCCGACGGACCAACGACATCCTGCGGCTGGGCGCCACCGTGGTCTTCTTCGGGATCGTGATCGCCGGTTCGCTGATCACCCGCCCGCAGTGGGTCGCGCTGGAAAAGTCGATCTCCGAGATTGTCGGGGTGCTGACACCCACCCAATCCGATCTCGTCTACCTGGCGTATGGCATCGCGATACTGGCGCTGCCGTTCGCGATCCTGATCGGATTGATCGCCGCACGGCAGTGGAAACTGCTTGGCGCGTACGCGGCCGCGGGACTGCTCGCCGTTCTTCCGCTCTCGATCGGCGGCAACGGCATCGCGGCACCCCGATGGCATTTCGACCTTTCCGACCGGCCCCAAACCGTGTTGGCCCAGGTCCTGGATGACCCGAGGTGGATCGCCATGCTCGCGGCGGTGCTGACCGTGTCGGGTCCCTGGCTCCCCGCACGCTGGCGACACTGGTGGTGGGCGCTGCTGCTGGCCTTCGTGCCGATCCATCTGATCGTCAGCGCGATAGTTCCGGCCCGGTCCTTGCTGGGGCTGGCGGTGGGATGGTTCGTCGGCGCGCTGGTGGTTCTGGTCGTCGGCACTCCCGCTCTCGAGGTGCCGCTGGATGGTGCCGTGCGCGCGCTGGCCAAACGCGGATGCGTGGTCTTTAGCCTGCAGGTGGTCCGGCCGGCCGGACAGGGGCCGCTGGTTCTTTCAGCCGCATGCCAGGATTCCGATTCGGCCTCCAACACCGCAGTGGTCGAGTTGTACGGCCCACATCAACGCAGCGGTGGCGCACTGCGCCAACTGTGGCGGAAGCTGAGGCTGCGCGGCTCCGAGACCGCACCCCTTCAGACCTCCATGCGTCGTGTCGTCGAGCACCGCGCGCTGATGACCATCGCGGTCGGTGAGGTGGGAGTTGCGAACACATCGACGATTGCCGTGGCCGAACTCGACCGCGGCTGGATGTTGTACGCGCACCAGCCCGTTCAAGGGCTTCCTCTCGACGAATGCGCGAGCACGACACCGGTCGCCAAAGTGTGGGAATCGCTGAAAACTTTGCAGGACCAACAGATCTCACATGGTGATTTGCGCAGCAACGAGATCACCGTGCACGACGGCGCCGTGCTGTTCGGCGGATTCGGCAGCGCCGAATACGGCGCCGTCGACGCCCAAATCCAGTCCGACCTCGCACAACTTCTGGTGACAACGTCAGCGCTGTATGACCCGAAATCCGCGGTAGCTGCGGCGATAGACGTGTTCGGTAAAGACACCATCTTGACAGCATCCCGCAGGCTCACCAAAGCTGCTGTGCCAAAACGTATTCGACAGTCGATAGCCGACGCCGGTGCCGTCATCTCCGCCGCCCGTGCGGAGGTAAAGCGCCAAACGGGTGCCGATCAGATCCAAGCCGCGACGATCACCCGGTTCAGCCGCAGCCAGTTCATTCAACTGGTGCTGCTCGGCGCGCTGGTCTATGTGGCATATCCCTTCATCAGCACCGTGCCGACCTTCTTTGCGGAACTTCGAAACGCGAACTGGTGGTGGGCGCTGCTGGGCTTGATGGTGTCGGCGCTGACCTATGTGGGTGCGGCAGCCGCGTTGTGGGCCTGCACCGATGGAACGGTGAACTTCTGGAAGCTGTCAATCGCGCAGGTAGCCAACACTTTTGCCGCAACCACTACCCCGGCGGGCGTCGGCGGGCTGGCGCTCAGCACCCGGTTCTTGCAGAAAAGCGGACTGTCCGCGATGCGAGCCACCGCGGCGGTGGCGTTACAGCAGTCGGTGCAGGTGATCGTCCACCTCATATTGCTGATCTTGTTCAGCACCGTCGCGGGCGCGTCGATGGATCTCAAGCATTTCGTCCCGGATGCCACGGTGCTGTACCTGATCGCGGGCGTGGCGCTGGGCATCCTCGGAGCATTTCTGCTCGTGCCCAAGCTGCGGCACTGGCTGGGGACGGCGGTGCGCCCGAGGCTGAAGGAGGTAACCGTCGACCTGGTCGAGCTGGCCCGCGAACCGAAACGATTGGCGCTAATCGTACTCGGTTGCGCTGGAACGACTCTCGGTGCGGCACTGGCGCTGTGGGCCAGTGTCGAAGCCTTCGGCGGTGGCGCGACGTTCGTCACCTGCACCGTGGTGACGATGGTCGGCGGAACGCTCGCCTCGGCCGCACCGACGCCGGGTGGCGTCGGTGCAGTCGAGGCAGCATTGATCGGTGGTCTCGCCGCCTTCGGCGTACCGGCGGCCGTCGGTGTGCCGTCGGTTCTGCTGTATCGGGTGCTCACCTGCTGGCTGCCCGTATTCGTCGGCTGGCCCGTGATGCGGTGGCTCACCGAGAACGACATGGTCTAACCGCCGCCGGTTTGCCGCCGCCGGCCGCAGCCCCGCCGAAGCCAGCCAGCAACGTTCCCTGTCGACGTCGGCTAGTCTCATTCCGCGTGGCTGGCGCTGGTACCGGCCCAATTTCCGGGAGAAGTGAAACGAAAGCGGTGCGTCATATGGCACCATCGTGTTCTCTCAGCCGGCGGATCCTTCCGATCCCCCAACGACCTCGGCGCTCGTCGCCAAGCTAAACGGTGATGTCGGCCCGGCGAAGATCATCCAATACGCCCCCGGCGAGGTGCAGAACCTGCCCGGATGCCAGGGCGCCATCTTCGTGCTTCAGCTCAACGCCGACGCGCTCGCCAGCGACCAGGGGCCGTTGACGGACGCCATGAACATTGTCGACGACCAGACCACCCATCGCGGTCTGAGTCAGGGGGCGGATCGCGCCGCGGAGACGAACACGCTCCGCGGCGCGCCGTCTTCCAGCCCCTCGGGAGCGCTGCGGCCGTAGCGGGCCATCAACTCCTCGGCCGGCGTCGCCGACACGTCCCAGCCGTGATCCCGCAACCACCCGGCGACGTCGGCGCGGTCCTCGAAGTACCACAGGTCCTGGAAGTCCGGAACCTCACGGCCTGCCGCTTTAGCCACGACCTCTCGGTAACGCTGCATCTGCGATCGCACCCGCTCACGGCCCTCGGGCGTGTTGAAGTCGCGGCCGGGCGCCTCCACCGCGATCCGGCTGCCCGGGACGCTCAGCGCCTGAACACGCTCGAACAGCAGATCCTGGGCCACCGCCGGCAGAAATGGCAACAGTCCCTCAGCCGACCACGTGCTCGGAGCCGAGTCATCAAAACCCGCCTGCCGCAACGCCGCCGGCCAGTCATGCCGTAGATCGACAGCAACCCCGACCCGGCGACACGTCGGCTGGGCGCCGTATTCCTGCAGGGTCGACGTCTTGAACTCCAGCACCTTGGGTTGGTCGAGCTCGTACACCGTCGTCCCGTCTGGCCACGGTAACCGCCACGCCCGTGAGTCCAGGCCGGCCGCCAGGATGACCACTTGTCGCGCGCCCGCGTTGGCGGCGTCCAGGAAGAACCCGTCGAAAAACGCTGTGCGCGAAGCCATGTAATCGACCCTCGCCTGCATGCGCAGCGCTACATCCGGCTCGGCTTCGACAACCTCGGGCGGCAGCTCGGACAGTCCGAACATGTTCCACAAGCCCTCGCCTGCGGCGTTCAAGAAGACCCGCGCGAATGGATCGCTGATCAACGGGTTCGCGCTCTCGGTCTCAGCGGCGCGGGCCCCAGCGACGCCCAGCGCCGTCGCTCCCACGCTCTCGGTGATTCCCCAGCTGTCGTCATCGGTCCTGGCCATGATCAACCTCCCTGCCCGTTGTGCCTGTCCATCGCGCCGACGCCGAGGTTACGTGTCGTCGGCGTTCCCCCCAACCCCGATTGGTCTTATGGTGTTGGCGTGGCAGAACAGTCGTACCCGATAGACGTCGGGCACCCGCCGTCGGCTCTACTCCGCGTCGTCAACCCGATGCTGCGCTCGCTGCTGCGCACTCCGCTCGCCGGCTCCGCGCGCAAGCAACTGATGGTGTTGAGCTTCACCGGGCGAAAGACGGGGCGACCGTACTCAATTCCATTGAGCGCACACGTGATCGACAATGATCTCTACGCGCTGACCGCCTCTCCCTGGAAACAGAACTTCCGCGGCGGCGCCGCTGCCGAGGTCGTCCACGACGGCAAGACAACCGCCATGCGCGGTGAACTCATCCGAGACCGCGCCACCGTCTCCGATCTCTTCTTGAGGTGCGCGCAGTCCTATGGCGTCCCGCGCGCGCAGCGGATGCTCGGGCTGAAATTCCGCGACCAGCGGATACCGACACTCGATGAGTTCGCCGAGGCGGTCGACCGAATGCACTTGGCAGCGGTCCGGTTGACTCCTGCTTAGGATTG
>DATKEW010000483.1:0-25265 GCA_035511785.1 Mycobacterium sp.
CAGCCAATGACATCGCGCGGGAGTTCGCCGAGGAGCGGATCCGGGAGATCGTCACCGACCCCGTCGTTGCCACCGATCTCATCCCGCTGGATCACCCGATCGGAACCAAGCGTATTTGCACGGACAGCGGTTACTACGCCACCTTCAACCGCGACAACGTCCGGCTCGTGAACCTGCGCCGTGAGCCCATCGAAACGATCACGGCCCACGGAGTGCGAACCAGCGACACCACCTATCCCTGCGATGTGCTGATCTTCGCCACCGGGTTCGACGCGATGACCGGGGCGCTGACCCGCATCGACCCGAGTGGGCCTGGGGGACAGCGGTTGCGCGACGTCTGGGCCGACGGCCCGGTGACATTTCTCGGTCTGATGGTGCCGGGCCTGCCGAACCTGTTCACCGTCAGCGGACCTGGAAGTCCGTCGGTGCTGTCGAACATGGTGCTGCACGCCGAAGTTCAGGTCGACTGGGCCGTCAACCTGGTTCTGACCGTCCGGCGACTCGGGGTGACCGAGGTCGAGCCGCGCCGCGACGCCGCCCGCTCCTGGACCGACCACGTGGCGCAAGCCGCCGAGCGGACCCTGTTTCCCAAAGCGGCATCCTCGTGGTATCTGGGTGCCAACATCGAAGGCAAGAAACGAGTTTTCATGCCCTACACCGGAGGATTCGGCAACTACCGACGCCAGTGCGACGAGGTGGCCCGTGACAACTATGCCGGGCTGGTGCTGACCACCCGATGACCGAGACAGTGCAGCAGCTACTGCGGCAGCGCAGGCACGACGACACTCCCGCGATCGTCCACGGCGAGCGGATCTGGACGTGGCGGCAGCACTTGGCGGAGGCCGAGGCCGAGGCGGCCGCGCTGATTTCGCTGGCCGACCCGTTGCGGCCGCTGCATGTCGGCGCGTTGCTCACCAACTCCCCGGTGATGCTGCGCGCCATGGCCGCCGCTGCGCTGGGCGGCTACGTGCTGTGCGGCATCAACACCACCCGGCGCGGAGCCGGCTTGCTCGGCGATATCCGACGCTCCGACTGTCAAATCCTGCTTGTCGACAGCGAGCACCTGCCCCTGCTGGACGGCCTGGATCTCAACGGGATTCAGGTTCTCAACGTGAACGCGACCCGCTACGCCCAGGCGGTGGCCGCGGCGCCACGGTCGGTCCCCCACCGGGAGGTCACCGCCGCCGACACCCTGATGATGATCTTCACGTCCGGCACCAGCGGCGACCCCAAGGCCGTTCGGTTCGCGCACGGGATGGCGATCATGTGTGGCGCCAGCCTGATCTTTCAGTACGACATCACCGCCGATGACGTCTGCTACCTGTCGATGCCGCTGTTTCACTCCAACGGAGTTGCTGCCGGGTGGGCGGTCGCCATAGGCAGCGGCGCCACCATGGTCCCGGCGCGGTTTTCGCCGTCCCGCTTCCTCGACGATGTCCGCCGCTACAACGTGACGTACCTGAACTACGTCGGCAAGCCGCTGGCGTTGATCCTGGCCACTCCGGAACGTCCGGACGATGCCGACACGACCCTGCGTGTAGCGTTCGGCAACGAGGCAACCGATCGCGATATCGCCGAATTCGCAAGGCGTTTCGGATGCCGTGTGGTCGACAGCTTCGGCTCCAGCGAGTTCGCGGTGATCGTTGTCCGCGAGGACGGTACCCCGCCGGGCTCGATCGGCAAGCCTTACCCGGGAGTGAGCATCTACAACCCAAATACCCTGAAAGAGTGCGCAATCGCGCAGTTCGACGAGCACGGCGCATTGACCAACTTCGACGACTCGGTCGGCGAACTCGTCAACACGCAGGGCGCGGGGCCTTTTGCCGGCTACTACAACGATCCGGCCGCCACCGCCCAGCGCATGCGGCATGGCATGTACTGGTCGGGTGATCTGGCCTACCGCGACGCCGACGGCTGGATTTACCTTGCCGGCCGCACCGCCGATTGGATGCGGGTGGACGGCGAGAACCTGGCGGCGGCGCCGATCGAGCGGATCCTGGAGCGGCTGCCGCAGGTCAGCCAGGTCGCGGTCTATGCCGTGCCCGACGAGCGGGTCGGCGACCAGGTGATGGCGGCTCTCGTGATTCGCAACGGGATGCATTTGGAGCCAATAGATCTCGAGGAATTCCTCACCGCTCAACCCGATCTGTCGCCGAAGGCGTGGCCGCGCTATGTGCGCATCAACGGCGACCTGCCGGCGACGGCCACCAACAAGATCCTCAAACGTGAGCTGATCGCTGCCGGAGTCAGCGCAGCGGGCGGCGTGCTGTGGACGCGCCCGGCGCGTGGGACGAGCTACGCCGCGACAGTCGAGAACACCGCTCACAGCGGCACGGGCACATCCTGAATCAGGTGGCGGGTTGGCGTGCGGGATGCTCATCGGCATGCGTGTACAGGGGATCGAATGAACGGTATCGAGGGCAAAGTCGTAGCCATCACCGGCGCAAGCAGCGGGATCGGCGAGGCGACCGCGCATCTGCTCGCCGAGCGCGGTGCCAGGGTGGTCCTCGGTGCGCGCCGCACCGAGCGCCTGGATGACATCGCGCGTGCGATACGGGTCCACCAGGGAGCGGCTGTGACATGTCGGGTCGACGTCGCTCGACGCGAGGACTTAGAGCGGCTCGTCGGCACGGCCGTCGACGAGTTCGGTCGCCTCGATGTCTTCGTGAGCAACGCCGGCATCAGCAAGATCGGGCCGATATCAGATCTGGACGTCGACGGGTGGTCAGCAATGATCGACGTCAACCTGCGCGGGGTGCTGCACGGCATCGCGGCGGCGTTACCGGTGTTCCGACGGCAGGGACGGGGCCACTTCGTGACGACGGTGTCCACGGCCGGGCTGAAGATCGTGCCCACCATGGCCGTGTACGCGGCCACCAAGAACGCCGTGCGCACCCTGATGGAAGGCCTGCGCCAAGAGTCGACCGACGGGGTCGTGCGAACCACGTCGATATCGCCGGGATTCGTGGATACCCAACTTGACAGCTCCATCGACGACGTGGCGGTGCGTGAACAGATCCGACGCACGATGAACGACTTTGGTTTGCCGGCATCGGCGGTCGCGCGAGCCATTGCGTTCGCCATCGAGCAGCCCGACGACACAGAAATCGGCGACATCACCATCCGCCCGACAGTGCAGGGATAGCCGCCGCGAAGTCACATCTCGGAGATGATCTGCAGACGCCGTGCGCTGTACTCGCCGTCGGAGATCGCGCCGTCGTCATGCAGGGCCTGAAGCTCCTTGAGGCGCCGGCAAACTGGGGCAGTGGGCTGCGGAAGCGCTAGCGGCGGGCGCGGTAGCACTTCGCTGGTGTGCTTCCAGGGTTCCTCCTTGCCGTTCGCTGCCTGTTGCAGCGGTCCTGACGCAAGTAGAAACCGGGCACCTCGCTACCGATCCCAGAAAACCGTCAGGCCGGCTCGGTCGCCTCGGAGCGTTGCGCATCGGCGGCGGGCCGGGACAGGGGATAGAGGCAATGCAACACCAGCGCGGTGACCGCTCCATATCCGACGTGCGGGATCAGATCGCTGATCCACCCGACGACGCCCCAGGTCCGCGGATCGGTCACCCCGAGCACGGTCATCGGTCCGTTGGAGCCGATCAGGGCGATGGCCGTCGCGACCAGCGTGGCCACGAGTAGCCCGGGCCGCCATCCCAGCGCATAGGCCAGCCCGAGAATCACACCCATCCCAATGCCGGCGGCATACCCGGTGAGCGCGCCGAGGCCCGAGATCCGGTTCGCCAGGACGTCACCAGTACCCGGAACAGTGAGGCCGAACAGGTTCGCCATCGCCTCGACGGTCCTTTCGGGCGTATTGCTCGTGGGCCGGCCCCGGACCGCGATGTCCAGGTAAGTGATCACGTTCAGCGCGGTGGTGCCTGCGGCGCCCGCCGCAGCGCCGCTAAGCAGTCCCTGCCAGAGCCCGGGCATCTGGGTGGTTTTCATTGCCGCTGCCCTCCGTGCTCCGGTGTCACTTCTGCGCATCCCGCATTCAGAACCTACAGTTGGAAGTTGTGGTGAACCGCAAAGGCAGGACGGCGACCGCGCTATGCGGTGGTGTGGCCGTGCTCGCTTTCGCGTTCGCGGGCGTTGGCGATGTTGACAAGCCGCTGACCAGCGCAATCAGCGCTTCATCCGGCGTGGCTCCGGCACCCCCATCGCCCGGGGACAGTACCGGTGGTGGCGGCGCCCTACCGGTGCAACCCATCGGTGGTGGCGGCTGCATTATCGGCCTGAACTGCGGGTGTACTCGGCACCAAAGTTGTCCCACCCCGCACGCGCGTCCGGGTACTACGCACGATCAGCAACACGCTGCTCCTGGCGCTCAGAATCCGTAACCGTTTTCCGCCCCGGTACGTGGCCGACTCAACGACGCGCGGTTTTCCTATCATTTGGTAATGAGCGCCGGTGGGCTGGATACCGTGGGCTCGCCGGCATTCACCGACGAGGACTCGGCCCGCTTTCGTGCGGCCGGCTGGTGGTCCGACTCGACGCTGTCGGACGCGGTACGTCGCAACGCCGAACAGTCGCCAGACCGACCCGCCTACGTCGACCATCCCGGCATCTCGTTGACGTGGTATGAATTCGACTATGCGGCAACCGATCTGGCGGAACAACTCGCCGGCGTCGGTATAGCTCGAGGGGATCGAGTCGCGGTATGGCACGGCGACTCCGCCGCTATCCACGTGCTGTTCGTCGCAATCGAACGCTGCGGCGCCGTCGTCGTCGGCATCGGCGCGCGTGCCGGCACCCGTGAGGTCGCCGCGATACTGCGTGGCGCGCAGCCGAAGATCCTGATCAGCGACCAGCAGCGCGGCGGTGCCGCGAACCGGGCCGCGGCCGGTGTGGCCGCGGAATCCCCAGTCTCGCTGCTGGTCTTGACTCAACCTGCCGGTGCGCTGCGCCTGAACGTCCACGCGGAGCCCAAGGCGCTCAGAGCTGGATCGCGTCTCGGCCCCGACGACGTCTTCCTCATCAACTCCACGTCCGGGACCACTGGGCTGCCCAAGTGCGTGGTGCACACCCAGAATCGTTGGTACTACTTTCACCAGAAGGCCGTCGCCAACGGGCTGCTGACGTCAGAAGACGTGTTCTTGCCGGTCATACCCACGCCCTTCGGCTTCGGGATATGGACCAGCCATACCACTCCGATCTACCTCGGTGCCACGGCGGTAATCCTGGAACGTTTCACGGCCAAGGCGGCATGTGAGGCGATAGCTCAGCACAAAATCACCGTATTATGCTGTGTCAGCACACAATTGACGATGCTGATGGCCGACGTCGCATGCCGGGATTATGATCTGAGCTCGTTGCGGGTCGTTTTCGCCGGCGGTGAGGCGTTACCGTATCGGCCCGCTGTCGAGTTCGAGCAACTCACCGGCGCAAAGATTCTGCAGTTCTATGGCTCCAATGAAACCGGGCTGCTCAGCGGGACCACAATGGACGACTCGCCGCAACGCCGACTTCGCACCGGTGGCCGGATCGTCCCCGAGATGGCCGTTCGACTGTTCGACGGGGATCAGGACGTCACCGAGACGGGACGAGGACAACCCGCATGCCGCGGGCCGGCGACCAGCCTCGGCTACCTCGGCGGTACCGAACACGACAAGCTGTTCACTCGCGACGGCTGGATGCGCATGGGCGACATCTGCGAGATCGATGCCGACGGTTATCTGAGCGTCACCGGCCGAACATCCGACTTCATCTTGCGTGGAGGCAAGAACATCAGCGCCGCGCAGGTCGAGGATGCTGTGATGACCCACCCCGCCATAGCGTTAGCGGCAGCGGTGGCCATGCCCGATCCGGTGTTCGGCGAAAAAGTCTGCCTGTACGCCGAACTCACCGACTCGCAGGCCATCGACCTGACCGAACTCGTCAACCACCTGTTGGCACTGGGGGTTTCCAAGGAACTGCTGCCCGAACGACTCATCGTGGTCGGCGAACTACCGCGATCGTCGGGAGGAAAGGTCGCCAAAGGCCAACTCCGCCAAGATATCCGAGCAAGGATGGAGGCCGATCATGAACGCTCCTAAAGCACGGCGAGGTGGTCTGGAGGTGTGGGCGCCGTCGGTGGTGCCCCCGATCGGAGTCGAACTGTCCAACGAGCAGGCGCTCGCCGTGGCGTTTCGCCACCTGGCCGGCATCGGCTTCGCCGAGAATATGGCCGGACACATCACCTGGCAGCCCGAAGGGCAAACCGAGATGTTCGTCAATCCGTGGGGACTGTGGTGGCAGGAACTCACCGCGTCGGATATCTGCGTGGTGGACAGCGACGCGCGGGTGGTGCGAGGTCGTTGGGACGTGACTCCGGCGATCCACATCCATACCGAACTGCACCGTGTCCGCGAAGACGCTCGGGTCGTCATTCACAACCACCCTTATTACGTCTGCGTGCTTGCCGCGCTGGGCAGGCTGCCCGAATTGGTACACCAGACCGGTTCACTTTTCTTGGATGACCTGTGCCTGGTCGACTCGTACGACGGCGAGATCGACAGCCCAGCCCGCGCAGCCGATCTCGCGGCACGCATCGGCGGCGCCAACCTGACGATCCTGGCTAACCATGGCGTCATCGCAACCGGCAGCAACCTGGCCCAAGCCGTGTACCGAGCGGCATCGATCGAGCGGGTATGCAAACTGGCCTATGACGTCATGCTGACCGCGAAAAAACCGGTGAAGATGAACTGGTCGGACATGGCAGGCATGCAACGGTCGCTGATTGAACGGGCCGCCGACGTGTACTGGGCGGGGGCAGTCCGGATGACCATCAAGGCCGACCCCGATGTGCTCACGTGAGCCGATGAATCCCGCCCCGCCGCGACGAGTGTGCGGTCGGGGTATCGGGAGTGCGCTCACGGCGCAATTCGACCCTGATTCCCGCCTTGGACGCACACCGAAGGCCGTCACCACACACTTGACCGCGCAGCCCCGCAGGGAGATTCACGAATGAAATCGATCGACGAGTTGGCCGGCAACCTGAATTTCACCACCGCAAAGACCGGGGACGATCGCTCCGTCACATTGCTGCCGGACCCACCTCGGGCAGCACGGCGCTACACGGTGATCTCGGTCGACGATCACATCGTTGAACCACCCGACACCTTCACCGGACGTCTTCCGCGCAGGTTCGCCGACCGTGCGCCTAAAGTCGTTGACACCGAAAATGGCGGGCAGACATGGGTCTACGACGGCCAGGAACTGCCCAACGTCGGTTTCAACGCCGTGGTGGGGCGGCCGGTGGCAGAGTACGGCTTCGAGCCGGTCCGATTCGATGAAATGCGCACAGGCGCGTGGGATATCCATGAGCGCGTCAAAGATATGGACCTGAACGGCATCTACGCCTCGCTCAACTTCCCCTCTTTCCTGCCGGGCTTCGCCGGGCAGCGGCTGCAGCAGGTGACCAAGGATCGTGACCTGGCGCTGGCATCGGTCCGCGCATGGAACGCCTGGCACCTCGAGGTATGGGCGGGTTCCTATCCAGAACGGATCATTCCGTGCCAGTTGCCATGGCTGCTGGACCCGGAGCTGGGCGCAAAAATGATCTATGAGAACTCCGAGCGTGGATTTCACGCCGTCACGTTCAGCGAGAATCCCGCGATGCTCGGATTGCCGAGTATCCACTCGGGTCATTGGGATCCGATGATGGCGGCGTGCGCCGAGACAGGCACCGTCGTGAACCTTCACATCGGATCGTCGGGCTCGTCGCCGTCCACCACCGACGACGCACCGCCGGACGTGCAAGGCGTGCTGTTCTTCGCATATGCCATCTCGGCGGCGGTCGACTGGTTGTACTCCGGCCTGCCCAGCAGGTTCCCAGGTCTCAAGATCTGTTTGTCAGAAGGTGGAATCGGCTGGGTAGCAGGGTTGCTCGATCGCCTCGATCACATGCTCAGCTATCACGCGATGTACGGCACCTGGCAAGCACTTGGTGAGAGCTTGACTCCCGCAGAGGTTTTCACTCGCAACTTCTGGTTCTGCGCGGTGGAGGACAAGTCGTCGTTCGTCCAGCGCGACCGGATTGGTGTGGACAACATCATGCTGGAAGCCGATTATCCGCATTGCGACTCGACCTGGCCGCACACCCAACAAACGATCTACGACGAAATCGGTGATCTGCCGCAGGATGCGATCCGCAAATTCACTTGGGAGAACGCTTCGCGCTTGTACCAGCACCCGGTGCCGGTCGAAGTACAGCGGAACCCCGACGCCTTCTGACGGCTCCCGCGGGGAGGGCCCGATCGGTTGGAAAACTTCCTCAGCGGGCCACCCGCCGGGGTGTGCGTTTGAACCGTCGGCGTCTGGGAAACCAGGTTCCGAAGCTCACGTCTTCAGCGTCAAGCGCACGATCATTACCGAGGTTGCACGGGCGAATGAACACCCTTGTGTTGCTCGCTGGTCGCTACGAGGTGCGCCGCAGGCTGGGCCGCGGCGGCATGGCCGAGGTTCGCGACGGCTGGGACACGCGACTACGCCGACCCATCGCTATCAAGCTCCTGCACCCGGTGCTGAGCGCCCAGAACGACATCCGGAACCGATTCGACGCTGAGGCGCACGCGGCCGCGGCACTTAACCATCCGAACATCGTCGCGGTCCACGACAGTGGTGAGCACGACGGCACGCCGTTCATCGTGATGGAACGGTTGCCCGGCGAAACCCTGGCTGACCAGATAGCCCGGGGTCAACTGTCGCAAGCGCGGGTCCATGCCATGCTCGACAACGTCCTCGCCGCGCTGACCGCCGCACACCGCGCCGCCATCCTGCACCGCGACATCAAGCCCTCCTGCTCGCCGCGGGAGGCGAGGTCATGAAAGTCGCGGACTTCGGGATCGCCAAGACCCCGGAGGCCACCTGCACGCTAACCGGCCAGGTCGTGGGCACCATTGCGTATCTGAGCCCCGAGCGGCTCGCCGGCGCACCCGCTTGTGTGGCCGATGACCTTTATGCGGTCGGCGTCGTCGGCTATAAGCACTTGCCGGGCATCGCCCCTTCCCTCAGGAAAATATGGCCGCGCTGGCCAGCGCCATTTTGCAGGGCCGACGGCCGCCGCTCGCCCGGCTGCGACCCGACGTCGATCCCGGCCTGATCGCGGTGATCGAACGCGCGATGGCCCACGACCCGCGACAGCGGTTCGGCAGCGCCGAGGAGATGCGCGCCGCGCTGCACGGCCGTCCGGCCGTGACCACGGCTGGGATGCAGGTCGCCCCGCCGCTGCGCCCAGCCACCAAGGTGCTGGACATGCCGTTGCCCCCGGCAGTCACAAACACGTTTTTTCCCGCGCTGGTTCCACGGGTGCCGAGCGGCAGAAGGAAGGTGCTGGGCGCCCTGGCCGTCTTGGCGGTACTGATCGTTATCCCGTTGGCGTTGGCGCTTAATTCGTCGTCCTCGCACGCGCCCACCAACCCCATGACCACCAGCACACCGGTGCCGGTACCCGCTAGTGCTCCCGCGCCGCCACCATCCCCCGCGACGCAACATCCTCCGGTGCAACCATGGCACGGCCCTGGCAAAGGCCACGGCAAGGGCGGGGGCGGCGACGAGGGAGACTAGATCGGGGATCCGCCGCTGGTCTCGAGCTAACGCTGGTGCGGGCACGGGCACTCGTCGGAGCGCAGCGCCAGCTCAGCGTGGGCCGAATATCGGTACGACGCGATGGGCGTCGTCGGCGATGCGCCAGTCCGGTCGGGGGTGGGGCGGGATCCGCCGGCCTGCACCGGCCTTGGTGCCACCGGTGAGGTCGTCGCCACCGGTGTCGTCGTCGCGGGTGCCGGAGCCGACGACGAAGACACCGATGACAGCGAAGTGTCTCCCGGGCACGGTGGCGTCACGACCCAGTCCATGAACTGCCAGACGCCGGCCACGAGCACGATGAGCAGCAACACCGTCGCGATCGCGTGAGCGAACACGAGGAAGCTGTATCCGGATGGGGATTGCGGTGAACCGTCGCCAGCGGCAACCATTTTGAACGTCGCTTTTCCCATCAAGACAGGCCTCCTTTTGACCTAACGGTGTTGACCGTCACACGCGCTGCTCTTAGGTGTTCGGAGCGCACCCCCGATTGGATGGCCACGAATTTTCCAACCCGGTCGGTCCGGGTCCGCGGGTACCGCTATGCGTTTCGGACTGCGCGGCCTGCCCTGCGCACTGAGCACAATGCGCAAAACCTCAAAATCGCCTGTTGAGCGGCTATTGCGCACAAGCGAGTCACGGCCGCCGCCGCTCCGTAGCTTCGAGCGCAACAGGGTGTCGAGACCCTGCTCGACATCGCGCCGACAAGGAGTCCACCGTGTTGACTCAGCCGGAACTGACAACGGGAACAAACGCATACCGTGCGACGACGTCCTCGGCCCTCGTGGGCGGTGGCCGTCTCGGCGTCCCGGCAGCGTGTCGACGGCGAGTGGACGTGCGCCGCGCCGGCTATGTCGAGCGAACCGTCATCACGAGCGACGGCGTGCGGTTGGCTGTCCGCGACTACGGCGCGGCCGTCGCTCCCGACCACACCGTTGTGTTGCTGCACGGTCTATGCCTGACACGGTCGAGCTGGGCACTCCAGGTTCGTCACCTGGTGCGTCGGAGGGGCAACCGCGTACGAATCATCACCTACGATCACCGCGGCCACGGCGATTCGACCGGTGCCGACATGCACACGTACCGGATCGACCGTCTCGCTGCCGACCTCGCCGATGTCCTGACCACTCTTCACGTCACGGGGCCGCTCACGCTGGCGGGACACTCGATGGGCGGAATGACGGCGCTGGCATACCTGGGCCGTCCCGCTGCCGATCGTCCGGTGGAACCGCAAGGCCTCGCGAAATACTTTGGCGCCGCGCCGAATGGCGCTGCCGCGGTCTCCGCTTCCCCCGTCCACACCGTTTCATTGACGACGGCCGTCGGCTTCCTTCCCGGCCCGAAGCAATATGACCAGTACCAGGCGCTTGCCTCCATTTCCGCGAACACGATCGTCATCAGCGGGGGAGCGGACATCACGACCCCGGCCGAGCACGCACGCGACCTGGTCGCGGCCATCCCGAGCGCGACCCATCTGCACCGACCCACCGCCGGCCACATGCTGATCGAAGAGGAAGCGCGGTGCGTCAGCAACGCTATCGATCGCGTCATCGGCATGCACCGTCGCGAGCCCGTGTGCACGTGCACAACCCGGGCCCCAGGCTGTCGAACGTGATCGCCGCGGCGAGTTGAATGCGAAAATCTATCGACTACCCTCCTCCCAGGAGGAGGGATCATGACCACGGACAAAGTCGACTTCAGTTCCGTCCGCTGGGGCTCGGTGGAGTGGACAAATCTCGTCACGCTTTATCTACGCGCGTATGAAAGCCGTTCGCGGCACCCAATTCTGGGTGATAACGCGGCCGCGGAGGCGGTGGACCGGATCGACTATGACTTCAAGAGAATTCATCGGACCTCGCTGCCGGCCTCGAACCAGTACCTCGTCGCATTGCGCGCCAAACAGCTCGACGACTGGTGCGCTGATTTCCTTCAACGGCATCCCGACGCCGTCGTCCTGCACCTTGGCTGCGGCCTCGACGGCCGCGCCTTTCGGCTCGCCTTGCCCACATCGGTTCTGTGGTTCGACGTCGATCAGCCAAGCGTCATCGAGTTGCGGCGACGGCTGTACGACGACACCGAGTTTTACCGGATGATCGGCTCGTCGGTGACCGATCCGCAGTGGCTGGATCAGATCCCAACGGGGCGACCCACGCTCGTCGTCGCCGAGGGCCTGCTGATGTACCTGCCGGAGAGCGACGTGCGGCGGCTGCTGCTGCGCTTGACGGACCGATTCGGTTGCGGCGAGCTGCTTTTCGATACGGTTTCAGCGCTGGCGCCGCTGGTTTCGAAGGTCTTCACAAAAGGGATCACCAAGTGGGGCATCCGCGACGTGCGCGCGCTGCAGACCTGGAACCCGAGGCTGCGATTCGTCGAGCAGACAGCCGTACTGGCCGGCTATGAGAAAGTCGATTCGACCGCGGTGCGGTGGATCTACAAGGTGCTGTGCGCGCTGCACACCCCTTACGACGTGCTGAACCGCTTCGAATACTCGTAGCGCGGCCGATCAGAGGTCGGATGCGAGTCGCTGCAGAATGTCGGCTGCGGGTTCGGCGGTGGCGTGCCGGTAACCTGTGCCCGCCCACAGATGGACATAGTCGGGTTTGCCCGCCGCGGCGGCGGCCTTGCGCAGTGGGCTGGTGAGGTAGTGAATCGCCGGATAACCCAGGGGCGCCTCCGCCTCGTGGGCGTCGATGAACGCATTGCGCAGGCCCCGGGCCGGTCGGCCGGTGAAGGCCCGGGTGAGCACGGTTTCGGTGCGAGCGGGATCGGCCAGCGCGGCCTGATGGGTGGCTGAGGCGCCGCTTTCGTTGGCGCGCAGCAGAATCGTGCCGACCGCGGCCGCTGCAGCGCCCGCTCGGATGACGTCGGCCACCGAAGCAGGAGTGGCAAGCCCACCCGTGGCCAGCACCGGCAGCGGCACGGTCGCAGTGATCTGTTTGACGAGGTCGACGATCGGGACCGGTGTCAGCGGCTTGCGCGGCGAGAGCGTGCCGGAGTGCCCGCCGGCGGCCGCTGCCTGCACGGCGAGCATGTCGACACCGGCGGCGTGAGCTCGCGCCGCCTCGTCGGGCGTTGTCACCGTTTGCACCACAACGCTATTGGACCGTTGCAGCGCGGCGATCACGTGACGCGGCGGTATCCCGAAGGTGAACGACACCATCGGCACCGGGTCGTCGAGCAACAGCGCGATCTTCTCGTCGAACCTGTCGGTGTCTTCGATTGGCTCGGCGGGCAGGGTCAGACCGAACTGTTCGGCCTCCTGCTGAATCGTTGCGGCGTAGGTCCGGTAGTGGTCGGGGTCGACCGGCAGCGGATTGGGAGCAAACACATTGACGCCGAAGGGGATTCCCTCGGCGCGAACCCTCTTGATCTCGGCTTCGACGGCCTCCACGGTTTTGTAGCCGGCCGCGAGCATGCCCAAGCCACCCGCCCGGGTTGCCGCCGACACCATCGCCGGGGTGGTGGGGCCGCCCGACATCGGGGCGGCGACCAGAGGAATCGACATCCCAAACTGCGCCAGCATCTCAGTGCCCCTTTCTGTGTTTCGGTTCGGCGTGGCGACGGATCAAGCTGCCTAGACAATATCGGCGATGGTGCCGGCCGCAGAAGTTCCATCCGGGCGCCGGACCTGACAGGATGCTTCACCGTGAAGCGGCCCAACTTCTTGGTGATCGTGGCGGACGATCTCGGGTTCTCCGATATCGGCGCCTTCGGTGGCGAGATCAGCACGCCCAATCTGGACCGGCTCGCCTACGCGGGGATCCGGCTCACCGACTTTCATTCGGCGCCGGCCTGCTCACCCACCCGGGCGATGCTGTTGACCGGAACCGATCACCACATCGCGGGCATCGGCACCATGCTGGAGGTCGCGATCCCTGGATTCGCGGGTGCCCCCGGCTACGAGGGCTATCTGAACGACCGGGTCGTAGCGTTGCCCGAGCTACTGCGCGAGGCGGGGTATCTGACGTTGATGTCTGGCAAATGGCACCTTGGCGACACGATCGAGACCTCGCCGTGGGCGCGCGGATTCGAGCGTTCGTTCGCTTTGTTGCCGGCCGGCGCCAGCCATTACGGCGGTGCGGCGGCCCGGGGTTTCTCGGCCGTACCAACGCTTTACACCGAAGATGACCAGTTCGTCACGGTCGGCGACGACTTCTACTCATCGGACTTCTACACCGACACCTTGCTGCGCTACTTCCGCGAACGTTCCGACCGCCCCAAAAACCGGGACCGACCGTTCTTCGCCTACCTGCCCTTCCAAGCGCCGCACTGGCCGCTGCAAGGGCCTGACGAATCCATCGCCACATATCGCGGCCGCTACGACGCCGGTCCGGACGCATTGCGCCAGGCGCGCTTGGCAGCGCTCGAGCAGCTCGGCCTGTGCCCGCCCGATGTCGTCGCGCACCCCGTCGTGGCCGACGGCGCTCCGGAGTGGGCCGACATGACAGCCGACGAGCGCGCGCTTTCGGCCCGCAGCATGGAGGTCTACGCCGCGATGGTGGACCGGATGGACTGGAATATCGGCCGGGTGATCGACTACCTGGCCGACACCGGCGAACTTGACGACACGGTCGTGATCTTCTTGTCCGACAACGGCGCAGAGGGCGCGATCGTCGAGGCGATGCCGCTGCATGGTGCTCAGATTGCCGCGCAGATCGAAAAGTACTGCGACAATAGCCTCGATAACCTTGGCCGCCCCACCTCGTATATCTGGTACGGGCCCCGCTGGGCGCAAGCTGCCACGGCGCCGTCGCGCCTGCACAAGGCGTTCACCACCGAAGGCGGGATCCGGGTGGTCGGGTTCGTCACCTGGCCCGGCTTCGCCCGGCAGCGCCAGATCGGCACCGCGTTCGCGACCGTGATGGACATCGCCCCGACCGTCCTGGAACTCGCCGGCACCGCACATCCCGGCACCACCTACCGCGGCCGCGAGGTAGCACCCATCCGTGGCCGCTCGCTGGTGCCGTATCTGTCGGGCGGCACCGAGGCGGTACATCACGCCGATACCGGCACCGGCTGGGAGTTGTTCGGCCGCCGCGCCATTCGCCGGGGCGATTGGAAGGCCCTCTACCTGCCCGCACCGTACGGCCCGGGCACCTGGCAGCTCTACGACCTCTCAGGCGATCCCGGTGAGATCGACGACCTGGCCGCCTCGCGGCCCGAGATACTGGCCGGGCTCCTCGGGCTGTGGGACCGCTACGTCGAGGAAAGCGGGGTGATCCTGGATCCCGTCTCGGTTTTCGAAATCGACCCGCAAATGCTCGGCTGAGACCAACGGCGTTATGCGGGAACGGATTTCGGCAAAAGGTCCGGCTGCGCCCAGCGCCCAATGGACCACCGCGTATGCTCGAGCGCCAATGGTTGACACAACCACGTGCGCGATTATCGGCGGCGGCCCGGCCGGCATGGTCCTCGGGCTTTTGCTGGCGCGGGCGGGTGTGGACGTCACCCTGCTGGAGAAGCATGGCGACTTCCTGCGCGACTTTCGCGGCGACACGGTGCATCCGACCACCCTGCGGCTACTCGACGAACTCGGCCTGTGGGAGCGCTTCACGGCTTTGCACTACAGCGAGGTGCGCAAGGCGAAATTCGAAACGAATGGGCGCTCGGTGACATACGTCGACTTCGAGCGTCTGCGCGGCCAACCCCACCCCTATATCGCCATGGTGCCGCAGTGGGACCTGCTGAACTTGCTCGCCGCGGCCGCCAAAGCCGAGCCGAGCTTCACGTTGCGGATGAAGACCGAGGTCACCGGACTGCTGCGGGAGGGCGGCAAGGTTGCCGGAGTGCGCTACCAGGGATCCGACGGCCCGGGCGAATTGCGGGCCGAGTTGACCGTGGCGTGCGACGGCCGGACGTCGATCGTGCGCCATGAGGCTGGACTGAAGACACACGACTACCCGGTGAACTTCGACGTGTGGTGGTTCAGGCTGCCACGCGAAGGCGATGCTGAATTCACCTTCCTGCCCCGCTTCGCCCCAGGCAAGGGTCTCGTCGTGATCCCACGCGAGGGTTATGACCAGATCGCGTACCTCGGGCCCAAGGGGACTGACGCACAGCTGCGCGCGCGGGGTATAGCGGACTTCCGCCAGGACGTCAGCGCCCTAATGCCAGAAGCGACCGAGTCGGTGGCGGCGCTGACGTCCATGGACGACATCAAGCACCTCGACGTCCGAGTGAATCGGCTGCGTCGTTGGCACACCGATGGGCTGCTGTGCATCGGCGATGCCGCGCACGCGATGTCTCCGCTTGGGGGCGTCGGCATCAACCTGGCGGTCCAAGATGCCGTCGCCGCCGCAACCATATTGGCGGAACCACTGCGGCAGCACCGGGTCACCGATCGCGACCTGGCGGCGGTGCGCCGCCGGCGCCTATTTCCCACCGCGGTGACTCAGGCAGTGCAACGGCTGTTAGCCAGCCGGCTGCTCGGCCCGCTCCTTCGCGGCGCGGACCCCACCCCGCCGGCGGCGCTTCTGGGCTTGGTCGAGCGGTTGCCGTGGTTGTCGGTTGTGCCCGCGTATTTCGTCGGCGTCGGGGTTCGGCCCGAGCATGCGCCCGCATTCGCCCGTCGCGGGCCCGCATCCTGATATTGCACATTGCCGAACCGCTGGCCGCCGAGCGTGGGCCGTAAGTACGAGAACTGCCTTGAATTCGTCCATGGGCCGCACGCTCGGAGCCGGGCACTTTCACGCAGCCAGCGACACAGTTCAAGTGCTAGCGTCGGGTCCGTGTCTGGACAGGTGCGGATCGGCATTCTGGGCGCGGCCCGTATCGCACCCACGGCGCTCATCAACCCGGCCAAACAAAATGCCGATGTCGTAGTGGCCGCGGTGGCCGCACGCGATGCGTCGCGTGCCCACACCTTTGCCGACAAGCACAACATCGCCCGGGTGCACGACGACTACGACAAGCTGATCGCCGACCCGGCTATTGACGCGGTCTACAACCCGCTGCCGAACGGCTTGCACGGCAAGTGGACCCGAGCTGCACTCGCCGCCGGCAAGCACGTGCTGTGCGAAAAGCCATTCGCCGCCAATGCCGTCGAAGCCCGCGAGATCGCCGAACTGGCCGCGAAGTCCGATCGGGTGGTTATGGAGGCCTTCCACTATCGCTACCATCCGCTGACCTTGCGGGTTGAGCAGATCATCGCCTCCGGGGAGCTGGGAAACCTCAACCGGGTGGAGGCAGCCCTGTGCTTCCCGCTGCCGATGTTCTCCGATATCCGCTACAACTATTCGCTCGCGGGTGGCGCGACGATGGACGCCGGCTGCTATGCGGTCCACATGGTCCGCACGTTTGGCGGTTCGACCCCGGAAGTCGTTTCAGCGCAGCCGAAACTGCGCGACCCTCGGGTCGATCGGGCCATGACCGCCGAGTTGCGGTTCGCCGGCGGACACACCGGCCGGGTCCGCTGCTCGATGTGGTCGTCGCGTCTGCTGCAGATTAGCGCTCGCGTGGTCGGCGACGTCGGCGAGGTGCGGGTAGTCAATCCCGTATTGCCCCAGATTTTCCATCGACTCGTGGTCCGATCAGCCGACGGCAAACGGGTGGAGCGTTTTCCACGCCGTGCTTCGTACGCATATCAGCTCGACGTTTTCGCCGCCGCGGTGCTGCGCGGCGAACCGGTGAAGACGACCCCGCAAGACGCGATCGAGAACATGACCGTCATCGATGCGATCTATCGCGCGGCCGGGCTGCCGCTCCGAAACCCAAGCTGATGCTGCAAGGACATGGATATTCGGTAGTCGTCGTGTCAACTGCGACACGGACGTCGCAACGCCTGCCACGATTAGATGCGTGCGCGCGTTCGCCTGCCCCGTTTGTCGGGGCTTCGCCCCGTTCGAGTCGCAGCGTTGCCCGAATTGCTCGGCCGAGCTCGGATTGCACGTCCCAAGCCGCGCCATGTTTGCCACGTCATCGGGCTCGGCTGTTATCGACCGTCGAGTCTGGAATGCGTGCACCAGATCAGCCACTCTCGGCTGCAACTGGTTGGTCCCGGAGGAACAGGAGTTCGGTGGTCAACAGGGGCGATGTCTCGCCGATTCGCTGATCCGCCGCCAGCCCGACGCCGATGACACCATCGCGATGGAAAAGCTGATGTCCACCGCGTCTGCACTGCGGCGACTGATTTATCAGCTCATCGATATCGGGCTGCCGGTCGACCCGTACTGGCGTCAAGACGGAGGGCTTGCCTTCGATCTGCTGTCCAGCTACAGCGGCGGTGAGCGTGTGGTGATCGGGCACGCCGACGGGGTGATCACGATCGATCTGGTCGAGTCGCTGGACGCCTACCGCGAGTCGCTGCGAGTGCACCTCGGTGAGCCCTACCGCACCATGCTGGGTCATTTCCGCCACGAGATCGGCCACTACTACCAGAGCGTTCTCGTGGAAAGTGAGCCCGGCGCGGCGCGCTATCTGGACGAGTGCCGTGAAATCTTCGGCGATGAGCGCGCAGATTATCAGGCCGAGATCGCGCGACATTACAAGTTCGGTGCTCCGGCGAACTGGAGCGACTCCTACATCTCCGAGTACGCGACGATGCACCCCTGGGAGGATTTCGCCGAGTGCTTCGCCCACTACCTGCACATCACCGGCACAATCGACACCGCCCGGGAGTCCGGACTGATCTTGCACGCCGACCGGGTTCGTTTCTCGGTTCAGCGGGACATCGTTCCGCTCGCGTCCTACGAGGACGCTTCGATCGAGCGACTGCTGGAGGACTGGAAGTGGTTGTCGCTCTGCTTCAATCGGGTGAATACCGCCATGGGTAAGAATCCGCTGTACCCGTTCGACATCCCGCTGGCGGTGGTCCGCAAGCTGGCGTTCGTACACAAAGTGATCCGCGAGACGGCTCGCACAACGGCAGCTGATCACCCAATGCCGTGAAGTCAAGAGCATGGCTACGCCACGCTCAGACAAGTTGTTGCAAGGAGATTCGGATGTGTCGATGGGTTGGATACCTGGGCGGCCCGATCGCGCCCAGGGAGTTGCTACATGATCCGCAGCGCTCACTCATCGAACAGAGCCGCAGACACGCGCCGAACATGGAGATTCCCAACGGCGACGGCACCGGGCTGGGCTGGTATGAACACCGCGCAGAACCGGCGCTGTTTCGCAGCATCACCCCGGCGTGGGGCGATGAGAACCTTTTGGCACTGGCCACCGAGATCCGCACGCCCCTGTTTCTTGCCCACGTGCGCGCCGGCACCGGGACACCGGTGCAGCAGACCAACTGTCACCCGTTCCGGTACCGAAACTGGCTTTTTGTGCACAACGGCTATGTGGCCGGGTATGACAGGTTGCGTCGGGACCTGCTCATGGCTGTGCGCCCCGACTTGTTCGGCAACATAGCGGGTTCTACCGATTCGGAGCTGCTCTTTCACCTCGCGCTTACCTTCGGTCTCACCGATGATCCGATCGCCGGGATCGCCCGGATGGCGGGTTTTGTCGAAGCGACCGCTGCGGCGGCCGGTTTGGGCGAACCTGCGCTCCAGATGACGGTGGGGGTCAGCGATGGGGTTCGCCTGTACGCCGCGCGTTACGCCAGTGGACCGGAAGTGAATACGCTGTTCGTGAGCGAAGATCTGGAGTCGGTACGGATGCTCTACCCCGACAACGAACCGCTGCACTTTGGTGGTGATGCCCGGGTTGTGGTTTCCGAGCCGTTGACCGATTTGCCCGGGTTGTGGCGCGAAGTGCCCGCCGGGACCGCGCTGATTGTCGGCAAAGACATCCAGGAACAAGCCTTCCAGCCCATCAACCCGGTGGCTGCCTGACTTACTGCAGCCCTGAAGATTTGGCGGATCTCTCCGCCAACAAGCGACGTGCCGCGTCGACACACGGGCGAAGGCGGTCGATCGGGCTGACGCCGGCCAACGCCAGCGACCGTCTGGGTACTTCGAGTTCGATCACGATGTCGGGTGGCAGGGCGGACAGGATGTCGGGTAGCGGGAGTTCGCCTTCGCCGGGAACCATGCGTTCATACATGGCTTCCTCCATATAGTTGTCCATGCGCGGCTGTAGCGTCGTGTCGTTGAGTTGCGCGTAGCCAATGTGCTTGGGGTCCAAGGCCAAAAGGTCGGAGGCGCCGGATCCGGATCGCACCAGATGCATGGTGTCGATCAATAGCCGGAATTCGGGTCGTCCGACGTATTCCACAGCGGCCACTGCGGTGGGGAGGTCGCCGATGGTCAGGCCGGGTACCGGTTCGACGTCCGTCTCGATGTTGCGCTGTGCGCCGAGTTCGGTCAGTGCGGCGAACTGGTCGAACGAGCGGCCCAGCTCTGGATCGAGGCTGACCACGTTTATCCGGGGAACGCCGAGCTCAGCCAGGACGTCGAGATCCGAGCAGAAATCGCGCATATCGGCACCCGGCAGCACCAGGAACCCGTCGCCGAGTGAGATCGTCACGCCCCGGTCATCCATCGTGGCGCGCAGGTCCTTCCTCAGTGCCGGGTTCTTCAACGAGAACGACGGAAAGCCGAGTGGCACCAACGGCTGTCCCTGCACAACGGTGGAGATGTGCTGGCAGCCGAGATCGGCGGCGAGGTTGACGAACTCCACTGGCGGAAGGGGCGAACACGCTGAGGAAACCGAGGGCGAGCCGGGTCATGCGGGCCGGCCCGCCATTTGGGCCAGCTGGTCTGCGGCCTGAACTGTTTGCGTGGTCAGCGCGATCTGTCCAGAACTGACCTGTTCTTCGATCAGCGGGGCTTCCAGGACGAGATCGTCACGGATGAAGGCAATATGGTCGTGCAGGTGCGCACCGGTGAATGACGCCCAGGCGGTCGCGGATGGCGGGTCCAGTGTCAGCAACACTTCGTAGAAACCGGCCGTCAGCGACTTGGGTGGGTCCACCTGTGTCAGCCCAAGACGCATCGCCTCCGGGCCCAACGTATAGCGAGTAGTCCGGGCGAGATCACAGGTAATGAGACCGTTGGTCGGTGCCGCAGGGGCGTTCGGATTCGTAGCGGGGCACTTGTCGGGCGTGGTTGGTTGTGACTTCTCCACCGGCCGAACCGGCAACGGCTGAATGTTGACCACCGGCGCCACCGATTGAGTCGTCGTGGGCGCCTTCGTGGTCGATGTGGTGGGCGAGGCCGGATGTTGGGTTGCGTGGCACCCGCACGTCACCGCGCCGAGCAGAATGACGCTCGTCAATACGTTCTTCGCCTGGTGGAACGCCACTCCATTCCTTTCGCCAGATCAGCTGGATCAAGCAAACTAGCTCCCGGTCAGGTCTAGCACGCGTTGTCCTCGCCGAGTCGGCGTGAATCGTGATGACACCGTTGCGCTACTGACGGCGGGCGCCTCAGCACACCAGATCCTTTGCCGACACTACGAACATAGAGTATTGTCGTCCGTCTAGTCAGCGAATTGTCGATCGATATCCCGTCCCCACGAAAGTCCATTCTCATGGCTCGATACACGCCCGCCGCCGCGAAACGACGAAAACCTAATCCTGCGGAGCGCCGCCGTGACCTGTGCGATACGGCGATTCAACTGTTGGCTGACGACGGCGCCAAGGGGTTGAGCCATCTGAAGATCGACCGGAAGGCCGGCGTTCCCGACGGCACCACCTCGTTCTATTTCCGAACCCGCTCGGCGCTGCTGCGCGCCGTCGCCGAGCGATTGGCTGAGCTGGACCTCGCAACCTTGCAGTCAGTCGCTGACAGCGCCGATGGCCGGGGAGGCAATCCCTCGCCGTCGCGGTTGTCGCAGGTGGTGATTCAAGCCGGCAGCGAGCCACAGTTGTCCCGAACGAAGGCCAGGTACGAGCTGACGATGCAGGCAGCTCGCGACCCCGCGATGGCTGCGATTCTGCAGCAAGCCGCGGATGGATTCACCAAACTGCACCGTGAGATCCTTGTGCAGCTCATGCCGCACGGCGCCGAATTGGAGTCGGCCGTGGTTGAGGATCTGAGCAACATCACGCTGACGTTCATCAACGGCCTGCTGCTGCGATTCGTCCACGGCGACCGCATTATCGACAGCCCGGATCAACTCGACAGGATCTTGTCAGCGATCGCTACCGGCATTCTCAAGAGCCCGAACAAGGGCCGCTTAACCGAGGCGGGCGGCCCGCGCCCAACGCGGCGCCGCCGTGCCGCGGCATCCGGCTGAGCGCGACAAACCGTGTACGGGTTGGCCGACGGGTTTCGGGGCTCTGGGTCTTGCCAGGGCACCCGCTGTGTGATTCTCTACGAGAATAGAGTTAAACCGACGCCCGGCCGAGGTGAGCCCGTTATCAGCCGAGCCCGTTCGATTGTCAGAGCAACGCGACAGCGCGGTGTACAAATTGCCCGAATTACGTGCGCGGAAACGGCAGTGGTAGGAGGGATTTCGTGACAGCGAGCACCGATAGCCATGTTCGTTTCGATCCGTACGATATCGATCTCATCGCCGACCCGTATCCCATGTTTGCTCGGCTGCGTGACGAGGCACCGCTGTACCACAACTCCGAGTACGACTTCTTCGCGTTGAGCCGGTTCGCCGACGTCAACAAGGGCTTGTTCGACAACGCCACGTTCAGTTCCGCCCGGGGCGTGATCCTCGAGCTGATCAAGGCCAACCTCGACATCCCGCCGGGAATGTTGATCTTTGAAGACCCGCCTATCCACGACGTGCACCGCAAGTTGCTGTCGCGGATGTTCACGCCACGCAAGATCAGCTCGCTCGAGCCGATGATCCGTGGGTTCTGCGCCCAACTCCTGGATCCACTGGTGGGGTCGGGTCGATTCGACTTCGTCACCGACCTGGGGGCGCTGATGCCGATGAAAGTCATCAGCATGCTGCTCGGCATCCCCGAAGACGACCAGGTGTACATCCGCGACCGGGGCAACGCCCAGCTGCGCACCGAGGCCGGCAAGCCCATGAAGGCGGGCCTGTCGGTTGGCGAGCAATTCGCCGCGTACATTGACTGGCGCGCCGAGCATCCGTCCGACGACATCATGACCGATCTGCTCAACGTCGAGTTCGTCGATGAAACCGGAACGACGCGGCGATTGACCCGCGAAGAAATACTCGTGTATCTCAATGTCGTCGCCGGCGCGGGCAACGAAACAACGACGCGGCTGATCGGTTGGGCCGGAAAGGTTCTCGCCGGGCATCCCGATCAGCGCCGGGAGCTCGTCGAAAACCCGGAGCTCATCCCGCAGGCAATCGAAGAGCTGTTGCGCTACGAGCCGCCCGCGCCGCACACGGCACGATATGTGACCCGTGACGTGAGCCTGCACGACCAGACAGTGCCCGAGGGCAGCGTGATGATGATGCTCATCGGGGCCGCGTGCCGCGACGAGCGTCAATTCGGGCCCGATGCCGGCGAGTTCGACATCCACCGCACCGCTCGGCCACACCTCACCTTCGGCGTGGGCGCGCACTTCTGTCTGGGCTCGGCGCTGGCGCGCCTGGAAGGCCGCGTCGCCGTCGAGGAAATACTCAAACGGTTCCCCGAGTGGGAGCTCGATATGAGCAATGCCAAGCTCAGCCCGACTTCGACGGTCCGGGGCTGGGAGTCCATGCCGGCTCTGGTGCCCGCATGACAGGACGGGTTGAGGGCAAGGTTGCCTTCATCAGCGGTGCCGCCCGGGGTCAGGGCCGCAGTCATGCGGTGCGGTTGGCGCAGGAGGGCGCCGACATCATCGCGGTCGACATCTGCGCACCGATCGATAACGTGGTCTACCCGGCGCCGACGCCGGCCGACCTCGCCGAGACCGCCGATTTGGTCAAGGGCCACAACCGTCGCATCGTGACCGCGCAAGTCGACGTCCGGGACTACGAGGCGCTCAAGGCCGCGGTGGACAGCGGCGTGGAGCAGCTCGGCCGATTGGACATCATTGTCGCGAACGCGGGTATCGGCAACGGCGGCAACAAGCTGCACAAGATCCGCGAGAACATCTGGCAGGACATGATCGACATCAACCTCTCCGGCGTCTGGAAGACCGTGAAGGCTGGTGTGCCGCACATCATCAACGGCGGGCACGGTGGATCCATCGTGCTCACCGGATCGGTCGGGGCGATGAAGGCCCTGGCACACACCGGGCACTACGTTGCCGCCAAGCATGGCGTCATCGGCCTGATGCGCGCGTTCGCCGTCGAACTGGGGCAGCACGGGATTCGCGTCAACTCGGTGCACCCGACGCAGGTCAACACGCCGATGACCATGAACGACGTGACGTTCAAGCTGTTTCGGCCGGATCTGGAGAATCCTGGACCGGAGGACTTCGCCCCGTTCTCGCAGATGACGCACACGCTGCCGGTGCCCTGGGTGGAAGCCGCCGACATCAGCAACGCCGTCCTGTTCCTCGCCTCTGACGAATCTCGTTATGTCACTGGCGTTTCGCTACCCGTCGACGCGGGCGCTTTGCTCAAGTAGGCACAACGAAGTGGAGAAAACCATGCCTGAATACGACTACGAAAAGCTAAAGAAGGAAGCCGAGCAGTACATCAAATTCGAGAAGGACAAGAAGAACAGAATCGCCTACATCACCTTCGATCGTCCCGAAGCCCAGAACTCCACAACGTTGGGGATGCGGCAGAACTACGCCGATCTGATCCACAAGTGCAACGTGGACGACGACGTGAAGGTCGTGGTGATCCGCGGCGAGGGACAAGATTTCGGTAGTGGCGGGGACTTGCCCGAGCAGCGCCCGATGCTGGAGAACCCAGGTTTGCCGCTGCTGCATGAGCTTGCGATCAACGATGACGAGGTCAAGTACCCGCCCGGCGGATCGTATCGCTACCTTTCCACCGTCACCGACTTCTACGCCAAAGCACGTGCGGGAAACCGTCCGCTGCAGGAGCTCCGGAAGATCAGCATCATCGAGGCCAAAGGCTACTGCTACGGGTGGCATTTCTATCAGGCCGGCGACGCCGATCTGGTGATCTCTTCTGACGACGCCCTATTCGGTCACCCGGCGTTCCGCTATGTGGGCTGGGGACCGCGGCTGTGGTGGTGGGCGGAGACGATGGGGTTGCGGAAGTTCTCCGAAATGCTGTTCACCGGTCGGCCTTTCAGCGCGAAGGAGATGTACGACTGCGGGTTTGTCAACAGCGTGGTATCTCGCGACAAGCTGGAAGAAGAAACGCAGAAGTACGCGATGGCGTGCTCCCGCTCCCGCCCGACGGACACCGTTGCGGTGCAGAAGACCTTCCTGGAGCTCTACAAGCAGCACAAGGGTGAATACTTCGGCAGCCTGCTCACCGGCATGGTCGAGGGGATGCTGCCCCTGATCGCCAACGACAAAGAGAACGAGGTCGACCTCACCGAGGGCACCTTCGGCAAGGGCCTCAACAATGTGGTGAAGGACAACGATCTGAACTTCCCGCCGGAGTGGCGCCTGAGCCGCTCGGGACGACAGAAGCCCTGACCGCCTTGAGAGGCCGCCTATGTCGGCGCTGACGGGCATCAGGGTCGTCGAGTTAGCCGAGTCTGTCGCGGGCGAGTACTGCGGGAAGCTGCTGGCCGATTTCGGCGCCGAGGTGATCAAGGTCGAGGCGCCGGGGCGGGGCAGCCCCACTCGGGCAATGGCGCCAATCGTCCGCGCCGGGTGCGAAGGCAGTGCGCTATTCGCCTACCTCAACACGAACAAGCGGTCCGTCGTTCTTGACACCACCTCGGCGGCCGACCTCGAGCGGTTGCATAGGCTCATCGGCTCCGCTGATGCGGTCATCGACGACCACGCGATGGCCTGGGCCGAGCGCCAC
>DATKEW010000484.1:0-10345 GCA_035511785.1 Mycobacterium sp.
TTGGTTGCTGAGCGGCCGCTAGACCTCCAGCAGCTCGCCTTCTTTGTGCTTGACCAGCTCATCGATCTGGGTGACGTACAGATGGGTGGTCTTGTCCAGGTCTTTTTCCGCGCGTCCGACCTCGTCCTCGCCGGCCTCGCCGTCCTTGCGGATCCGGTGCAGCTCCTCCATCGCCTTGCGACGGATATTGCGCACCGACACCCGTGCTTCCTCCCCCTTGTGCTTGGCCTGCTTGACCAGTTCCCGCCGGCGCTCCTCGGTCAGCTGAGGCACGGCCACCCGGATGAGGGTGCCGTCATTGGTGGGGTTCACCCCGAGGTCGGAGTTGCGAATCGCGGTCTCGATGGCATGTAGCCGATTTGCTTCGTAGGGCTTGATGACGACAAGCCGGGCCTCGGGGACATTGATGCTGGCCAGCTGGGTGATCGGGGTGTTGGTGCCGTAGTAGTCGATCACGATCCGGGAGAACATCCCCGGGTTGGCGCGGCCGGTTCGGATGGTTGACAAGTCTTCACGGGCCACGGATACGGCCTTCTCCATCTTCTCTTCCGCGTCGAAGAGAGCCTCATCTATCATTTGCGCCGCTCCTCCTCATCGCCACGCTCTGCATCGTCGCCAGCGCCGATCATTTGCGCCGCTCCTCCTCATCGCCACACTCTGCATCGTCGCCAGCGCCGATCATCGCGTTTTCCATCAGCTGGTGACCAGCGTTCCGATCTTCTCACCAGCGACCGCACGGGCGATATTGCCACTGGTCAGCAGGTTGAACACCAGGATCGGCATGCCATTGTCCATACACAGACTGAATGCGGTGGCATCGGCCACTCGCAGCCCGCGGTCGATGACTTCACGGTGACTGATCGCGGTGAGCAGTTCGGCCTGGGGATTCTGTCGCGGATCCTCGGAGAACACACCGTCGACCGCCTTGGCCATCAAGACGACCTCTGCGCCGATCTCCAGTGCCCGCTGGGCCGCGGTGGTGTCCGTAGAGAAGTAAGGCAGCCCCATGCCGGCTCCGAAGATCACCACCCGCCCCTTCTCCAGGTGGCGGACCGCACGCAACGGCAGGTAGGGCTCGGCTACCTGGCCCATCGTGATCGCGGTCTGGACTCGGGTGACGATGCCCTCCTGCTCCAGGAAGTCCTGCAACGCGAGGCTGTTCATCACGGTGCCCAGCATGCCCATGTAGTCGGAACGCGTGCGCTCCATGCCGCGCTGCTGAAGCTGTGCGCCGCGGAAGAAGTTGCCACCGCCGATCACGACGGCGACCTGGACGCCGTCGCGAACAACCTCGGCAATCTGGCGGGCCACCTGCGCCACCACATCGGGATCCAGTCCCACTTGCCCGCCGCCGAACATCTCGCCACCGAGCTTGAGCAACACCCTCGAGTACTTCGAACGACCCGCCGGCCGGCGTGCCCTTTGTCCACGGTCCGGTGAAGATGTCGGTACGCCGTTGGCGCTTGTCGGCTCGGGCTCCGTCATCACACTCCTCGCATGACAGCGCCATCCCGGACGACCCCACCCGGAACGGCATTTCACATCCTGCCCCATCGCAGCACACTGTGACGTGGGCGGGGTGCATTATCTGCCTAGTTGCCGGCCCGAGTGGATTCGCCGGCACATCGGCCCAGGTCACACCTCACGCCCGTGCCCACATGTCTTTCCTTCCGACATCAGATGTTTGAGCATCACGCGGCATGGGGAATCCGCACCAGCGAAATGACGGTCTTGAGAATAAGGACCGTGCCCGCGTTGACCCGACCGATCGCACGGTGATCGGCATTGGGCGCGAAGCTCACACCACGTACGCCAATGAGGAGGAAGCATTCATGGCGGACACCAACAAATCGGGACCTGCGGAAGCCGTCAAGGGCGTCGTCGAGGATGTCAAGGGCAGGGCGAAGGAAGCCGTCGGCGCAGTGACCGGTCAAGATGACCTCACGCGCGAGGGCCAGGCCCAGCAGGACAAGGCCGAAGCGCAGCGCAATGCGGCAAAGAAGGAAGCCGAGGCAGAGGCCGCGCGCGGTGGCGCCGCGGCAGCCGAGGAACGCCAGAAGTCCAACCAATAGCTTGTTGGAGGGATGGGTCCGGCCCGTGACAACGGGCCGGACCCATCGACTTTCTCGGGTCGCATCAAATTACTTCGCCGCGCGCGATCGGTTACGGCGGCGAACTTTGCATAGTTCTGCTCTAATGCGGGTACTCAGCGCTGCGCTGGCAGACATCTCCACGGGAGGTGCCTACGGTTCGATGGCACAACCGTCATGAGTTTTGGAGATGTCTTTGGACGTACTACTGCTTACCGACGCAGACGATTTCGAATCGGTTTTGCCGACGCTGAACTCATTCGCGCACACGATGCGGCGCGCGCCCCTCACCGCCCATGTTGACGGGCATTCCGACAAAGCCGACGTCGCGGTAATCGACGCACGCACCGATCTTGTCGCGGCTCGCAGTGTCTGCCGCCGACTGACGGCCAAGGCGCCGGCCACCGCGGTGTTGGCCGTGGTCGCACCCCGGGACTTCGTCTCGGTTGACGTCGACTGGAACTTCGACGACGTGATGCTGCCGGCCGCCTGCGCTGACGAGCTGCAGGCACGGTTGCGGCTGGCGATCAAACGCCGGCGCGGTGCCGTCGAAGGCACACTGAAATTCGGCGATCTCGTCTTGCACCCAGCCAGTTTCACCGGATCGCTGGCCGGCAAGGACCTGGGCCTGACACTGACCGAGTTCAAACTGCTGAATTTCCTTGTGCAGCATGCGGGTCGGGCGTTCAGCCGCACCCGGCTCCTGCATGAGGTGTGGGGTTACGACTGCAACGGACGTGTCCGCACGGTCGATGTTCACGTCCGACGACTGCGCGCCAAGCTTGGAACCGAACACGAATCGATGGTCGACACCGTCCGCGGTGTGGGGTACAGGGCGGTGACGCCGCCGCAACCGGAGTGGATCGTCAACGAGCCGACACTGAGTCCGATCTCGACAGGAACTCCGAGACCCACCACTGACTTGATGGCCTGATATGCGAGATCAACTACCTTATTCTGGTTGAACTTTCGCGATCCCGGTCAGGCGAAAAGCGGCAGTGCGCGTTTGCGCGCCAGCGCGTCCATGCCTCCCTGGATGCTGTCTTCGACCTCGCGGTACTTGCCGTCGACGTATTCGTCGTCCTCGGCGCGTGCGGGATCGTGGTCCAGCTCGACCGCGGGCATGAACCGGGTCCTGATCTTGGCCGGCAGCGGCAGCTGCGGAAGCGCCGCCGGTGCGATCCCCCAGGGTAGTGAGACCGCAAGCGGAAACACCTTGAGCCGCAGCAGCCGGTCGAGCCGCAAGACCCTTGACAGCCGGTCGCCGCGGATCAGCACCGGCATGGCGTCGGCCCCGCCTACGGTGGCTATCGGCACGATCGGTACGCCGGCACGGATCGCCATCTTCACGAAGCCCGTCCGCCCCGCGAGGTTGGCACGATCCCGCTCGCTCCACGGGCGCAGCGAGTCGACTTCCCCGCCGGGCCACAGCGCCACGTCACGGCCCTCCGCCAGTGCCGTGGCGATCGCGTCCGGGGCCGCCGGCAGCACGCCCATCGAGCGGAAGTAGCTCCCGAAAATCGGGATCGCCATCAACGCGTCGTGGGCAGTTCCGTGCAGTGGGCGGTCCTGACCGAAGCGTCGCCACCATTGCAAGCCGACGGTCCACGCATCCCAGACGAACGGTGCGCCCGAGTGGATACCTACCAAGAGCGCCGGCGGCGCGGGGATGTTCTCCCAGCCGTCGATCTCCATGCGAAACCAGTAGTCAACCAAGAGATTCCAGAAGAACTTCTGGCGCTGCAGCGTGGTTTCGTCTTGGCCGCTCAGATCCCATTCGCCGGCGCGCTCGGCCACCCAGCCGCTCAGCCCGCCGCCCTGGTCGCTGCGCTTGTTCTCCATCGTCGCCCGCGCCTGTTCGGCATGCCGCTGCGCCTGCTCACGCACCTCGGCTGGCCTGTGATCGGTATCGGTCATATCTGCTGGGTACCCCATTCGGCCGCGCAGAATTCCCGCAAACGCAAACCCCCCCACGCCACTGGGCGTGGCGCGGGGAGATGTGCAACCGGATTAGGTGTGTGCCGGTGCCGGGCCAGGCAGCGTACCCGGTGCCGGACTTGGGCTAGGTGCGTTAGGCACGTTACCCATGTTCGACGTCCAGATCAGGATGTCTTGCATTCCGTCGTTGTAGACGACGCCATTCGGCGGTGCGCCGGTCACGTCGAAGTACAGCGTTCCGGTCGATTCGCTGCCCTTTGGGATGGGCGCCGGGTTAAGGCTGCCCGGGGCCGGAACCTTGTCGATCACCCGGTAGTTCTGACCGTTGGGCCCACGGGCGATGAAGTCGTTAACCATGGGGGTAACCAACCCGCCATCCGACCTGGCGATGACGTCCGCCTGGTAGAGGGTGCCCTTTGGCGTGTACCCGGGAATCACCGCATTGCTGGGTTGCAGGTTGCTCACGGTGTAATTCGTGACCAGCGGTCCGTCAATAAGTGGTTCGCTGGCACCGAATGGCTGAATGTTGGGCGGCGCAGCGGAAGCGGTCGCTGCGGTGAAGACGCCTGCCGCGGCTATTCCCGCAGCGGCAATAGCACTCTTTACAGCAGTCCTACTGACATTCATGCTTCTCAATTCCTTTCAGGTCACAGCCACTCCCTCGACAGGAAGCGACAACCGCTGTTATTTCGCATAGCCTCTTCGTCGCAGCGCTAAACGCGGATAAACGCCAAATCGCCACGGCGAGCCCGACTACCAGCACGAACGCTCGACCATTCTTTGCGCCGCCTTGTGCCACAGCACCTTTCGGGCCACAGGATTAACATCAGCATCAATACCCCCACTACTTAACCCATACCTCGACAACCCAACGATTAACTCTCGCTCGAGCGGGTAGCCGCAGCGTAAGACGTGCCCGGCAACACGGGTCGACCACCGGCGGGGCAAGCTTCACGAACATGGCTGAAGGGGGGCGTCCATGGGACGCGGTCACGCCAAGCACGGTACGCGCCAAGACGATGAACTGAAGCATGAATTAGTCGGCACCGTGCGCGGCAATCGGTCCAGTCGAATGGAGGAATGGCGCGATCCGGAGCCGCCGGCCGACGACGATCCGGATGTGCCCACGGCCGGTCCCGCAACGCACGAATCTCGACGCATCGCCTAGGCGGGCGGCGATGGGTCTGCCCGGCCTGTGGGCCGCCGATCACGAAAGGGAAAGTCGCAGTGAGCTTTACGACGCAGCAACAAAGCCCACCCGGTGTGCAAGCCCAGATGAATCCCGTTCCTGATTGCGGCGAAGACAGTTACCGGGGCTCGGGAAAGCTCACTTGCAAAAAGGCGATCATCGCCGGCGGGGACAGCGGCATTGGCCGCGCCGTCGCAATCGCGTTTGCCGGGGAAGGCGCCGCCTTCAATCGGTATCGGGAATCGCAAACCTCGGATGTTCACCGAGAAACTCCGAATGTATGTCAATATCATTGACATGGGTCAGACCGAAGACGCTCCGCTTGGTTACCTGCTCTACCGGGTGGGAGCCGTTCTGCGACCAGAGGTTTCCGGGATGCTGGGTCCCCTCGGCCTGACACTCCCAGAATTCGTATGTCTGCGAATCCTTTCGATGTCCCCGGGCCTGTCCAGCGCGGAATTGTCCCGGAACACCAACGTCACACCGCAGGCGATGAACACCGTGCTACGCAGGCTGGAAGAGATTGGGGCGGTGGCGCGGCCGGAGTCGGTGTCCTCCGGACGCGCACTACCGGCCACGCTGACCGCTTCGGGCCGCACCCTGCTGAGGCGGGCGGAGGGCGCGGTCCGTGTCGCCGATTCGCGCATCCTGGCCAAGCTGACCCCGGCTCAGCAACGCGAGTTCAAGCGCATGCTCGAGAAACTCGGATCCGACTGACGCCGGTTACGCGGATCCCTCGCCAGCCTGGATCCGCGCCCACGGCCGGGCCTCTTCGAGTTCGTAGGCCAGTTCCAGCAGCAGCGCTTCCTGCCCGATGTCGGCGGCCAGCATCATGCCGACCGGCATGCCATCTACGGTTTGGGCCAGCGGCAACGATATCGCCGGATCGCCACTGACGTTCTGCAACGGGGTGAATGCGACCCAGTCGATCAGCCGCTGAATCAGCTGCTGATAGTCGGTAGGGGCGAGGTATCCGATTCGTGGAGTGCCGTCGGCAACCGTCGGCGTGAGCACCGCGTCGTAGGTGCGAAACAACTCCGCGCTGCGCCGCCGCATTCTGCGCAGGCGCATGATCACCCGTGGTAAGCGGTGGATGTTGCGGCTGGTGTGACGTTCCAGGCCCAGCGTCAAAGCGTCCAGCCGGGTGCGGTCGAACGTCTTGCCGAACAAGCGCCGCCCGGTTCGCACCTGCACCAGCGCCAAAAATCCCCAATACAGCACGAAGTCGTCGGTGAAGCTGGCCGGCACCGGGTGCTCCTCGACGTGTTCGACACGGTGACCCAGTTCCTCGAGCAAACCGGCCGACTTCAGCGTCAGCTCCCGCAACAAAGGACTGCACTCGCGATGGACCGAACGGGTCACCACCGCAATCCGCAGTCGCTGCCTGCCGGGGCCCGTGATGTCCCCGACCGGCGCCAGCTTGGGATTACGCCAGATGCGCTCGGCCTCCCGATAGAACGCCGCCGTGTCACGCACCGAACGGGTCAGCACTCCGTTCGTGACGATGCCTACCGGCATCCAGCGCGGCGCCGGATCCAGCGGCAGCCGGCCGCGCGACGGCTTGAGCCCAACAAGTCCGTTGCAGGCGGCCGGAATTCGGATCGAGCCGCCGCCGTCGTTGGCGTGTGCGATCGGCACCACACCGGCGGCGACGAATGCGCCCGATCCCGAAGACGAGGCGCCGGCGGTGTAGTCGGTGTCCCATGGGTTGCGGACCGGGCCCAGTCGCGGATGTTCGGCGGACGCGCTGAACCCGAATTCCGACATCTGCGTCTTGCCCAGGGATGTCGGCCCGGTCGCCAGATACACCTGCGTGAACTCGCTGTCGGCGGCGGCGTCGAAAGGCGCCCAGGCGTCGGCGCCCTGCATCGTCGGCTGGCCGGCGACGTCGACGTTGTCCTTGATGAACGTCGGGACGCCTTCAAAAAACCGGGAAGAGCCGCTCACGGGCTTGGCCGCCGCGGCAGCCCGGGCCTGATCAAACGCCTTGTACGCCAAGCCGTTCAGGGCCGGGTTGACGGCCTCGGTGCGGGCGATGGCGGCCTCGATCACCTCGGTTCTGCTCACCCAGCCGGCTCGTATGGCCGCGCTGAGGCCGACCGCGTCGAGATCGCCGAGGGCGTCGTCGCCGAAAGCGTGCACGCGTCGCATAGTTCTGACGCTAGCTGCTCGCGGTCGCCGCCTAGGCCTGGCCCACCTCGAAGCGAACGAACCGCGTCACCGTCACGCCGGCCTCGTCGAGCAGCGCCTTGACCGTCTTCTTGCTGTCGGACACCGATGGCTGCTCGAGCAGCACCGCATCCTTGAAGAAGCCGTTCAGCCGGCCCTCGACGATCTTGGGCAGCGCCTGTTCCGGCTTGCCCTCCGCCTTTGCAGTCTCCTCGGCGATGCGGCGTTCGCTGGCCACGACGTCTTCGGGCACATCGTCGCGGGACAAATACCGCGCCTTGAGCGCGGCGATCTGCAGCGCCGCCGCATGTGCCGCATCGGCGTTTGAGCCCGTGTACTCGACCAGCACGCCTACTGCCGGCGGCAGGTCGGCCGACCGCCGGTGCAGGTAGGTTTCGACGGTGCCCTCGAAGATCGCGACGCGGCGCAGCTCAAGCTTCTCGCCGATTTTGGCCGACAGCTCGGCGATCGCCTGCTCGACGGTCTTAGTAGCCGAGGCTTGGTCGACAGAAGAAGCCTTGAGCGCATCGACGTCGGCGGCTTTGGAGGACACGGCCGCCGCGACGATCTCGTCCGCCAATTTCTGGAACTCCGCGTTCTTGGCGACGAAGTCCGTCTCGCAGTTCAGCTCGATGAGCGCGCCGCCGTTGGCCGCGACCAGACCTTCGGCCGTTGCCCGCTCGGCGCGCTTGCCGACGTCCTTGGCGCCCTTGATCCGCAGCGCCTCGACGGCCTTGTCGAAGTCGCCGTCGCTTTCGGCCAGCGCGTTCTTGCAGTCGAGCATGCCGGCACCGGTGAGCTCCCGAAGCCGCTTGACGTCGGCAGCGGTGAAGTTCGCCATATCAGCCTTCCGTGGGGGTTGATTCGGTTGGGCCTCCAGCGGCGTCGGTGGTGGCGGTTGTCGTTGCCGTCGTTGTTGCAGAGGCCAGCAGTTCCTGCTCCCATTCGGCAAGCGGCTCGCCGGCCTCCGCCTCGGGCTTGCCGTCGCCGCGACCCAGTCCGGCGCGGGCCTGCAGGCCTTCGGCAACCGCGGAGGCGATCACCTTGGTGAGCAGGGCGGCCGAGCGGATCGCGTCGTCGTTACCGGGGATCGGGTAGTCGACCTCGTCGGGGTCGCAGTTGGTGTCCAGGATCGCGATCACCGGGATGCCCAATTTGCGGGCCTCGCCGACGGCGATGTGCTCTTTGTTCGTGTCGACGACCCAGATCGCCGAGGGAACCTTGTTCATATCGCGGATGCCGCCGAGGCTGCGCTCCAGCTTGTTCTTCTCGCGGGTCAGGCCCAAGATCTCCTTCTTGGTGCGGCCTTCGAAGCCACCGGTCTGCTCCATCGCCTCCAGCTCCTTGAGGCGCTGCAGCCGCTTGTGCACGGTGGAGAAGTTGGTGAGCATGCCGCCCAGCCAGCGCTGGTTCACATATGGCATGCCGACGCGGGTTGCCTCGGCCGCGACCGACTCCTGCGCTTGCTTCTTGGTGCCGACGAACAGCACTGTCCCGCCATGGGCGACGGTCTCTTTGACGAACTCGTACGCCTTGTCGATAAAGGTGAGCGTCTGCTGCAGGTCGATGATGTAGATGCCGTTGCGGTCGGTGAAAATGAACCGCTTCATCTTGGGATTCCAGCGACGGGTCTGGTGCCCGAAGTGGGTGCCGCTGTCAAGCAGCTGCTTCATGGTTACAACAGCCATTACCGGCCATTCCTTTGTTGTCGGTTGTCGCCCGGCATCGGGTTGAGGCCGGGCCCTGGCGCCTGCGGAATGCCGCACCCGTCGTGGACGGGACCGCACGGCAATCGGTTGGCTGCAGGCGCGCGAAATCAGCCCGCTAACGAGCTGCGACCAGCAGTTTACACCGACTCAACAGGTGGTTTTTGCCAGCGGGTGTCCGCACAGGGCTAATAGTCCGCAGATAGTCCACAGAACCCGCGGCCGTGATTTGCCTGGTCGACGGCGCCGCGCTGAACTCAGCGAGTGCGGTGGGTGGCGCTGATGCTGAGTGCGGGCCTGGTCGGCGCGGCGCCGGCCGTCGCGGACGACGCGCGGCTGAACTGGCCGCTGCGGCCTCCCCCGGCGGTCGTCCGGGGATTCGATGCCCCCTCACCCGACTGGAATCCAGGTCATCGGGGTGTGGACCTGCCCGGCGCCCCTGGCCAGCCGGTATACGCCGCGGGCGACGCGACCGTGGTGTTCGCCGGGCTGCTGGCCGGGCGGCCGGTGGTGTCGCTGGCCCACAGCGGCGGATTGCACACCAGCTATGAGCCGGTCCGTGCTCGTGTGCGGGTGGGCCAGGCGGTGACGGCCGAGACCGTGATCGGCGAGCTGGTGGCCGGGCATACCGGCTGCCGCGTCGCGGCGTGTTTGCACTGGGGCGCGATGTGGGGCCCGGCGTCGGGTGCGCACTATGTCGATCCGCTGGGCCTACTGGAATCCACCGCGATCCGGCTCAAGCCACTGAACGGCTGAAATCGGCGTCGAGTGTGCGTCCGGGGCCTCCACCGTGCGCCCAGGGCGGCCGACTGGCAAAAATCCCGCCGTGGGCGCACACGCGACGCCGTGAGCGCACACTCGACGGGCTAGGCCCGCGGGTGGGCCTGATCGTGCACGGCGCGCAGCCGAGACACCGTGACATGGGTGTACAGCTGGGTGGTCGCCAGGCTGGAATGGCCGAGCAACTCCTGGACGACTCGCAGGTCGGCCCCGCCTTCGAGCAAGTGTGTGGCCGCGCTGTGCCGCAGCCCGTGTGGCCCCATGTCGGGGGCGCCCACCACGGCGGCGACGGTTTGGTGCACGACAGTGCGCGCCTGGCGCACGTCGAGCCGCCGGCCCCGCGCGCCGAGCAGCAGCGCCGGCCCGGACTCGGCGGTGACCAGGGCGGGACGCCCGTCGGTCAGCCAGGCCTGCAGCGCCTCGGCGGCCGGCGCCCCGAATGGCGCGGTGCGCTGCTTGTTGCCCTTGCCGAG
>DATKEW010000485.1:0-43055 GCA_035511785.1 Mycobacterium sp.
CCGCTGTCGGCGAGCAGCGTGACCACCGAACCGCTGCGGCCATCGGCGGCCATCTCGGCGAGCAGACCGAACGCGCCCCACAGGTTGGTGCCGGTCGAGGGCCCCACCCGGCGTCCCAGGACGGCGCTGACGTGGCGGGCGGCGGCGATGGACGCCGCGTCAGGGACCGCGACCATGCGGTCCACCACGCCGGGCAGAAACGACGGCTCGACCCGCGGCCGGCCGATGCCCTCGATGCGAGACGACGTGGGCATCACGATGTCGTACCGGTCTTCGGCGTAGGCGGGAAAGAACGCGGAGTTCTCCGGGTCGACGACGCACAACCGCGTCGCGTGCCGCCGATAGCGGATGTAGCGGCCGATCGTCGCACTGGTTCCGCCGGTGCCAGCACCCACCACGATCCATTCCGGGATCGGGTGCTTCTCGTCGCGCATTTGCACGTAGATCGATTCGGCGATGTTGTTGTTGCCACGCCAATCGGTAGCGCGCTCGGCGTTGGTTAACTGGTCCAGGTAGTGCCCGCCGGTTTCTTGGGCAACCCGCTGCGCCTCGGCGTATACCTCGCTCGAATTCTGTACGAAATGGCAACGGCCGCCTTGTGATTTGATCAGCGCCACCTTGGCGGAACTGGTAGTCGTCGGCATCACGGCCACGAACGGCACGCCCAGCAGGGCCGCGAAGTAGGCCTCCGACACCGCCGTCGAGCCCGATGATGCCTCGACGACCGTGGTGCCTTCTCCGATCCACCCGTTACACAGTGCATACAGGAACAACGAGCGCGCCAACCGGTGCTTGAGGCTCCCTGTGATGTGGGTCGTCTCGTCTTTGAGATACAGCGCGATATCGACGTCCCCGCACCAGGCCGATGGCAGCGGGTATCGCAACAGGTGGGTGTCGGCGCTGCGACGGGCGTCCGCCTCGATCAGCCGGATCGCGTTGTCCGTCCAGCAACGCGCGCGGCTGCGGACCGCGATCCGGGTCCGATCGTTCACCGCACCGAAACTGCTGGCTGCGAACGGCCCAAGTTGCTGCTCGAATCGCGGCCACCCATCGGCGCGGCGATCAACGTCAGCAAGGTTGCTTCGGGCCTGCAGCAGAACCGCACCGGCGCATACGGCGAAGTGCCTATCCCAGCCGACACATGCAACTGCATGTTGGCGCCCCAGCGTGACGGTCCCTTGGCCCGCGACGGGTCCAGGCCGCAGTTGGTCACCAAAGCGCCGTAGAAGGGCAGGCACAGCTGGCCGCCATGAGTGTGTCCGGCCATCACCAGTTGGTAGCCGTCGGCGGCGAAGCGATCCAGCACGCGCGGCTCGGGGGAATGGGTCAGCCCCAGCCGCAGATTCGCGGCCGGGCTGGCCGGTCCCGCGATCGTGTCGTACCGGTCCCGGTCGATGTGCGGATCGTCCACGCCCGCCGCGGCGATGTGCAGGCCGGCCACCTCGAACTCGCGGCGGGTATGGGTGAGGTCCAGCCAGCCACGCTCGGTGAACGCCGCCCGCAGATCCTGCCAGGGCAGCGGCTCACCGCGGACGCGGTGCGACGGGTTGGTCAGGTAGTTCGTCGGGTTCTTCAGCCGCGGCCCGAAGTAGTCATTGCTGCCGAAGACGAAAACGCCCGGACGCGACAGCAGATCGCCCAAGGTCTGAACGACCGCGGGTACCGCCTTGGGGTGCGCGAGATTGTCGCCGGTGTTGACGACGAGGTCGGGCTCCCAGCTGGCCAGCTCGCGGAGCCAGGCCTGTTTGCGGCGCTGGTTGGGAAGCATATGGAGATCGCTGATATGCAGCACACGTAGCGGTGTGGAGCCCGGGGACAACACGGGCATCGTTATCTCGCGGAGGACGAACGCATTGCGTTCGACGATCGAGGCGTAACCGATGCCGGCGACGGTCGAGCCGACCGCAACGGCGCCGGTGCGTATCAGGGCGCGCAGAACATCAGCCATGCAGGAAGCCTACTGCCGCTTGCGGACTGACAACGCATCTGTTGCGCCACAATGCTTACGGAGGTGGCTGTCCGGGTGGCGGCGGGGGCGCCAGTAACGGAATGGTGATCGGCGGCAGACCTGGAATCTCCACCACCTGCGATCCGACCGGCGGTGGCCCACCCGGCGCACCTTCCGGCGGGGGAGGCGGAGCCGGCGGGATGCCGTTACTGACCTGGATTGTGATGATCGACCCCGGAATCGTTGCGCCGCTCGGTGTTGTTCCGACCACCTCGCCCTGCTTTGCGCTGCTGTTGACGAAGTTGTTTTGGTCGGCAACCTGGAAGCCCGCCTCCTTGAGGCGCTGGCGTGCCGCGTCGATATCCAGGCCGGCGACGCTGGGCACCCGTCCCGCCGGCGATCCGTCGACATAGCGGGGATCGGTGGGCGGCAGTTTCACTTCGCCGAAGTTGTTGGCGATCGGCTTCATTGCGGTGAACCAGGTGCGGGCCGGCTCGTTACCGCCGTACAAGTCGCCCTCGCCGCAGTGGCGCAGCGGGGCGGAGCACAAATCCGTCGGCGTGGTTGAGTCGTCGTAGATGTAGTTCGCTGCCGCGTAGTGGCTGGTGAAGCCCACAAAGCCGGACGAGCGGTGGGCCTCGGTGGTGCCCGTCTTACCGGACATCGGCAGGTCCCAGCCGGCCGCGCCGGCCGAACCGGCCGCCGTGCCACCGCCCACCGCGTCTTTGCTCATCGCGTTGGCCATGGTGTTGGCCAGACCCTCGGGCACCACCTGATCGCAGGTTTCGGTGGTGACGGCGACCTGGTTGCCGTTGCGGTCGATCAGCTTGTCGATCGGGTTCGGTGGGCACCACACGCCGCCGGAGGCCAAAGTGGCCGCGACATTCGACAGCTCCAGCGCGTTCAGCTCGATCGGGCCGAGCGTGAACGAACCGATGTTCTGTCGTTTGACGAAGTCGGCCAGGCTCTCGTTGCTGTCGGGGTTGTAGTCGCGGGCGGTGCCGGGGTCGGCGTAGGACCGCAGGCCGAGCTTGATGGCCATGTCCACCGCACGTGCCACCCCAATCTGGGTGATCAGTTTGGCGAAGGCGGTGTTGGGTGAGGTGGCCAGCGCGTCGGTGACGTTCATCGACCCTCGGTAGTTGCCGGCATTGACCACACACCAGGTGTCCTTGGGGCAGCCTTTGGCGCCGCCGCTTCCGAAGCCTTTCGCCTGGAATCGGGGTGGCGCTTCCAGTGTGGTGTTGATGCCCATGCCCATGTCCAGCGCGGCGGCCGTGGTGAAGAGCTTGAAGATGGACCCGGCGCCGTCGCCAACCAGCGAGAACGGCTGTGGTCGCATTGTTTCGCCGGCATCGAGGTTCAGGCCGTAGGTGCGGTTGCTGGCCATCGCCATCACGTGGTGGGAGGTCTTGCCCGGCTCGATCACGCTCATCACGCTCGAGATGCCCGGCAGCGTGGGGCTGGCGAACTTGTCGATGGCCGCCTTGACCGGGATCTGCACGTTCGGGTTCAGCGTCGTGCGGATCAGGTAGCCGCCCCGGGCCACCTGCTCCTTACTGATCCCGGCACGCGACAAGTACTCCTGGACGTAATCGCAGAAGAAGGCTCGGTCGCCCGCCGCGATGCAGCCCCGGGGCAGCTCGTTGGGCTGCGGCAATATCCCCAGCGGCGTGGCCTTGGCGGCTTGCAGGGCGTCGGCCTCCTGGGGAATGTTCTCGATCATGGTGTCCAGCACCAGGTTCCGCCGGGCCAGCGCACCGTCCGGGTTGGTGTATGGGTTCAGCGTGCTGGTGGACTGCACCATGCCCGCCAGCAGCGCCGCCTGCTGCCAGTTCAGCTCCGACGCGTTGATGCCGAAGTAGGTCTGCGCCGCGTCTTGCACGCCGAACGAGTTGTTGCCGAACGAGACGAGGTTGAGGTAACGGGTCAGGATCTCGGGCTTGGTGAAGGTCTTGTCCAGCGTGAGGGCCATCCGGATCTCGCGCAGCTTGCGCGCCGGGGTGGTCTCGACCGCGGCGCGTTTTTCGGCGTCGGTCTGGGCTGTTACCAGCAGTTGGTAGTTCTTGATGTACTGCTGCTCGATGGTCGAGCCGCCGCGGGTGTCGACGTCGCCGCGCGCGTAGCCGGCCAGCCCGGTCAGCGTGCCCTTCCAGTCCACCCCATTGTGGTCGGCAAACCGTTTGTCCTCGATCGACACGATCGCCAGCTTCATCGTGTTGGCGATCTTGTCGGTGGGCACCTCGAACCGGCGCTGCGAGTATAGCCACGCGATCACATTGCCCTTCGCGTCGACCATCGTCGAGACCGCGGGCACCTGCCCCTCGAGAAGCTGGGCCGAGCCGTTGGCTACCACTTCGGAGGCCCGGTTGGACATCAGCCCGACCCCGCCAGCGAACGGGAACATCAGCGCGGTGGCTACCACGCTGGCCAACAAGCAGCACCCCGCAAGCTTCAGAAGCGTGATGACTACTGGCGGGCGCTCCGGCATGCGTACTAGAGTAGCGGCCCCCCGTCACCCCACCATGCCGTTGCGTCTCCCGCACACCTCAACCGGCCATGACCGGCGAACTTGATCATCGCGTTCAGCCAATATTTGCGTCTGTGTCAGTGAGCGACTGGCAAAATGGGTATCCGACGCTATGTGCGGGCCTATGCTTCTGGGACGAGACGGCACGCTCGTCCCAAAAAAGTGTTATCGGACTGTTGCGCAATCGGCACCTGACCACCTAACTTAGACACACGGTGAGATGCAAGTAACACCGGATCTCATGGTGTGGCGTAGATCGCAGCAGGGTCTGCACCCGAGGGAGGCGGTCGCAAATGCGACCGGGAGAAAGGGAACAGCTCGTGTCAGGAACACGACCGGCCGCGCGTAGGACAAACATTGCGGCTGCACAGGGGGTATTACGTAGCGTCGACGCCGAAGATCGGATTGCCTGGGTTTCGAAAGCACTGTGCCGGACCACCGACCCGGACGAACTCTTTGTCCGCGGTGCCGCCCAGCGCAAGGCCGCGGTGATCTGCCGTCACTGTCCGGTAATGCAGGAGTGCGGAGCGGACGCGCTGGACAACAAGGTCGAGTTCGGAGTGTGGGGTGGCATGACCGAACGCCAGCGCCGGGCCCTGCTCAAGCAGCATCCCGAGGTGGTCTCGTGGTCGGACTTCTTCGACAAGCGCAGAAACCGCGGCGTCGGCTGACCTGCCCGCACCGCTGAAGAGGTCATCCGGCTACCCACGGGAACCCCCGGGTGGCCCGTGGCGGAGGTGGCTTGTTCATCATTACGTTTTTGTTACAGCCCCGCGGCGGTCGGCTCTAATAATACCTGTCTAATAGGAATTCGCTTGTGCCCAATAGGAATTCGGCAGCGACGACTGGCTTGTGTCAAATTACCTTGCAGCCGCAAGCGGGCGCTAACTCCTACCTCGAGTGTTGCGCGGCCCGCATCGTCGCCGCTCTGACGTGACCGGCCGGCTGCCTATCGGGCCACCGCGCGGCCGTCGCCGACCATCGTGATCTGATCGGCCAGCGCGCGCAGGGCTTCCAGATCCGAAACGTCGAACGGCAGCGAGGGAACCCCGACGACCGGCACGTGAGGGTTCGCTCCGGTGAATCGAGATAGCACCCGGATCTCCCGCTTGGCCGTTTGAGCGCGGTCGGCATGGATCTGCAGCACGGCCGCCGCCAACGAGGCGGCCTCGGAGTCCACTTCTGCCTCCAGCGTCTCCCGTCCGTCGATCGCCCGTTCGACCGGCAATGCGCACAATGTCGGGTGGGTGCGATTCAAGATGAGCCCCGCCAGGGGCATACCTTCCTGCGAGAGCCGATCGACGAAGAACGACGCCTCGCGCAGCGCGTCGGGTTCGGCCGCCGACACCACCACGAACTGTGTGCCGCGCCTCTTCAACAGCGCATACGTGCGATCCGCCTTCTCGCGAAACCCGCCGAATGTGGCGTCCAGCGATTGCACGAACGCTGCCGCGTCGGCCAGCATCCGCGAACCAAGCACGGTCGACAACGCCTTCATCGCCAAACTCATTGCGCCGGTGACCAACCGCCCGATGCCCCGGCCCGGGGCGAGCAGCAGCCGCCACAAGCGGCTATCCATGAAGCTGCCCAGCCGTTTCGGCGCATCCAAAAAGTCCAGCGCATTGCGCGACGGGGGAGTATCCACCACCACCAGGTCCCAGCGGTCCTGGCCCAGCAGCTGACCAAGCTTCTCCATCGCCATGTACTCCTGCGTGCCGGCGAGCGAAGTGGCGACCGTTTGGTAGAACTGGTTGTCCAGAATCGCTTGCGCCCGATCAGGTCCGGAGTATTGGACCACCATCTCGTCGAATGTGCGGCGCATGTCCAGCATCATCGCGTGCAGCTCACCGGTGACTTCGGGCGCCAGCGCAACCCGCTGCGGAGTGTTGCCGAGGTCGTTGACTCCCAACGCCTGCGCCAGCCGTTTGGCCGGGTCGATCGTCAAAACGCATACCGTGCGGCCGTATTCGGCCGCACGCAACGCCATTGCAGCCGCGGTGGTGGTCTTGCCTACCCCACCGGCGCCACAGCACACCACCACGCGGTTGGATGTGTCGGCCAGGATCGCGGCCATATCAAGGGTTTTCGGTGTGACGCTCATCGAACTCCCTGCTGCGCAAGAGATTCCGAAAGTTCATACAGGCTACCGAGGTCGACGCCGTCGGAGATCGCCGGCAATTCCAGCCGGGGCACGTTCAACGCGTCGAGCTGCTGCGCGGTCTCGGCGCGCGCCGCGATTCGAATCGCATGCTGAATAGTCTCGGTCAGCAAACCGGCGAAATCGTTGTCGTCGAGTTTGATTCCGGCCATCTCCAACCCCGCCCGCACTGAGTCCGCGTCCACGTCGCCCTCGGCGGCCTTCGCCAGGTCGCGAGGCTCCAGGTACGACGGGATATTTCGATTGACGATCACACTGCCTATCGGCAGCTCCATATCCGCAAGGTCCTCGATGGCTTCCAGCGTTTCCTGCACCGGCAGCGCTTCCAGCAGGGTTACCAGGTGGATGGCGGTTTGGTCGGAGTGCAGCAACCGCACCACGCCCTCGCTCTGCGAGTGCACCGGCCCGCCCTTGGCCAAATCTGACACCGCTTTGGTGACATCCAGGAAACGCGCGATGCGGCCGGTCGGTGGTGCATCGACGACGATCGCGTCATAGACCGGGTTCTTGGCCCCCTTGTTGAGGCGCACCACCGCCTCCTTGATCTTGCCGGTGAGCAGCACGTCGCGCAGCCCGGGCGCAATCGTCGTCGCGAACTCGATTGCACCGATGCGGTGCATCGCCCGGCCCGCAATGCCGAGGTTGTAGAACATGTCGAGGTACTCCAGGAATGCGGCCTCGATGTCGATCGCCAGGGCGTTTACTTGGCCGCCGCGCTCGGCACTCGCGATCTTGAGCTCCTGATAGGGCAGGGGTGGGACGTCGAAGAGCTGCGCAATCCCTTGGCGCCCCTCGACTTCGACGAGGAGGACTTTGCGGCCTCCCGCTGCCAGGGTCAGTGCCAGCGCGGCCGCGATCGTCGACTTACCCGTGCCGCCTTTGCCCGTCACAAAATGCAAGCGGGCCTTCGACAAGCGCGCCGGCCAGCCGACGGAGCTGCCGCCGCTAGATGTGGTTGCCACCATCGCATGCTAGCCCGACGGTCCGGTGGCTCCCGCTGATCGGGTGGGTCCGTCCAACGGGGCCCGTCGGCCGCCACCGGGCTGACCGGATCCGTTCATGGCCGACCGATAAGCTCGGGTCATGAGCCAAGCGACCGCATGGGAGTACGTCACGGTTCCGTTACTCACGCACGCCACCAAACAGATCCTCGACCAGTGGGGCGCCGATGGTTGGGAGCTGGTCTCGGTCCTGCCGGGGCCCACTGGTGAGCAACATGTTGCGTATCTGAAGCGCCCTAAGTAGGGGCTCGGATTCATGACTGCTTCGGTCCGGCTCGGCCGGCTCGGCGTCACGCTGCCGCAGGTGGTTGCGCCGTTGGCCTCTTATGTCCCGGCGGTGCGCACCGGCAACCTGGTTTATACAGCGGGCCAGCTGCCGATGGAGGCCGGGCAGCTGGAACGCACCGGCAAGGTCGGCGCGGAGATCACCCCCGAAGAGGGCAAGGCGCTGGCGCGGATCTGCGCGCTGAATGCGCTGGCGGCGGTGGACTCGCTGGTCGGTATCGACACGGTGACCCGGGTGGTCAAGGTCGTCGGCTTCGTCGCCTCCGCTCCCGGTTTCCACGGCCAGCCGAGTGTCGTCAACGGAGCCTCGGACCTGCTCGCCGAGGTGTTCGGCGATAAGGGTGCGCACGCGCGTTCGGCGGTCGGCGTGGCGGAGCTACCGTTGGATGCACCAGTGGAAGTCGAGTTGATCGTGGAGGTCGGCTAACGGTCGTGACCGAGGCTGCCCAGTCGCTGACCCATCCCGCATACGGCAGGCTGCGGGCGGCCACCGACACTGCCTCGGTCCTGCTGGCCGACAACCCCGGTTTGCTGACGCTGGACGGCACCAATACCTGGGTCCTGCGCGGCCCGCGCAGCGACGAGTTGGTCATCGTCGACCCCGGGCCCGATGACGACGAGCACATCGCACGGATCGCCGAGCTGGGCCGCGTCGCGCTGGTGCTGATCAGTCATCGGCACGGCGACCACACCGACGGCATCGACAAACTGGTCGAGCTGACCGGGGCGACGGTGCGGTCGGCGGGCAGCGGGTTTTTGCGCGGTCTCGGCGGCGAGCTGGTCGATGGCGAGGTGATCGATGCGGCGGGCCTGAAGATCACCGTGATGGCGACCCCCGGCCACACCGCCGATTCGCTGTCGTTCGTGCTCGACGATGCCGTGCTGACCGCCGACACGGTACTGGGCCGCGGCACCACCGTCATCGACAAGGAAGACGGCAGCCTGGCCGACTACCTGGAATCATTGCGGCGGCTACGTGGCCTGGGCCGGCGTGCGGTGTTGCCCGGGCATGGGCCGAATCTGGCCGATCTCGAGGCCGTTGCCTCCGGATACCTGACGCACCGGCACGAACGTCTGGAGCAGGTGCGGGCCGCGTTGTGGGACCTTGGCGAGGACGCCACGACGCGCGAGATCGTCGAATACGTCTATGTTGACGTCGACGAGAAGCTCTGGGATGCGGCCGAATGGTCCGTTCAGGCGCAATTGGACTATCTGCGGCGCTGACATGCCGTGGGGTCGTGGTTAGGCCCGCAAGTACAGCCGTCACGGCAATCTCGGCGTCAACGAGCTCGGCGGGCCAGCCGTTCGGAGTCCGAAATCAGCACGCTCTTGCCCTCCAGGCGGATCCAGCCGCGGTGGGCGAAATCGGCGAGCGCCTTGTTCACGGTCTCCCGGGAAGCGCCCACCAGCTGGGCGATCTCCTCTTGAGTCAGGTCGTGGGTGACCCGCATGGCGCCACCCTCCTGGGTGCCGAAGCGCTGGGCGAGCTGTAGCAGCTGTTTGGCCACCCGGCCGGGCACGTCGGTGAAGATGAGGTCGGCCAGATTGTTGTTGGTCCGGCGCAACCGTCGGGCGAGCACCCGCAACAGCTGCTCGGCGATCTCCGGGCGATCGGCGATCCATGCCCGTAGCGCGTCGCGGTCCATCGACACCGCCCGCACTTCGGTGATCGTGGTCGCGCTGGAAGTCCGTGGTCCCGGGTCGAAGATCGACAATTCACCGAACATGTCCGACGGGCCCATGATCGTCAGCAGGTTCTCCCGGCCGTCCGGTGATCGGCGACCGATCTTTACCTTCCCCGAGATGATGATGTACAGCCGATCGCCCGGCTCCCCTTCCGCGAAAACCGTGTGTCCACGGGGGAAGTCGACGGGTTGTAGTTGCTTGGTCAGCGCGGAGACTGCGCCAGGCTCAACCCCTTGGAAGATTCCTGCCCTTGCCAGGACCTCGTCCACGTTGCCTCTTCAGCTTTCCAACGATGTGATACGGGCAGGCCGACCGCTTGCCCGTGTGACGAGTCTAGGGGTAGGCCAATGTGTCCAACGTGCCAACGCTACACACGATTCACGTGTCTAGTCGCCCGAAATTGCGGATTGGCGTGCGAATGCGTGCGTATTTGTGTCGGCAACGCGGCCTCGCCGGCGTGTCCGAAGTCCCTGGCAAAGATCGTCTCGGCGCGATGTTTCCCGACGTGCTGTCCCGGAGTTGGGGATTCGGCGAGTTGCTGGGCCTGGCGTCGATGCAGGTAATCCAGCGCCTCCGGCATACCTTCCCGGGCCAGCGTGTGCACATCGACGGCCTCTGCGTATTCCAGAAACTCGTCGACATCCGTCGCCGTGACCGTGTCATGGGCAATCTCGGCTTCCAGCCGCTCCAAACCGAGCGTCGCCAGCATCAACAGCCCCGGAACGCAGGCCACCAGCAACCATGACACAAGGAGAGTAAACATGTCCAAGGTCTCAGTGAGATCACGAAATCAGTACTCTGTCGTAGGTGACAGTGGCAAAGCCGTCCGGACGCTCCAAGTCAACGCAAGCCACGCCCGGCGCCGTCGTCGCCCTGCGCTGGTCGCAAGAAACCCGAACCGGGTTGGTGCGACGGGCTCGGCGGATGAATCGCGCACTGGCGCAAGCATTTCCGCATGCCCACTGCGAGCTGGATTTCACGACGCCGCTGGAGTTGACGGTGGCCACCATTCTTTCGGCGCAGAGCACCGACAAACGGGTGAATCTGACGACGCCGGCAGTGTTCAAGCGATACCCCTCGGCGCTGGACTATGCGCAAGCTGACCGCGCCGAGCTGGAAAACCTCATCCGTCCCACTGGCTTCTTCCGCAACAAGGCGGCGTCCCTCATCGGCCTCGGGCAGGCCCTGGTCGAACGGTTCGACGGCGAGGTGCCGTCGACCATGGCCGAGCTGGTGACGCTACCCGGGGTGGGGCGCAAGACCGCCAACGTCATCCTGGGAAACGCTTTCGGCATCCCGGGAATCACCGTCGACACCCACTTCGGGCGGTTGGTGCGCAGGTGGCGCTGGACCAGTGAACAGGATCCGGTCAAGATCGAGCACGCGGTCGGCGAACTCATCCAGCGCAATGAGTGGACCATGTTGAGCCATCGGGTGATCTTCCACGGCCGCCGGGTGTGCCACGCCCGTAAACCGGCGTGCGGTGTCTGCGTGCTCGCCAAAGATTGCCCCTCCTTCGGCCTCGGTCCCACTCAACCGTTGCTCGCCGCACCCCTCGTGCAGGGTCCGGAAACCGAGCACTTGCTGGCGCTGGCCGGGCTGTAAAACAGGGCCGGTGATGGTGACCGGTAAGACTCGTTGGACTATCGCGATCTTGGCGGTGGTGGTGGCGCTGACGGCGGCGCTGGTTGCCCAGCTGCGCGACAGTTCCTCGACAACCGCAACCACCCGGCCAACGGCCGACCGTGACCATCGCGACGCCGACACGGCCGCTGCGCTTTCGGGACCCCGGGAGCGTGCCGGCCTGCCGCCCTGTCCCGCCGCCGGGGTTGGTCCCGGCCCGGCGGCGCTGCGTGGCGTGACGGTGGAATGCGCGGCCGACGGTTCAGCCGTCGACGTCGCTCGGGCACTGGCCGGACGCCGGGTGGTTCTCAACTTGTGGGCGTATTGGTGCGCGCCGTGCGCGGCCGAACTGCCCGCGATGGCCGAGTATCAACGACGGGTTGGGGCCGACGTGATCGTGGTGACCGTGCATCAAGACGAGAACGAGACGGCCGCGTTGCTGCGGTTGGCGGAGTTGGGTGTTCGGCTGCCGACCCTGCAGGACGGTCGTCGTCGGGTCGCGGCGGCGCTGCGGGTCGCAAATGTGATGCCCGCGACGGTGGTCCTCCGGTCGGACGGTAGCGTTGCGCAGACGCTGCCGCGGGCTTTCGCGAGTGCCGACGAGATCGCGGCTGCGGTCGAAAACAACGCGCGATGAGGGCAAGGAGGCGCTGGTGAGTGCTGCGCTTCCGCTCAGGCCTGAAATCTGCCCGCCCTGGTTGCGTCCGCTGGTCGACAATCTGGATCAGATGCCCGAGGCGTACCGGCATCGGCTGCCGGCCGATGTGCTGGCGATGGTGACCGCGGCCAAGGCCGCGTCATCGGTGGCATCGCGGGCCGGCGGTGGCCGCGAGGCTGCTGTTCTGGTGCTGTTCTCGGGTCCGGAGTCCGGCCCGGCCGGCGGCGTCCCCGACGATGCCGATCTGTTGCTGACCGTGCGGGCCTCCACGTTGCGCCACCACGCCGGCCAGGCCGCATTCCCCGGCGGCGCATCCGATCCCACCGACGACGGTCCGGTTGCCACCGCTCTGCGCGAAGCGCAGGAAGAGACCGGGATCGACGTCAGTCGGCTGCATCCACTGGCCACAATGGAGCGGACGTTCATTGCGCCGTCACGGTTCCACGTCGTCCCGGTGCTTGCCTACTCCCCGGATCCCGGCCGGGTGGCCGTCGTCGACGAGACCGAAACGGCGATCGTGTCGCGGGTTCCGGTGCGCGCCTTCATCAATCCGGACAACCGGCTCATGGTCTACCGCGGCAACCTCGGCCGTCGTTGGGCCGGTCCGGCGTTTCTGTTGAACCAGATGCTGGTGTGGGGATTCACTGGCCAGGTGATATCTGCGGTGCTCGACGTCGCCGGCTGGGCCCGGCCCTGGGACACCACCGACATCCGCGAGTTGGACGAAGCGATGGTGATGGTCGGCGACGAGGATGACTCGCTATGAGTTCGATGACGCCTTCGCAGTGGCTGGATGTCGCCGTGCTGGCGGTCGCCTTCATTGCGGCCATATCGGGTTGGCGTTCGGGGGCGTTGGGCTCGGTGCTGTCGTTTGTCGGTGTGCTGCTCGGCGCCCTAGCGGGCGTGCTGCTGGCACCCCACATCGTCAGCCACATCGCTGCACCCCGCGCCAAACTGTTCGCTGCGCTGTTCCTGATCCTCGCGCTGGTCGTCGTTGGTGAGGTCGCCGGTGTGGTGCTGGGCCGTGCCGTTCGCGGCGCGATCCACAGCCGCACAATCCGATCCGTCGACTCGGTCATCGGTGTGGGCGTCCAGCTCGTTGTGGTGCTGACGGCGGCCTGGCTGCTGGCGACGCCGCTGACCCAGTCGAAAGACCAGCCCGAGTTGGCTGCGGCAGTTCGGGGTTCGCGGGTGCTCGCCAAGGTCAACGAGGTCGCGCCGCCCTGGCTCAAGACGGTGCCCAAGCGGCTCTCGGCGCTGCTGAACACCTCCGGCCTGCCCGCGGTGCTGGAGCCGTTCAGCCGCACCCCGGTCATTCCGGTCGCGTCACCGGACCCGGCCCTGGCCAACAATCCGGTGGTGGCGGCCACCGCGCCGAGCGTCGTCAAGGTGCGAAGCCTGGCACCGAGCTGCCAAAAAGTGTTGGAGGGCAGTGGATTTGTCATATCGCCCGATCGGGTGATGACGAACGCGCACGTGGTGGCCGGATCAAACAGCGTCCAGGTGTATGCCAGCGGCAACCCGTTGGACGCCACCGTGGTGTCCTATGACCCATCGGTCGACATCGCCATTTTGTCCGTCCCGAACCTGCCGCCGCCACCGCTGGCCTTCGCCGAAGCCGACGCGAAGACCGGCGCCAACGTGGTGGTGCTGGGTTATCCCGGTGGCGGTAACTTCACCGCTACCCCGGCCAGGATTCGGGAGAACATCAAACTCAGCGGCCCCGACATCTACCGGGACCCGAATCCGGTTACCCGCGACGTGTACACCATCAGAGCCAATGTGGAGCAAGGCAATTCGGGTGGGCCGTTGATCGACCTGAACGGTCACGTGCTCGGCGTGGTGTTCGGCGCGGCCGTCGACGACCCCGACACCGGCTTCGTGCTGACGGCCGGCGAGGTGGCCAGTCAGCTTTCCAGGATCGGTGACACCCAACAGGTCGCCACCGGGGCCTGCGTCAGCTGACCCGCGGCCCGTGCACCTGCTCGAGAAACTTCATCAGGTGTCTGTTGATCTCCTCGGGCGCCTCTTCGTGGCTGAAATGCCCTGCGCCGGCGATGGATAGGTAGCGTCCCTGCGGTGCGTAGCGCTGGCTGCGGTCGATCGGGTCGGCCAGCACGTAGGGGTCGGCGTCCCCGCGCAGGTGTAGCACCGGCATGCCGAGCTGTTGGGACATCGATCTCGTGAATCGCCGGCCTTCGCCGCGCAGCTGGCTGCGCACCGCCCAGCGCTGGTACTCCAGTGCGCAGTGCGCGGCCCCGGGAATCTGGATCGCCATCCGCAGATAACCGATGGTCTGGGAGAAGTCTTCGGACGCAACCCATTTGGCGCAGCCGCGGCTACGGATGAGGCGCTCGATCTCCGCCCCGTTGTCCCGGGTCAGCACGCGTTCGGGCCAGATGGGCAGCTGATAGCGCAGCAAGGTCGGCAGCAGTGCATAACCCTGGTCGCGGCGCGTCAGCGTGGATCGTCGCAACGCGGCCGGATGCGGTGAGCTGATCAGCGCGATGGCACGCACCAGACGTGAATGCAGCAGTGCGGTGGTCCAGCAGGCCAGGCCGCCGTCGGCGTGGCCGATCAGCGTCGCCGACGAATGCCCAAGTGCGCGAATGAGTCCGGCCGTGTCGCCGGCGAGTGTCCAGCCATCGTAGCCGCGGGGCGGCTTGTCAGTGCCGCCATAGCCGCGCAGGTCGACCGCGACCACCCGGGCACCGGTGAGTCCGCGCAACTGATGACGCCAGGACCACCAGAAGGAACCGAAACCGTGCAGCAGCATCACCAGTGGCCGCGCCGTGGCCGGCGCAGTGGCGTCCGCGCCATCCGGGAGCGCCTCGACGACATGGAATCGGATCCCGTTGGCGTGCACGTCCAAATGGCGCCATGGGCCGCCGATGCGGGTCACCGACGGATCCGGTGCTGACATCTACCAACCCGAAGGATCTGCGGGAAGGTTGTCGGCACTGCCTTCCCGCCCGGTGAGCTTGGGCGCTGCGGCCTTGTCGTGGCCCGGGGTGAGCGCCGTGCGTGTCTCCTTGACCGACTCGATGGTCTCCCTGGGTCCCCGGATTCGGCGGACCTTCAAGAAACCCAATAGGGCCAGCACGGCCCCGACCACAACCATGATCGCGAACACGATCAGGAACGCCACCCAGCGCCACAGCCACGTGTCGAGCAGCTCGGCGAGGAAGAAGAAGAAAAAGAACGTGGAGTAGAACAACACCACCAGCGCGGCGATGAAGTAGACGCTGCCGGTCAATCCCTTCTTGACGTCACGGGTGATCTCGGTGCGGGCCAGTTCGACCTCCGCGCGCAGCAGCGTGGACATCTGAGTTGTCGCGTCCTTGATCAGATCACCGATCGACGGCTCAGCGGGCCTGGCGTGCGGGTCGGCCAACGGAATCGTGGTCAGCGTGCTGGGCACGCCGTTCTGGCGATCGACTTTGCTCACAGACGGTCCTCTCGCTTCGCGGTCGTCGCGGTTTATGTTGCCATGCGCCGCGGTGCCAGACGAGGCCGGCCGCGGGCCGCCGCACCCGACAATGAAGGGGACCGGCGAATTGACGGCCATAGCTATTTGCACAGCAGCGGACGGGCGCCGGCGATCATTTAGACTGGCGCAGCCGGTCTCCGGCGTTCCGATCGGCTGACGGGAGTTTCGCTTGCGGACGGCACATCGGTGCTTTGTGGCGGCGACGGTGGCCGTGCTCGTGGGACTGCTGGGTTTGCCCGCCAATGTCGCGGCCGCCGACGACCGGGTCCCGCTGGGGGGCGGCGCGGCCATCGTGATCAATGGGGACACGATGTGCACCCTGACCACCATCGGCACCGATGCCGCTGGCGAGCTGATCGGCTTCACCTCCGCGCACTGCGGCGGGCCCGGTGCGCAAGTCGCCTCCGAGGCCGTGGAAGGCAGGGGCACGCTGGGAACGATGGTCGCCGGCAACGACAACCTCGATTACGCGGTGATCAAATTCGATCCGGCCAAGGTGGCGCCGGTCCCGGTCTACAACGGATTTCCGATCAACGGCATCGGCCCGGATCCAAACTTCGGCCAGATCGCGTGCAAACAGGGCCGCACGACGGGCAATTCGTGTGGCGTCACCTGGGGGATGGGCCAGACCCCGGGCACCATCGTCATGCAGGTCTGCGGCAGACCCGGTGACTCCGGGGCGCCGGTGACCGTCGACAATCTCCTGGTCGGCATGATTCACGGAGCGTTCAGCGATAACCTGCCGACCTGCATCATCAAGTACATCCCGCTGCACACTCCGGCCATAGTGATGTCGTTCAACTCGATCCTGGCCGACATCAACAGCAGGCACCGGCCCGGCGCGGGATTCGTCCCCCAGCCGGCCTGAGTTACTCGGCCGCCCTGATCGCGTCGAACACGCCGGGATCGAGCAGCGTCGACGTGTCGCCCAGCTCGCGGTTTTCGGCGACGTCGCGCAACAGCCGGCGCATGATTTTGCCGCTGCGGGTCTTCGGCAGCTCCGGCACCACATGGATCTCCCGCGGCTTGGCGATCGGCGAGATCTCCTGCGCGACGTGCGCCCGCAGCTCATCGAGGGTCCCTTGGTGCGCGTCGTCGCTGTCGCATAAGACGACGAACGCGCAAATCGCCTGGCCGGTGGTCTGGTCGGTAACCCCGACCACCGCCGCCTCGGCGACACCGTCATGGCCAACGACCGCCGACTCCACCTCGGCGGTGGAGATCCGGTGCCCGGACACGTTCATCACGTCGTCGATGCGGCCCAGCAACCAGATCGCGCCGTCGGAATCGAAACGGGCGCCATCACCGGCGAAGTAGAAGCCTTTGTCGGCGAATTTGGACCAGTAGGTGTCCCGGTACCGCTCGGGGTCACCCCATATGCCGCGCAGCATCGAGGGCCACGGCTGATCCAAGACCAGGTATCCGCTGACGTTTTTGGCGTTGTCGGTGTCGGGCTGCAGCGGATCGCCATGGTCGTCGACGATCTTGGCCGAGATTCCTGGCAGCGGTGTCATGGCCGAACCGGGTTTGGCCGCAGCGATTCCCGGCAGTGGCGAGATCATTGCCGCACCGGTCTCCGTCTGCCACCAGGTGTCTACGACCGGGATGCGATCTGCGCCGAAGACCTCGCGGTACCAGCGCCAGGCTTCGGGGTTGATCGGTTCGCCAACCGATCCCAGTAGCCGCAAGCTGGACAGGTCATGGGCGTCGGGGATCTCACGGCCCCACTTCATGAATGTGCGAATGAGTGTTGGCGCGGTGTAATAGATTGTGACACCGTATTTTTCGATGATCTGGAAATGCCGGTGCTGGTCCGGGCTGGCGGGTGTGCCCTCGTAGAGAATCTCGGTGATGCCGTTGGACAGCGGACCGTAGACGCCGTAGGTGTGCCCGGTAACCCAGCCGATATCGGCGGTGCACCAGAACACATCGCTTTCCGGCTTGACGTCGAAAATGGCGTGGACTGTGTAGCAGCATTGGGTCAGATAACCGCCGCTGGTGTGCACGATGCCCTTCGGCGTGCCGGTGGTACCGGAGGTGTACAGCAGAAATAGCGGCTGCTCGGCGTCGAACGGCTCGGCGGTGTGTTCGGGCGACGCGGGGTCGACGACATCGTGCCACCACACGTCGCGATCGTCGTTCCAAGACACGTCAATTCCGGTGCGCCGCACCACCAGAACCTTCTCGACAGGGCTCTCGCCGTCCGGTCCCGGCGCCACGGCCTCGTCGGCCGCGTCCTTCAACGGTGCCGGCTTGCCGCGGCGGAACTGCCCGTCGGAGGTGATCAGCAGCTTGGCTTGGGCGTCGGCGATCCGGGACCGCAGTGCCTTCGCGGTGAAACCGCCGAATACCACACTGTGCATGATGCCCAACCGCGCACAGGCCAGCATCGCGATCACGGCTTCAGGGATCAACGGCATGTAGATGGCGACTCGGTCGCCGGCGACCAGACCGAGGTCGGTCAGCGCGTTGGCGGCTTTGCACACCTCGGTCTGCAGATCGGAGTAGGTCAGGCTGCGGCTGTCGCCGACGGGCTCGCCCTCCCAGTGGATCGCGACCCGGTCCCCGAGGCCGGCCTCAACGTGGCGGTCCACGCAGTTATAGGCGACGTTGAGCTTGCCGTCGACGAACCACCTGGCGAACGGCGCCTCCGACCAGTCCAGCACCTCGGTGAACGGCGTCGTCCAGGACAGCCTGTTGGCCTGGTTGGCCCAGAACGCCAGCCGGTCCTGCTCGGCTTCGTGGTACAGCTCCTCGCGGGCATTGGCCTGCTCGGCGAAATCCGCCGGCGGCGGATACGACGAGGGGCCTTCGGTATGGGTGGCGGTCACTGGCTTTCTCTCCTGTGTCGAGGCAGTATCGCGGTCGGGCTCGTAAACCGTCTGTGAGCCTAGCCCCGCGAGTTGAACCGGCGCGCTCCGATCGGGTGTCATCGCACGCCCGCATCACGCATAATCACGCGTATGCCGGGACGGCACTGGCGGCGCGCCCGCCGACTGGTCCCCAGCTTTGCTGCCGCCGTGTCAAGTTTCGCGGCTTCGACCGTGCTGGGGCCACCCGCATGGGCCGTTCCGCCTGACACTTCCGACGAGCCGACGCCGTGCTGGTCGGATCAGATCGCGGTAAACGCCTCCCCCGCTCAGGGCGCCGTGGGCCACCGCGCGCTGACGCTGATATTCACCCTTGCGGGCGGTGCGGAGCCGTGCACGCTCGCCGGTTATCCCGGCGTCGACGCCGGCAACGGTGGGCCGCACATTCATGCCCAACCCACGCTGCGCGGATACATGGGCGGCTTGCCGGCCGACGTCGATGTGCCGCCCACAGTCATCCTGTCGCTATCGACACAAGGGCAGGCCATTGTCGAGGGCGTGGCCGTCGACGGCAGCGGCAGCCAATGTCCTACCTACACCGACCTGGGCGTCAGCCCCCCGGACATCGTGCAGGTGTTCACGGTTTCGGCCAATATCGACGCGTGCGCACTACAGGTGCATCCCGTCACCGCGGCCAATAACAGCTAGGACCGGCAGTCGTCGTCCGATCGTGATTGAAAAGCCTTCCAACATAAGTTATTTCGCTTATACACTCGTCGGCCCGCATTGACGTCTCGGTGGCGAACGGGTCCGGGCCGTGATAGGCCTATCGGCGGTGGGGGGCGGCCGTCGGATAGCGTGGCGGACAAGGACGGGTCTGCGGACGACCACGTGAACGTTCCCGCAGGCCAATGATCAGACAGATCAATCCGATTGTGGGAATGGTGATCAGCGCTGCCGAATACCCATCCTGAACTTGCGCTTCACGCGAGGCGAGATATGCGACAGCCACAGCGGGAGCCCAGGTCGCGAACGCCGCGTAATGCACTTCACCCGCGCTGGGCAGCACGTCCCTGCACCCTCGGCGCGGTCGCAGGCTCTAGGGTCGCGGTCATGCGTCGGATGCGAACCGCGATGGCGACCTTGGTTGCCGGAATGCTGGTGGTCACGGCGCTGCCCGGATGCGGCGGCGGCGTGCTGAGCCCCGATCTGGTAATGGTGAACGGTGGGGAACCGCCCTACCCGCTGATCCCGACCAGTACCAACGACAGCAACGGTGGGAGGATCATCGACCGGCTCTTCGCCGGCCTCATGTCGTATGACGCCGCCGGAAACCCCTCGAAAGAGGTTGCCCAGTCGATCGAGACCACAGACAACGTTCACTACCGCATCGTCCTCAGGCCGGGTTGGAAGTTCACCGACGGCTCGCCGGTGACGGCCCACTCGTTCGTCGATGCGTGGAACTACGGAGCCCTTAGCACCAATGCCCAACTGCAGCAAAGCTTCTTCAGTCCGATCGACGGGTTCTACGAGGTCTCCGGCATGACACGCGACGAAAAGCCGGCCCCGAAGACGGGGCGTACCACCATGTCTGGGCTGCAGGTCGTCAACGATCTCGAGTTCACCGTGCGGCTCAAGGCGCCGACCATCGACTTCATATTGCGATTGGGCCATAGCGCTTTTTATCCACTGCCCGATGTTGCGTTTCGTGACATGGCGGCGTTTGGCCGCAACCCCGTTGGCAACGGCCCGTACCGGCTCGCCGACAGCCCGGACGGACCGGCCTGGGAGCACAATGTCAAGATCGACCTGAGGCCCAACCCCGACTACCACGGCAACCGCAAGCCCCACAACAAAGGCCTGAGGTTCGAGTTCTACGCCAACCTGGATACCGCCTACGCGGATCTACTGTCGGGCAATCTCGATGTGCTGGACACGATTCCGCCGAGCGCGCTGCCGATCTACAAGCGCGACTTGGGCAATAACTTCACCAGCGGTCCCGTCGCGGTCAAGCACAGTCTCGACACCCCGCTGCGGCTGCCGCATTTCGGCGGCGAGGAAGGCCGTCTGCGCCGGCTTGCGCTGTCGGCCGCCGTCAATCGTGAGCAGATCTGTCAGCAGATCTTCATGGGCACCCGCACCCCGTCGCGTGATTTCACCGCCAGGTCATTGCCGGGTTTCGACCCGAACTTACCCGCTAACGACTCGTTGAACTTCGATCCCGATCGTGCCCGGCAACTTTGGGCGCAAGCCAACGCGATCTCGGCGTGGAATGGGCAGTACGTCATCGCTTACAACGCTGACGCGGGGAACCAGGAATGGGTCGACGCGGTGGCCAACAGCATCAAAAACGTTCTGGGCATCGACGCGGCTGGCGCGCCGCAGCCCACTTTCGCCGGATTCCGCACCCAGATCACCAATCACACCATCGCGACCGCGTTTCGCGCGGCCTGGCAGGGGGACTATCCGTCGATGATCGAGTTTCTTGCTCCGCTGTTCGCCACCGGGGCCGGGTCCAACGACGTCGGCTACTCCAACCCCGGGTTCGACGCGGCGCTGGCGACCGCCGAGGCCGCCTGGACTCTGCCGCAGTCGAATGCGCTGACCAACGACGCACAGCGAATCCTGTTCCATGACATGCCCGTTGTGCCGCTTTGGGACAATGTCAGCGTGGTTGGCTGGTCGATGGAGGTCAAGGGCGTCGGAGTCACGTGGAACGGCCTGCCCGACTACGAGAACATCGTGAAGGGCTGAGATGGGCTGGTACATCGCGCGCCGGATCGCGATCATGGTGCCGGTCTTCATCGGTGCCACGCTGCTGATCTACGGGATGGTTTTCCTGCTGCCCGGCGATCCGGTGGCGGCGATTGCGGGAGACCGCCCACTGACTCCGGTGGCGGCCGCGGCGCTGCGGGCCCGCTACCATCTGGACGATCCGTTCATAGTGCAGTACCTGCGCTATCTGGGCGGTGTCCTACATGGTGATCTGGGGCGCTCGTTTTCCGGGCTGCCGGTCAGTGCCGTTCTGGCAAATGCGTTTCCGGTGACGATCAGACTGGCGCTGATCGCGGTGGCGGTGGAAGCGGTGCTGGGTATCGGGTTGGGCGTCATCGCCGGCCTGCGTCGGGGCGGAATCTTTGATTCCACGGTGCTGATCACCGGCCTTGTCATCGTGGCGATCCCCATATTCGTGCTGGGCTTTCTGGCACAGTTCGTGTTCGGCGTCCGGCTCGGAATCGCGCCCGTCACGGTGGGCGAACGGGCGACCTTCGAGCGGCTGCTGCTGCCGGGAATCGTTTTGGGTTCGGTGTCTTTTGCGTATGTGGTGCGATTGACCCGATCCGCGGTGGCCGCCAACGCGCACGCCGACTACGTCCGTACCGCCAGCGCCAAAGGGCTTACGCGACCGCGAGTGGTGACTGTCCACATTATGCGCAACTCGTTGATCCCGGTGGTGACTTTCCTCGGCGCCGACCTGGGGTCGCTGATGGGTGGGGCTGTCGTGACCGAAGGCATCTTCAACATCCACGGCGTTGGCGGCGTGTTGTTTCAAGCCGTCACCAGGCAGGAGGCGCCCACCGTGGTGTCCATCGTGACGGTGCTGGTGCTGGTCTATCTGATAACCAACCTGGTGGTGGACTTGCTTTACGCCGCCCTTGACCCCCGGATCCGATATGGCTGAACGCATCCCAGACCAACATGGCTTTTGGCGCGACACGTGGCGCACGTTGCGCCGGCGTCCAAAATTCGTCGTCGCCGCGACGCTGATACTTTGCATTGTTGTCGTTGCGGTGTTTCCGGAGTGGTTTACCGGAATCGATCCCACCTACGGCGACCCCAGCCGGAGTCTGCTTCCCCCGTCGGGCGCTCACTGGTTCGGTACCGATTTGCAGGGCCACGACATTTACGCGCGCACCATTTACGGAGCGCGGGCCTCGGTCATGGTGGGACTCGGCGCCACGGTGTTGGTCTTTATCGTCGGCGGAGCACTGGGTGCGCTGGCCGGCTTCTACGGAGGCTGGATCGACGCCGTGGTCTCGCGTATCACCGATGTCTTCTTCGGGCTGCCTCTGCTGCTGGCAGCGATTGTGCTCACGGGCGTCCTGCACCACCGTCGGGTGTGGACGGTGATTGTCATCCTGGCCGTGTTCGGCTGGCCGCAGATAGCCAGGATCGCTCGTGGCGCGGTGCTCGAGGCGCGGGCCAGCGATTATGTTCTCGCAGCGAAAGCATTGGGGCTGAGCAACTTCCAGATCCTTGTTCGTCACGCGCTGCCCAACGCTTTGGGCCCAGTCTTCGCGGTGGCCACCCTCGCCTTCGGTGTGTTCATCGTCACCGAGGCCTCGTTGTCATACCTTGGGGTCGGGCTGCCGACCTCGGTGGTCTCCTGGGGTGGCGACATCAACTTGGCGCAGAGCCGGCTGCGGTCGGGCTCACCCATACTGTTCTATCCGGCGGGCGCACTGGCGATGACCGTGCTGGCCTTCATGATGATGGGTGACGCTTTGCGCGATGCTCTGGATCCGGCCTCGCGGGCGTTGCGCGCATGAGCGCCGGAGAAGCACCGCTGCTGTCGGTCGAAGGCCTGGAAGTCAGGTTCGGCGCTCACGCTCCCGCGGTCCGCGGAGTCGATCTGAGCGTGCCGCGTGGTCACACCGTCGCGGTGGTGGGCGAATCGGGATCGGGGAAGTCGACCACCGCCGCGGCGATCCTCGGGCTGCTTCCACCCGGAGGACGAATCACCGCTGGGCGCATTGTTTTCGACGGGCGCGACATCACCGCGGCCGATCGCCGGGTACTCCGCTCGATCAGAGGGCGCTGCATCGGCTATGTGCCTCAGGATCCGATGACCAACCTCAACCCGGTTTGGAAGGTCGGTTTTCAGATCCGTGAAGCTCTGCGCGCAAACACTGATGGCCGCGGAGCGCGGCGACGTGCGGTGCAGCTGCTCGCCGAGGCGGGGATGCCTGATCCGGTGAAGCAAGCGGGCAAATACCCACACCAGCTGTCCGGCGGCATGTGTCAACGCGCGCTGATCGCCATCGGTTTGGCGGGCCGGCCGAAGCTGCTGATCGCCGACGAACCGACGTCCGCGCTCGACGTCACCGTGCAGCGGCAGGTGCTCGATCACCTCCAGCAACTCACCGACGAGCTGGGAACCGCGCTGCTGTTGATCACCCATGACCTGGCGATGGCCGCCGAACGAGCCGAAACCGTGGTCGTGGTTCATCACGGTGTCGTGGTGGAATCCGGTGCGGCACAGTCAATTCTGCAGGATCCGCAACACGAGTACACTCGGCGATTGGTGGCCGCGGCTCCGTCGCTGACGGCCCGCAGTTTTCGAAGTCGCCAGCAGGTTGATCGGGCGGCCGACGATATCCTTATCGCGTCCGAGCTGACCAAAATGTACCGGGAGTCCCGCGGCGCGCCGTGGCGGCAGATTGAGTTCCGTGCCGTCGACGCTGTGTCGTTTCGGCTGCGCCGGGCCAGCACCCTGGCGATCGTCGGTGAGTCGGGTTCTGGGAAGTCAACGGTGGCCCGGATGGTGCTCGGTCTGCTGCAACCCACCTCGGGAACGGTGGTGTTCGACGGCACCCGGATCGACCACAACCTAAACCGGGACGAGTCGATGGCCTTTCGCCGGCGAGTGCAGCCGGTGTTCCAAAACCCCTACAGCAGTTTGGATCCCATGTACTCGGTGTTCCGCGCCATCGAGGAACCGTTGCGGATTCATCGGCTCGGTGATCGCAAGCAGCGCGGGAAGGCGGTGCGCGAACTCCTCGACCAGGTTGCACTGCCGTCGTCGGTGTTAGGACGGCTGCCCCGTGAGCTGTCGGGCGGCCAACGCCAACGAGTCGCGATCGCGCGGGCGCTGGCGCTGCGGCCCGAGATGCTGGTGTGCGACGAGGCGGTCTCGGCACTGGACGTCCTGGTGCAGGCCCAGATACTCGAACTGCTGGCCGAACTGCAGGCGGAACTGGGCCTGACTTACTTGTTCATCAGCCACGACCTGGCGGTCATCCGCCAGATCGCCGACGACGTGCTGGTGATGCGCTCCGGCCATGTGGTGGAGCAGGCGCCGACCGAGGAGCTGTTCACCCGGCCCGGCCACCAATACACCCGGGAGTTGCTGGAGGCCATTCCCCGCGTTCCGGCGCCACCCCGATAGGTTGGCAACCTGTGACGGCTGACCCGCTGGCCCCGCTGATGGAACTCCCCGGCGTCGCCGAGGCGAGCGACCGGGCCCGTGACGCGCTGGGCCGGGCACACCGACACCGGGCGAATCTGCGGGGCTGGCCGGTGACCGCCGCCGAAGCGGCGTTGCGGGCGGCGCGCGCCTCGTCGGTGCTCGACGGCGGACCCGTACGGCTCGAGGACTTAGCGGAAGCCGCACCGGGCTACCAAGCGGTCAGCGATCCGGTGTTGGGCGGAGCGCTGCGGGTGGCGCAGGAGCTGGAGGGCGGCGGGGGCGCCCTGGTCGGTATATGGCAGCGGGCGCCGTTGCAGGCGCTGGCCCGACTGCACATGCTGGCGGCGGCGGACCTGGTCGATGACGATCGGTTGGGTCGCCCGCGGACCGACGGAGAGGTTGGGCCACGTCTGGAGCTGCTGGCGAATTTGGTGACCGGCCGCACTCGGGCGGCTGCGCCGGTGGTTGCCGCGGTCGCGCACGGAGAGCTGCTGACGCTGAAGCCTTTTGGCAGTGCGGATGGCGTGGTGGCTCGTGCGGTGTCGCGGCTGGTGTCTATCGCCAGTGGGCTGGATCCGCACGGACTGGGTGTGCCCGAGGTGAGTTGGATGCGTAAACCCGCGGACTATCGCGATGCCGCACGCCGATTCGCCGACGGCACGCCGGACGGTGTGGGCGCTTGGCTGGTGCTGTGTTGCCGGGCGATGCAGGCCGGCGGGCAGGAGGCGTTGTCGATCGCCGAATCCCTGCCGAATCGATAGCTTCCGATCGGTAGCCGATAGGCCCAAAAACGAAGCCGGGCAATTCGCCTGAAAAATGTAGAGCGGGCGGCGTTCCGAAAATTTTCGGTCCGCCGCCCGCTAGCACGGAACCCGGTTACCAAGCGTGCATCTCTGGGTTGTGTGGGTGGCCTCGGCGATCTTGCGACGCTCGCGGTTGCAACCCCACCCAAGGGGCTGTCGACACCTTCCGCTTTTCGCAATTACGCAGGCCCACAACACTTCTGCCATTATCGCGGCTATGACTCCGCGTGGGTGCCGGGTACCGTGCTGGGCGCCCGGATCGGGAGATCGAACCTTCTCTTCCGGATCGACCTAGGCCTCACCGGGCTTCCGTGGTTCCTTTGTACTACTAGACCCTTAGCACAGCAAGGCCTAATTCTGTGAATATTGCAAAGCGGCACCGAATTGCGCGCTCGACACGTTTGCTGTCAGCGGCGCTGGGCCCGCAGGTGGGCGGACCGAGTCGGACTAGAACGCGAAACGGCGCAGCAGCGAGTAGGTAACCGCGCCGGCGGCCAGCGCCGTGATGCCCACCGCGGCGGTGGTAGCGATCGCAGCGCCCGACGGTGCCGGAATTCGGTCGCGCAGGGACACCGGCCGGGAAAACATCAACACCGGCCAACCGCGCTCGGTGGCTTCTTTGCGCAAGCCGCGATCAGGATTGACCACACTGGGGTGGCCGACGGCCTCGAGCATCGGCAGGTCGGTGATCGAGTCGGAGTAGGCGTAGCAGTGTTCCAGCGGGTAGCCCTCGCGGGCGGCCAACTCGCGGATCGCTTGCACCTTGCCTTCGCCGTAGCAGTAGAACGCTATCTCGCCGGTGTACTTGCCGTCCTCGACGACCATTCGAGTCGCCATCGCGTGGGTCGCGCCGAGCGCCCGGGCGATCGGCGCGACGATCTCCTCGCCGGACGCCGAGACCAACACGACGTCACGGCCGCACAGCTTGTGGGCGGCGATGAGGTCCGCGGCTTCTGCGAACACCAGTGGCGTCACGATGTCATGCAGCGTTTCGTTGACGATCGATTTGACCTGGGCGACGTCCCAACCCGTGCACATGTTGGTCATGTGGGCACGCATCCGGTCCATCTGGTCATGATCGGCACCGGAGAGCAGGTAGATGAACTGGGCGTAGCTGGACTTCAGCACCGCACGACGGTTGAGCAGTCCCTGATCGAAGAATGGTTTGCTGAACGCCAGCGTGCTGGACTTGGCGATGATGGTCTTGTCTAGGTCGAAGAAGGCGGCGGTGGGGGCGTGCGGAGCGGCGTTTGCCGCCGTTTGCGATGAGGTTTGCTGGTGCGCGGCCGGGTCGAAGACGGTCACCGACCTAGCATAGGTCGGTGGTGCAAGGGCGGTGACACGTCGCGCGCTAAACGGTCGCTCGCAAACGCGGGAAAGCCCATACCGTCGGTATGTATGCGGCTCAACGCGTTTTTCGCTGGAACAGCTATTGCGTTAGTGCGGACTGTCATGTGTATAGTAAGCAGTACTCGGCCTGAGCCGAGGGTGTATCAGCCCGACCCCCCGGGGCTGATACACGACGACCCTCGCCTCCTCCCCCCCTGGCGGGGGTCGTCCCTTTTCTGGGGAATGTGTTTGTCGGCCGCGCGGCGTTTGGCGCGGCCTTCTGCGCGTTGCGGGGACCCTGTGATCCGTAAGCTGAGCGAGCGCCAAGCAATGTCTTTGTGCACACTTGCGTCTCTCTTCACAAATCCGTCTTTGGGACTGGTGTGCCAAGGTCACGGCCCCGCACGGTGGATGGGTGACTACGAACACCCGGGCTCCGACGACGGATTCCGCAGCCGTGTTGGCGGCGCTGACCGATGCCGAGTTGCGCGACGAACTGGACCGGGTGGCCGCGGCTGTCGGTGTTCGGGTGGTCCATGCCGGCGGTTCTTCGGTGAGCAGGAAAACCTGGTCGGCGGCCACGGCCGTGGTGGTCGACGCGGCGGCGGCAGATCGATGCGGGCGGGCGGCGCTGCCCCGGCGCGCACACGTCAGCGTGCTGACGGCCGCCGAACCCACGACGGCGACATGGGCGGCAGCCATCACCGTCGGTGCCCAGCACGTGCTGAGGTTGCCCCAGCAGGAACACGAATTGATCCGCGAGCTCGCCGAAGCCGCTGAATCGGCGCGCGACGACGGTCTGCTCGGCGAGGTCGTCGCCGTCATCGGCGGGTGCGGTGGGGCCGGAGCCTCTTTGCTAGCGGTTGCCCTGGCGCAGGCCGCCCGCGACGCGCTGTTGGTCGACCTCGATCCGTGGGGCGGCGGCGTCGATTTGCTGGTGGGCGGCGAGACCACACCGGGCCTGCGTTGGCCCGATCTGGCGTTACAGGGCGGACGGCTCAACTGGTCAGCCGTGCGCAACGCCCTGCCCCGACTTCGCGGAATCAGCTTGCTGTCGGGCACCCGGCGCGGGTACGAGTTGGACGCCGGGCCGGTGGACGCCGTCGTCGATGCCGGCCGCCGCGGGGGAGTCACCGTGGTCTGCGATCTTCCCCGTCGTCTTACCGATGCCACCCAAGCCGCGCTTCACGCCGCCGACCTTGTCGTCGTGGTCAGCCCGTGCGATGTGCGGGCGTGCGCGGCGACCGCGGCGATGGTTCCGGTCCTGGCCACCATCAATCCCAATGTCGGGCTGGTCGTGCGGGGGCCGTCGCCGGGGGGATTGCGGGCGGCCGAGGTCGCCGATATCGCCGGCCTGCCGCTGCTGGCGTCGATGAAGGCTCAGCCCCAGCTCGCCGAGCAGGTGGAGCGCGGTGGTCTGCGGTTGGGGCGGCGATCCGCGCTCGCGGTAGCGGCTCACCGGGTGCTTGCCGTGCTGCCACGTGCGGGCTCAGCTCAGCAGGGCAGGGCGGCGTGAGCGGCGAGCTGATTGAACGTGTGCGCGAGCGGCTGGCGGCCGAATCCGGCCCGCTGCGGCCCAACGTGGTGGCCGCCGCGATACGGGCTGAGTCGCAAGGGATGCTTGGTGATACCGAGGTCCTCGCCAACCTGCGCGTGCTGCAGACCGAGCTGACCGGCGCCGGCATCCTCGAACCGCTCTTGTGTGCAGACGGCACGACCGACGTGTTGGTCACGGCGCCCGACGCGGTATGGGTTGACGATGGAAACGGTTTGCGACGCAGCCAGATTCGGTTTGCCGACGAGGCCGCGGTGCGGCGGCTGGCGCAGCGACTGGCGTTGGCTGCCGGCCGTCGGCTCGACGACGCGCAGCCCTGGGTGGACGGCCAGCTGACCGGCATCGGTGCCGGAGGATTCGCGGTGCGACTACACGCGGTGTTGCCGCCCGTGGCCGCCGAGGGTACCTGCTTGTCGCTGCGGGTATTGCGGCCGGCCACGCAGGATTTGGCGGCTCTCACCGCTGCGGGCGCGATCGATCCCCAGGCGGCCGCCCTGGTGGCCGACATCATCGCCGCTCGATTGGCCTTCCTGGTGTGTGGCGGGACCGGCGCAGGAAAGACAACCTTGCTCGCGGCGATGCTGGGCGCCGTATCGCCCACCGAGCGGATCGTGTGCGTGGAGGACGCCGCGGAGCTGGCGCCGCGACATCCGCATCTGGTCAAGTTGGTCGCGCGGTGCGCCAACATCGAAGGGGTCGGCGAGATTCCGCTACGCCAGCTCGTCCGGCAGGCACTGCGGATGCGGCCCGATCGCATCGTCGTCGGCGAGGTCAGGGGTGCCGAAGTGGTAGATCTGCTGGCGGCGCTGAACACCGGCCACGACGGCGGGGCGGGCACGGTGCATGCCAACAACCCGGGCGAGGTTCCCGCCCGGCTGGAGGCCTTGGGCGCACTCGGCGGTTTGGATCGGTCGGCACTGCACAGCCAACTAGGAGCAGCAGTTCAGGTTTTGCTACACGTCGCCCGGGACAGGGCCGGTCGGCGTCGGCTCGCCGAGATCGCCGTGCTGCGCCACGTTGAAGGGCGGGTTCGGGCGGTCCCGGTGTGGCACACGGACCGGGGAATGACCGAAAATGCCGACGATCTGTGCCGCTTAGTGGGCAGCCGGATGTCGGCATGAACGGTCCGATGGTTGGCGCGCTGCTATTGTCGCTGGCGCTCTTGGCTTTTCCGGCATCACCGCGGCACCGGGTCGCCCCCTGCGCACCGCCCCGTCGACGGGTCAGGGTCGGCACCCGCGGGGCTGGCTTCGTGACCGTGTGCGCGGCCATCGCCGCCGCCGCCGTGCTGCCGCTGACGGCGGTCCTCAGCGTCGCGGTCGTCGGCTCCACCGCGGGCCTGCGTTACCGTCGCCGACGTCGCATGCGGCGCGCAGCGGGTGAGGGTCGAACACTGGAAACCGCTCTCGACGTGTTGGTCGGCGAACTGCGAGTGGGCTCTCATCCGGTGCATGCGTTCTGCGTTGCCGCCGACGAAACCGTTGGCGCGGTTGCTGTGTCGTTGCGCGCGGTCGCGGCGCGGGCCAGATTGGGCGCCGATGTCACGGCCGGCCTGCGCGCCGCGGCACAATCATCGGCTCTGCCCGGGCACTGGGATCGCCTCGCCGTGTGCTGGCAATTGGCCAGTGATCACGGGCTGGCGATAGCCACCCTGATGCGCACCGCGCAGCGCGATATCGCTGAGCGGCAACGGTTCTCGGCCCGGGTGGCATCGGGCATGGCCGGGGCGCGCAGCACGGCCGCCATACTGGCTGGCCTGCCGGTACTGGGTGTGCTACTCGGTCAGCTGATCGGGGCGCGACCACTCAATTTCTTGCTGAGCGGACACGCGGGCGGCTGGCTGTTGGTGGCCGGGTCGACGCTGGCGTGCGGCGGACTGCTGTGGTCGGACCGGATCACCGATCGGCTCGCGGCATGAGCACAGCGGCGGTGTTGCTGGCCCTGGCGTTGTGGATCGGCCCCGGCCCGTCGGTGGTGAGGGCACGCGCAGGGATGCCGGCCCGCGCGCATCGGCAGCGGCCGCGAGCGGCACACGGCCCGGACCCGTTGGCGGTCGCATCCAGCCTTGACGTGCTGGCTGCCTGCCTGGCTGCGGGCATGGCGGTGTCGACCGCCGCCGCGGCGACCGCGGCGTCCGCGCCACCGAAACTGGCCAGGGTGTTGCGCAGGGCCGCCGATCTGCTGGCGCTGGGGGCCGATCCCGCTGTGGCATGGTCGATGTCGCCGGATCTGCGGGTCGACGAGGCCGACGCGCAGACCGATGCGCTGCTGCGGCTGGCGCGGCGTTCTGCGTCCTCGGGTGCCGCGCTGGCCGACGGCGTCGAAGAGCTGGCCGACCAGTCCCGACACGACGCCGCCCACGCGGCCACCGCCGCCGCCGAGCGGGCCGGCGTCCTGATCGCCGGACCACTCGGACTGTGCTTCCTGCCGGCTTTCGTGTGCCTCGGCATCGTTCCGGTGGTGGCCGGGCTGGCCGGTGATGTTTTGCAGTCAGGCCTGCTATGAAAGACGAGCAGACATCTCAAAAGAGAGGATGTATTGGTGATCAACATGTTTCGCGTGCTCCTGGCACGCCTGGCGGTCGTGGCGACCGACGAGTCGGGTATGTCGACTGTCGAGTACGCCATCGGGACGATCGCGGCGGCCGCCTTCGGCGCAATCCTCTACACCGTCGTCACCGGCGATTCCATCGTGTCGGCGTTGACCAATATCATCGGTCGCGCGCTCAATACCAAGGTTTAGCCGGGTGTGCCGGCGCGAGCACCGTCGAAGCCGCATTGGCGATCGCCGCGCTGGTCGTGGTGCTGGTGCTGTGCCTGGCCGGTGTCGCCGCGGTGTCGATGCAGGTGCGCTGTGTCGATGCTGCCCGCGAGGCCGCCCGACTGGCCGCGCGCGGTGACGACCGCTCGGCGGTCGACGCCGCCCGCCGCATTGCACCGCCTGCGGCGCGGATCCAGGTGCACCGAGAGGGCGACTTCCTCGTCGCCACGGTCGTCGCTCACTCAAAACTATTGCCCACGTTGGACATTGCCGCCAAAGCCGTCTCGGCGGCGGAGCCCCGGCGATGACCGTGGCTCGGCCACGGTGGTCGCGGCCGCGATGGTCGCGGTGCTGCTGTATGTCACGGGCGCAGGCGCATACGTCGGCTCGGCGGTGGTGGCACGTCACCGCGCGCAGGCTGCTGCCGATCTCGCCGCGTTGGCCGCCGCGGCGCGGATGCCGTCCGGGGTGGGAGCTGCCTGCGCCCGTGCGACGGCGGTGGCACGCGAAATGCGGGTTGACGGTGTGCAGTGCGAGGCCGACGATCTCGACGTCATCGTCACCGTCCAGGTGTCTGTCGTCTTTGCCGGGGCGGCGCGGGCGGCTGCGCGGGCAGGACCGGTGTCAGCGGCTTGATTGGCGCCGCTTGCGCGCTAGGTCGTGTCGGTTCGGGCTTGCGGCAGTCCGGCAGCGGCGATTTCCTCATCGCTGGGCAAACGCAATGAAACCAGTCCGGCGAAGATATCTGGTTCGAGCTCCACCCGGTTGACGGTGACATGGACCGGTACCCAATCGGCGTCGTGACCCCGCATCCGCAGTACCCGGCTGGTCGCACCGTTGGCCAATTCCTTTGTCATAGCGGAAATCAGGTGCTGATCGTCGGGGTTAACCTTCGGTCTGTCCGTATCGCTGGACCGCCAGTCGAAAAAGGTGCAGGGCTCGTCGAGCCACTTCAGCAGGGTCCAGTTGTGGAGGTCGACGAGTGCGCGGTGAACGCCGGCCTGCGCCAGCCCATGGAGGATCCGCTGCGCCAGATCGTCCGCCGACACCACCGGGCCCTTGAGTTCGGCACGCCAGTTCATCGCCCGCGCGACGAGATGATCCCGGCGGTCTGGTCCCGGCTCCAGCGCTGTGCGCGCTACGAAACCTATTCGGACGGGGTTTCCCTGCCAATCGGTGAGATCCCATGTGCTGCATAGTGTTTGACCAGGCTTTGCCCTCACCGCCATGGCAAGAACCTTGGTTTCGTTCGGATTGAGTTCGCGGGACGGAAGATCTTCCGCGAAAGCTCTGCCAAAGGTGACCTCGACTTCGGGGTTCTTGCCGCTGTTGGCCAACGACTCCCGGGTGTCGGTCGCCACGCCAAGGGTCAGGTCCCACTTCAACGGGCCCGGGGTCGGCCGCTCGGGCGGTTCGACATCAGCGGGACCGGTCCACACGTGCACACCGTGCATACGGCCATCGGTCATCATTACCGGTTCGGTGCGGATGACCCGATCACGCTTGGGGGTGATGCTGGTCAGGCTCTGGCCGGTCTGCACCGACTCGGTTATCGCCGTCCGAACCGCGGAGAGATAGGGACTGCGACGAAGAAACGTCGTGATCGGGACGAGGTTTTTGAGTTGGCGTCCCTGCGCTACCACAGCCGGTTCGTCCCCCAGCGTCTCCACGAGCAACCAGTCGTGGGCCATGCGGCCAATTTTACGGCGGCGCGAGGCGTGGCGGGTGGCCTGGGTGCGGGCACCAATCATGATGCGTTGCTTGCTTCGTGGAAACTCGCCGCGCCGGCGCCGCCCGCCCCGTCGCACAAGTTGTTGCCGCCGGCACCAGGCTCATTTGCTCGCTCGTGATGTCATGCGCATAGGCAGGCACTATGGAGCAAACTGACGGTTGCCGGGCTGGCGCGGTGCCGTTGTCCCCGCTGGCCGGGGCGTCCGACGAGTTTGCAAATGCCGCCGCAGCCTTGGTAGCTTCCTGCTGCGCTCACGTAGTCGGGATTGCGAGCGAAAGTGTTGTCCGGGCCTTGGTCGCGCTGTGCAATGGCATACGGCATTTCTTTGGGAAAAAGGAAATGTGCAGCCGGCGCGGCCGTCACGCAAATCCGTGGAGGTCGACCGTTCGAGGGGTCGGTCGCCGTCCGGCGGATTGCCCGGCGTGACGTTCAGGGCAACTCCGCCAGCACCAGGCGCAGCACCCGCACAGCACCCGCCTTGTCCAAGGGGTCGTTGCCGTTGCCGCACTTGGGGGACTGCACGCACGACGGGCATCCCCAAGCGCATTCACATGACTCGATGGCGACTGCTGTCGCACCCAACCACGTGCGTGCCTGGCGGAAGCCGCGTTCGGCGAATCCCGCACCGCCCGGATACCCGTCATAGACGAAGACAGTGGGCAGGCCGAGGGGATCGGGACCGACCGCGGTGGACATGCCGCCGATGTCGCCGCGGTCGCAGCTGGCCACCAACGGCAGCAGGCCAATGGCCGCATGCTCGGCGGCGTGCAACGACCCCGCGATCCGCGGTGCATCGATACCATTGCGTCCCAACGCATCCGGCGTGAGGGTGTACATGACCGCGGTGGTGGCCAGGGTGTGCTCCGGCATGTCCAGCTCGACGAAGTCGATCACCTCCCCGGAGAGCCGGCGCCGCAGATAACCCACCACCTGGTGAGTGACTCTGACCGGCACCAGACCCAGACTGACGGGCCCGAACGTCAGGCGTTCGCCGGTTCCGGTTACCGCAATGTCGGTGAGCTCACGCGCGAAAGTCGCATAGCCGGGATCTTCGGCGTGGACGAATGCGATCCCGTCCTCGGTGTCCAGCGAGTCGACCACGTAGCTGTCGCCTTGGTGCAGGTATACCGCCCCGGGGTGGACCGAGGCCGGCGCCTGGCCCACCCCGACGCTGCCCAGCAGCCGCCCGGTGTCGGCCTCCACGATGACGATCTGCCCGCCTGCGGAACCCCGGATGTCCACCGCAGCGTGCGGTTCCAGGCCGGGCGCGGGGAAGTATTTGCCGTTGCGCCGCCGCAGCAACCCGTCGTCGACCAGACCCTCGGCCACCTCCGCAGCACCGAAATCGGAGACCTCGGCATCGTCGAGAGGCAATTCGGTTGCAGCACAAAGGAGTTGAGGTCCGAGAATGTAGGGGTTGGCGGGATCGATCACCACCCGCTCGACCGGCTTGTCCAGCAGCGCGGCGGGGTTGTGCACCAGATACGTGTCCAGCGGATCGTCGCGGGCGATCAGTACCACCAGTGCACCCTGGCCGCGCCGCCCCGACCGGCCGGCCTGCTGCCAGAACGAGGCCACCGTCCCAGGGAAACCGGCCAGCACCACCGCATCCAACCCGGCGATGTCGACACCCAACTCCAATGCGTTGGTGGTGGCCAGACCCCGCAGCCGGCCCTCGGCCAGGGCCCGCTCCAGCGCGCTGCGGTCCTCGGGGAGATAACCGGCCCGATACGACGCCACAGTTTGGGACAGCTCCGGGGCGATGTCGTCCAGTCGCGCCTGGGCGCCCAGCGCCGTCAGTTCTGCAGCGCGGCGCGACCGAACGAACGTCAGCGTCTGCGCTCCCTCGGCGATCAGGTCGGCCATCACGCGCGCGGCCTCGGCACCGGCGGAGCGGCGCACCGGGGCGCCGTTCTCACCGGTCAGATCGGCCCGCAGTGAGGGTTCCCACAGCGCGACCGTGCGGGCGCCCTGGGGGGAGCCGTCCTCGGTGACCTCTTCGACCGGAAGACCGATGAGTTCGGAGGCCGTCGCACCCGGCGAGTCCGTCGTCGCGCTGGCGAAGATCACCGTCGGCGCCGCCGAGTATCGTGCGCACAGTCGCAACAGCCGGCGCAGCACCATCGCCACGTTGGAGCCGAAAACACCTCGGTAGAAGTGACATTCGTCGACGACGACGAAGCGCAGGCCGCGCAATAGGACGGCCCAGCGCGCGTGGTTGCGCAATATTGACAGGTGGATCATGTCCGGGTTGGAAAACAGCCATCGGGAGCGCTCGCGGGCGAAGCGGCGCACCTCGGCGGGGCTGTCACCGTCGTAGGCGGTGGGGGCAACGTCACGCAGCCGGGGAATGGCTGTGGTCATGGCGTGTGCGGCACGCAGCTGGTCGTGACCCAGCGCCTTGGTAGGCGACAGGTACAGCACCCGCGCCCGCGGGTCGGACGCCAGCGCGTCGAGGACGGGAAGTTGATAGGCCAGTGACTTGCCCGACGCGGTGCCGGTGCTCACCACCACATGACGGCCGGCGTGGGCCAGCTCCGCGGCGCGCACCTGGTGTGACCACGGGGAGCGGATGCCCCGGTCGGCAAACGCGCGCACCACGTCGGGCTCTGCCCAGTCCGGCCAGGCCTGCTGCCGGCCACTCCGGGCCGGCAGCTCGGCGATGTGGCGCAGCGGATGCTCGCCCGCCGCGGTGCCGGCGAGCGCGACGGCAAGCAGGTCGCTGCCGAAACTCCCCACCTCACACCCTCCAAGAATCCGTCAGTAGCAGAAGTCTGTCGCCGACGCGACGAACATGGTTGACTGATGGCGGTCGCAGCTTCTGTGTTCGTGTCACACTTTCGCAGGAACAACGTTGCGGCCGCGGTTCCTGCGAGGTTATCGGTCGGGTGAAGTTCCGGCGACTCCGCGAGGTATGGCGGTCGTAGCTGGCCCGGGGCATCGAAAGACGGTGCACCGCATCCAGAAGAAAAGGAAAGATCGAGAGATGCCACAGGGAACTGTGAAGTGGTTCAACGCGGAGAAGGGGTTCGGGTTCATTGCACCCGAAGACGGTTCCGCGGATGTTTTTGTCCACTACACGGAGATCCAGGGTTCGGGCTTCCGCACCCTTGAAGAAAACCAGAAGGTCGAGTTCGAGATCGGCCACAGCCCTAAGGGCCCCCAGGCCACCGGAGTCCGCTCACTGTAGATAAGAGCAGATTTTCCACGGAACCCCCCGTATGGTCCCGCTCAGCGGGTTCAGGCGGGGGGTTTTCGTTTTTCACCACGCTTCCATCAAGCGTTGCCGAACGGCCCGCCGGAGACGCGGCTCACCCGCAACCCAAGCCGCCGCGCCGAATGCCTCAAAGCGCGGATGGACGACCTGGCTTACTGTCGGTTGCGTGAGCCAGCTTTCCTTCTTCACAGCGGAGTCGGTGCCGCCCGCGGTCGCCGATCTCTCCGGGGTGCTGGCAGCGTCCGGCCAGATCGTGATGGTTGGCGCTCCAGACGTCCAGGGGGCTCGGCTTTCGGTGGTGGTGGATCAGCTCTGGCGCGCGTCGGCGCTGGCCGAGATGATCCACGAGGCAGGTCTGGTACCCGAGATCAGCCGCACTGACGAAGACACCCCGCTGGTGAGGACGGCCGTCAACCCCTCGTTGACCACGATGGCCGCCGAATGGACGCGGGGGCCGGTCAAGACGGTGCCGTCGCGGTGGCTGCCTGGACCGCGCGAGCTGCGGGCATGGACCCTGGCGGCCGGCTCTCCCGAAGGCGACCACTACCTGCTCGGCCTCGATCCGCACGCCCCGGACACCCATTCGCCGCTGGCGTCGGCCCTGATGCGAGTCGGGATCGCGCCCACCCTGATCGGCACCCGCCGCGGGCGGCCGGCGCTTCGGATCAGCGGCCGTCGCCGGCTATCGCGGCTGGTAGAGAACGTGGGGGAACCGCCAGACGACGTCGACGCGTTGTCGCTGTGGCCCCGGGTTTAGCGGCCGTTCAGACACCCATTTCGGGGAGTCGGTTTGCATGAGCCCACCCAAGGGTGCGAAATTGTCAGGTGCCCGAAGGCGAAGGAACGCTGGCGTATCTGAATTTCAGCGGAATTTCAGAAGCCGGCCTGTCATTCTTCCTGCAGGGCGGTCTCGCAGGGGGGCCGGGATAAGAGATGGAGCGTAAGCGCAGTTGGCTGACGTAGAAGACCACGGCACCAGCGGAAATGGGAGCCGTCGGCGACTTGTCATCGTCGAGTCGCCGACCAAGGCGCGCAAATTGGCCGGCTACCTGGGCTCTCGGTACATCGTCGAATCCTCGCGTGGCCACATCCGCGACCTGCCCCGAGCTGCCGCCGACGTCCCCGCCAAGTTCAAGTCCGAGCCATGGGCCCGGCTCGGCGTCAACGTCGACGCCGACTTCGAACCGCTCTACATCATCAGTCCCGAGAAGAAGAGCACCGTCAGCGAGCTGAAGGGTCTGCTCAAGGACGTCGACGAGCTCTATCTGGCCACGGATGGCGACCGCGAAGGCGAAGCCATCGCCTGGCATCTGCTGGAGACACTCAAACCGCGCATCCCGGTCAAGCGGATGGTGTTCCACGAGATCACCGAGCCGGCCATCCTCGAGGCCGCCGAAAACCCGCGCGACCTCGACATCGACCTGGTCGACGCGCAGGAAACCCGCCGCATCCTGGACAGGCTGTACGGCTACGAGGTCAGCCCGGTGCTGTGGAAGAAGGTCGCGCCCAAGCTCTCGGCGGGCCGGGTTCAGTCGGTGGCCACCCGCATCATCGTGCAGCGCGAACGCGACCGGATGGCGTTCCGCAGCGCCGCGTACTGGGACATCGTCGCCAAGCTGGACGCCAGCGTGTCCGATCCGCAAGCCCAGCCGCCCACCTTCACTGCCCGGCTGGCAGGCGTCGACGGACTGCGGGTCGCCACCGGCCGCGATTTCGACTCACTGGGAATGTTGCGCAAGGCCGACGAAGTCGTCGTGCTCGACGAAGCCAACGCGACCGCGCTGGCCGCCGGATTGCACGGCGCGCAGCTGACCGTGGCATCGGCGGAGGAGAAGCCCTACACGCGGCGTCCGTATCCGCCGTTCATGACGTCGACGCTCCAGCAGGAGGCCGGCCGTAAGTTGCGCTTCTCCGCGGAGCGCACGATGAGCATCGCCCAGCGGCTGTACGAAAACGGCTACATCACTTATATGCGTACCGACTCGACCACGCTGTCGGAGTCGGCCATCAACGCCGCGCGCACCCAGGCACGCCAGCTCTACGGCGAGGAGTACGTCTCTCCGTCGCCGCGGCAGTACACCCGCAAGGTGAGAAACGCCCAGGAGGCGCACGAGGGGATCCGGCCGGCCGGGGAGACGTTCGCCACCCCGGACGCGGTGCGTCGCGAACTCGACGCAGACGAATTCCGGCTCTACGAGCTGATCTGGCAACGCACCGTGGCCTCGCAGATGGCCGATGCCCGCGGCACCACCCTGAGCCTGCGGATCGCCGGTTTATCGGGCGACCGGGACGTGGTGTTCTCCGCGACCGGGCGCACGATCACCTTCGCGGGGTTCCTCAAGGCCTACGTGGAAACCGTGGACGAGCTGGCCGGCGGCGAGGCCGACGACGCCGAGCGGCGGCTGCCGCACCTCACCGAGGGTCAGCGGCTGGATGCCCTGGAGCTATCCCCCGACGGCCACGCCACCAACCCGCCGGCGCGCTACACCGAGGCGTCACTGGTCAAGGCGCTCGAAGAGTTGGGCATTGGGCGCCCGTCGACGTACTCGTCGATCATCAAGACCATCCAGGAGCGCGGCTACGTGCACAAGAAGGGCAGCGCTCTGGTGCCCTCATGGGTCGCGTTCGCCGTCACCGGTCTGCTGGAGCAACACTTCGGCCGCCTCGTCGACTATGGCTTCACCGCGGCGATGGAAGACGAGCTCGACGCGATCGCATCGGGCAACGAGCAACGCACCAACTGGCTCAACGCCTTTTATTTCGGCGGCGACCACGGCGTGCCTCACTCGGTGGCCCGCTCCGGTGGCCTGAAGAAGCTCGTTGGCGTCAACCTCGAAGGCATCGATGCTCGAGAAGTCAACTCCATCAAGCTGTTTGACGATGCGCAGCGCCGCCCTGTCTACGTGCGGGTCGGTAAGAACGGGCCCTACCTGGAACGCCTGGTGGCCAACGCCGATGGCGAACCCACGCCGCAGCGGGCCAACCTCAATGACTCCCTGACACCTGACGAGCTGACGCTGGAGGTTGCCGAAGAGCTGTTCGCCACCCCGCAAGAGGGACGCGTGCTGGGGGTGGACCCGGAGACTGGCCACGAGATCGTCGCCAAAGACGGCCGGTATGGGCCGTACGTGACCGAGGTCCTGCCGGAGCTCCCGGCGGGCACGAACGGCCAATCGGCTGGTGGCACACAAGGAGCCAAGAAGGGCAAGAAGGCCGCCGGTCCCAAACCCCGGACGGGTTCGCTGCTGCGCAGCATGGACCTGCAAACGGTCACTCTCGAGGATGCGCTGAAGCTTCTGTCGCTGCCCCGAGTGGTGGGTGTGGATCCGGCATCGGGTGAGGAGATCACCGCGCAGAACGGGCGCTATGGCCCATACCTCAAGCGCGGCACCGATTCTCGATCGCTGCAAACCGAAGACCAGATGTTCACTATCACGCTCGACGAGGCGTTGAAGATCTACTCCGAGCCGAAACGCTCTGGGCGGCAGAGCGCTTCGGCGCCGCCGCTACGAGAGCTGGGGACTGACCCGGCGTCGGGCAAGCCGATGGTCGTCAAGGACGGACGATTCGGGCCGTACGTCACCGATGGTGAGACCAACGCCAGCCTGCGCAAGGGCGACGACGTGATGTCGATTACCGACGAGCGCGCAGCCGAACTGCTGGCCGACAGGCGGGCCCGCGGCCCGGCCAAGCGGCCCGCCAAGAAGTCCACACGCGCCCGCAAGGCGCCGGCGAAGAAGGCCGCCAAGCGTAGTTAGCCCGGCCCGGACGGGTTACATGATCTCGCTGGATACCTCTTCGGAAGCGCGTTCGGGAGTCTCCTCCGCAGGCGCAGCCAGGTTCAGCGGCCGGGCCAGCTGGGTGGGTGCGGAGCGCCCGCGCAGCTCGACGACCTCGCCGACATCCCAGCACAGGGCCTCGGCGTCCAGTGCGCCGCTGACCGCGATCGCCGACGCGAGCACGTGCCCCGCCTCGAGCTTGGCCAGCTCGGTCAGCCGCGCGGCCTCGTTGACCGGGTCGCCGATCACGGTGTACTCGAAGCGGGCCTGCGCGCCGATGTGGCCGGCGATGGCCCTACCGGCCGACACCCCGATGCCGAACTCCGCGGCACCGATTACCGGGATGAGTTCGTCGTGCAGCTCACGGGCGGCCGCCAGTGCGCCACCGGATGCGTCCGGGTGTTCGATCGGTGCGCCGAAGATCGCCAGCGCGGCGTCGCCCTGAAACTTGTTGACGAACCCGCCATGCCGGCCGACGGTGTCCACCACCACCCGGAAGAACTCGTTGAGCAGGTGGACCACCTCGGCGGGCGGGCGCGTCGCGGCCAGCTGAGTAGAGCCGACCAGGTCCACGAAGAGCACCGCGACATCGCGCTCCTGCCCGCCCAGCTCGGTGCCCCGCTCCAGAGCCCGACGAGCCACGTCCTCGCCGACGTAGCGACCGAACAGGTCACGCAGGCGCTGCCGCTCGGACAGGTCGCGCACCATGTCGTTGAAACCGGCTTGCAACAAGCCCAGTTCGCTGGCGTCGTAGATCTGCATATGCGCGTTGTAGTTACCCCGCTGCACCTCGGACAACGCCCAGCGAAGCTGGCGCAACGGGTCGGCGATCGACATCGCCACCAACAGGGTGCTGACCAGCCCGATGCCCAACGCCGCCAACGCCAATAACAGGATCGGGTTGAACAAACTCTCCGGTGCGGCATGCAGCAGGGAAACCTTGTCGGCCACCACGGCAAGCACGATCGCCAGCAGCGGCACCGCGGTGGACAGCATCCAGGTCAGGATCTGCCGCAGGATGACGCCCGGCGCCTTGACGTTCTCCGGCACCCCGCTGCGCAGGGCGGCGACGGCCACCGGCCGCAGCACCCGCTCAGACTGCAGGTAGCCGATGATCGCGGTCGCCGCCGCCCCGAGCGCAGTCGCGACAGTTACGACGGGCGCGGCGTACCTGGCCACCGACCAGCTGGCGACGATGAACACCACACCGCCGATGCACCAATACACCACGGTGCTCAACGTGCGGTAGTAGGGCATGCGCAACGCACGGCTACGGGCCAGCTCGGTGGCGGCCGGATCGGCCTCGGCGAGCATATTGTCGCGGCGCTGCCATCGGAAAACCGGCGTCAGCAGTCTGAGGTTGACCGCGACACCCACGAGGAACAACACGACCAGTGAGGTTGCGAAGATGGCCAGGTTGACCGTCGGCAGATCTTGCAGTTGAATGCGGTCCTGCGGCGGCAAGCCGTAACGGAGGAAACCCAACACGAAGAGCGAGCCGATGATGTCGGCCTGCAACATGCTCAACGCGAACAGCGGCCACGGGGTGCGCACCACCCACCGGACGAACCCGCTGATTCGACCGGGCAGTGCTGCCTTGGTTGCCACCAAACCACCGTATCGGTCGGCAGGGACTTGTTGGAAACCTAAAAACGCTTCGGCAAGTCGCCCGGTGCTGGCCAAACGTCGCGAAATATAACGGAATTGTCGCGGTATGGTGGCCGGTCGGTATCCGTCGGCCGGCGTCACTAGTGTTGCCGGTGATGTCCGGAGTGTTTACACGGCTGGTAGGCCAGGAAGCGGTGGAGGCCGAGCTGCTCGCCGCCGCCAGGGCCGCCCGTGGTGACCTGGCTCACAGTCGTGCGGGCGACGGGACTATGACACACGCGTGGCTCATCACCGGTCCGCCGGGTTCCGGGCGGTCGATTGCCGCACTGTGCTTCGCGGCCGCGCTGCAATGCACCTCAGACGGCCAGCCCGGGTGCGGGCGCTGCCGGGCCTGCACTACGACGATGGCCGGCACCCACGCCGACGTGCGGCGGGTGATTCCCGAAGGCCTGTCCATCGGTGTCGACGAGATGCGCGCCATCGTGCAGATCGCTTCGCGCCGTCCGACCACCGGACACCGGCAGATTGTGGTCATCGAGGACGCCGACCGGCTGACCGAAGGTGCGGCGAACGCTCTGCTCAAGGTCGTCGAGGAGCCGCCGCCGTCGACGGTGTTCCTGCTGTGCGCACCGTCGGTGGATCCCGAGGACATCGCGGTCACGCTGCGGTCCCGGTGTCGGCACGTCGCGCTGGTGACCCCGTCCACCGAGGCGATCGCGCGGGTGCTGATCGACAGCGACGGCCTGGACGCCGACACGGCGAACTGGGCGGCGTCGGTCAGCGGTGGTCACGTGGGGCGCGCGCGCCGGCTGGCCACCGACCCCGAGGCCCGGCAGCGACGGGAGCGGGCACTGGGGCTGGTGCGCGACGCCGCCACCCCGTCGCGGGCCTACACCGCTGCCGAAGAGCTGGTGGCCGCGGCCGAAACCGAGGCCGTCGTGCTGACAGCGGATCGCGCCGAGGCCGAGACCGAGGAGCTGCGGACGGCGCTTGGGGCCGGCGGCTCGGGTAAGGGCACGGCTGGGACCATGCGCGGGGCCACGGGGGCGATCAAGGATCTCGAGCGGCGGCAGAAGTCGCGGCAGACCCGGGCATCGCGCGATGCGCTGGACCGGGCGCTGATCGACCTGGCGACCTACTTCCGCGATGCGCTGGTGGTCTCGGCGAATGCCGGCGCCGTGCGGGCCAACCATCCGGATATGACCGAGCGGGTCGCTGCGCTGGCCGCCCACGCCACGCCCGAGCGGCTACTGCGCTGCATCGAGGCCGTGCTCGAGTGCCGTGAAGCGCTGGCGGTCAACGTCAAACCCAAGTTCGCCGTCGACGCCATGGTCGCGACGATCGGCCAGGAACTGCGCGATTGATTTCGTCGTGCCTGCCCGCCTGCCGTAGACTCGTGCCGCCCGGCGTGCGGGTGTGCCGCCTTAGCTCAGTCGGTAGAGCGATTCACTCGTAATGAATAGGTCGGGGGTTCGATTCCCCCAGGCGGCTCCAATTTCGTTGCTTCACACTCGGCGCGCGTCTCGTCACGGCGACCCGTTCGCTCCGTTCTGGCCAAACGTCCGGCCGCCCCCGCCGCCGGTGCCGCCATGGCCGCCGCCCGTGCCGTTCCCGCCGTCGCCGCCGTTGCCGATGAAGAAGGCGTTGCCGCCGTTGCCGCCGTTGGCAGGCGCGCCACCGCTGCCGGCGTTTCCGCCGTGGCCGCCGTTGCCGTACACCGTCCCGCCGAGGGCGCCGTTGCCGCCCGCGCCGCCGGCGGCGGTGCCGGTCACGCCAGTGCCCCCATGCCCGCCGTTGCCGCCGGCGCCGCCAGTGCCGAACAGCCCCGCAATGGCGCCGTCTCCGCCGGCACCACCGGTGCCACCATTAACGCCGAGGCCGTTCCCGCCGGCC
>DATKEW010000486.1:0-2561 GCA_035511785.1 Mycobacterium sp.
CCGGATGGGTCATATCGAGGTCGACGGCGAACATCTGTTGATGGCGCTGATCGACCAGCCCGAGGGTCTCGTACCGCGGCTGCTGGATCAGACGGGCGCCGACACCGCGGCCCTGCGCGCGGACCTGGAACGCGAGCTGAACCGGCGCCCGAAGGTGAGCGGTCCGGGCGCCGCGCTGGGCCAGGTCTCTGTCACCAGGCGGCTGGCGAACCTGTTGGAGGCCGCCGAGCGGGAAGCCAAGCGGCTCAAGGACGAATACGTGTCGGTGGAGCACCTCGTCATCGCGCTCGCCGAAGAGGGTTCGACGAGTGCCGCCGGACGGATGCTGGCCTCCAATGGCGTTACGCGGGAATCGTTCCTGGGCGCGCTGACCAAGGTCCGCGGCAACCAGCGGGTCACTTCAGCGTCGCCGGAGGGGGCTTACGAGGCGCTGGAGAAGTACGGCCGCGACCTGGTCGCCGAGGGCCGCGCCGGCAAGCTGGATCCGGTGATCGGCCGAGACGCCGAGATCCGCAGGGTAATTCAGATCCTCAGCCGCAAGACGAAGAACAATCCGGTTCTGATCGGCGACCCGGGAGTCGGCAAGACGGCGATCGTGGAGGGCCTGGCCCAGCGGATCGTTCGCGCCGATGTCCCGGAAGGCCTGCGGGACAAGACAATTTTCTCCCTCGATATGGGTTCGCTGGTGGCAGGTGCGAAGTATCGGGGTGAGTTCGAGGAACGGCTGCAGGCGGTGCTGTCAGAGGTGAAGGCGGGCGAGGGTCGGATTTTACTGTTCGTCGACGAGTTGCATACCGTGGTCGGCGCCGGGGCGACGGAGGGGTCCCTGGACGCCGGCAACATGCTCAAGCCGATGCTTGCCCGCGGTGAGCTGCACATGATCGGTGCCACCACCCTCGACGAATACCGCAAGCACATTGAAAAGGACGCCGCGTTGGAGCGCCGGTTCCAGACCGTGCTGGTCGACGAACCTGACGTCGAGGACACCGTTTCGATCCTGCGCGGGCTGCGCGAACGCCTCGAGGTGTTCCACGGGGTGAAGATTCAGGATGCCGCACTGGTAGCGGCGGCAACGCTGTCGCACCGCTACATCACCGACCGCTTCCTGCCCGATAAGGCGATCGACCTGGTGGACGAGGCGTGTGCGCGGTTGCGCACCGAAATCGACTCGATGCCAGCGGAGTTGGATGAGATCACCCGTCGGGTCACCCGGCTCGAGATCGAGGAGGCGGCGCTGGCCAAGGAGACCGACGCGGCAAGCAAGTCCCGGCTGGAGGAACTTCGCAAAGAATTGGCCGATCTGCGAGCGGAGGCCGACGCCCGGCACGCGCAATGGGATGCCGAACGGCAGGCGATCCGGCGGGTACAGGAACTGCGCGGGCAACTCGAGCAGCTCCGGCACGAGGCCGAAGAAGCCGAACGCAACTATGACCTCAACCGGGCGGCCGAGTTGCGCTACGGTCAGATCACCGAACTGGAACGCAAACTGCAAGCGGCCGAGGAACAGCTGACGTCCAAGCAGGGCGAAAAGCGGTTGCTTCGCGAGGTCGTCACCGAGGACGAGATCGCCGAAATCGTGGCCGCATGGACCGGCATACCGGTCGCGCGATTGCAGGAGGGCGAACGGGAAAAGCTGCTGCGGCTCGACGAAATACTGCACGAGCGGGTGATCGGCCAGGACGAGGCGGTCCAGCTGGTCGCCGATGCGGTGATTCGGGCCCGCTCCGGAATCCGGGATCCGCGCCGCCCGATCGGCTCGTTCATCTTCCTCGGACCCACCGGGGTCGGTAAGACCGAGCTCGCGAAGACGCTGGCCGCCGCATTGTTCGACAGCGAGGACAACACGGTCCGGCTTGACATGAGCGAGTACCAGGAGCGGCACACAGTGAGCCGGTTGGTCGGTGCGCCACCGGGATACGTCGGCTACGAGGAGGGCGGCCAGCTCACCGAAGCGGTGCGTCGCAAGCCCTACTCGGTGGTGCTGCTCGACGAGATCGAAAAGGCGCACGCCGATGTGTTCAACACCCTGCTGCAGGTGCTCGACGACGGCCGGCTCACCGATGCACAGGGACGTCAGGTCGACTTCCGCAACACGGTGGTCATCATGACCTCCAACATCGGATCGCACTACCTGCTCGACGGCGTCACCGCGGACGGCGAGATCAAGCCCGACGCGCGCGACCGGGTGATGGCCGAGCTGCGCGGACACTTCCGACCCGAGTTCCTCAACCGCGTCGACGACATCGTGTTGTTCACTCCGCTGTCGATGCCGCAGCTCGAACGGATCGTCGAGCTACAGCTGGCCGAGCTGCGGGATCGGTTGGTGGAAAGGCAAATCGAGCTCGACATCACCCCGGACGCTCGCCGGATGATCGCCGAACACGGCTACGATCCGGTGTACGGGGCGCGGCCGCTACGCCGCTACATCGCCCACGAGGTGGAAACCAAGATCGGCCGGGCGTTGCTACGCGGCGACATCGCGGGCGGTGGCAAGATCCGCGTCACCGTGGAGAATGGCGAACTCGCCGTGGGCTATTCGGAACCGGCCCTGGCGGCCTGAC
>DATKEW010000487.1:0-2891 GCA_035511785.1 Mycobacterium sp.
CAGCGGAAACCACGGGATGAAGCCGATGCCCAAGCCGGTCACGAAATCCAACAGCGGTTCGGCGCCCCGGGACGACAGGTTGTACATGTTCTGCACCGACACGATCTGCGTGATCTGCTGGGCTTCCTTGAGTTGGTCGACGTTGATCTCCGACAGACCGATATGGCGGATCTTGCCCTCGTTCTTCAAGGTGAGCAGCTCACCCACCTGATCGGCCGGCGGGAATTTCGAGTCGATGCGGTGCAGCTGGAACAGGTCGATGGTGTCGACGCCGAGGCGGCGCAGGCTCATCTCGAGTTCCTGGCGCAGATAACTCGGATTACCCAGCGGGATCCAGATGTCCGGGCCGGTGCGCAGCAGCCCCGCCTTGGTCGCGATGACGAGCCCGTCATACGGATACAGGGCCTCGTGAATGATGTCTTCGGATATGTAGGGCCCGTAGGAGTCCGCGGTGTCGATGAAGTTCACGCCGAGTTCGACGGCGCGCCGCAACACCCGCACGCATTCGTCGCGGTCGGCGGGCGGGCCCCACACGCCCTGACCCGTCAGGCGCATGGCGCCGAAACCCAATCGGTTGACGGTCAGATCGCCGCCGAGAGTATACGTTCCGGATGCTTGGGCAACAGTTTTGGAGTTTTGCGCGGTCATTTCTACGACCGTACGCCGACGGCGTGGCCGCGCATCTCGACGTGGCAAGCTGAGCACGTGGACCTAGGAGCGCTAGAGGAACTTCCGCTGACGTACTCGGAGGTGGGCGCGACCGCGACCGGCCCGCCGCCCGCGGGATACGGCCATCTTCACACCGAGCGCCAGATCGGCACGGGCCAGCAGCGTTTCGAGCAGGCTGCGCATGCGGTCATGCACTGGGGCATGCAACGCGGAGCCGGCCTGCGCGTTCAGGCCAGCTCGGAGGTCGCCGAGGTCGACACGGTGGTGTTGGTACGAATGGGCTTTCTGCCTGCGCCGTGCCGTGTGGTGTACGTCGTCGAGGAACCGGATATCCGCGGATTCGCCTACGGCACCCTGCTGGGCCATCCCGAGTCCGGAGAGGAACGCTTCGTGGTACGCCGTGACCCGGCCACCTCCGCGGTGTTCGCGGAGGTATCGGCCTTCTCCCGGCCCGCGACCTGGTGGAGCAAGGCCGGCAGGCCGGTGGTGTCGGTGGCCCAGCGCGTCATCGCCAGGCGTTACCTGCACGGGGTGTGACCCGTCGGAGCCTTCGGGGTCAACGGGCCCCGATACCGGCCCCGATGCTGCCGTTGTGCACGCCCTGTGCCAGCCGGCCCAGCGCGACGGCGCCGACCAGCAAACCGAAGTCGCGCAGTGCCACGTCGTAGAAACCGGGCCCGGTGACGAGGTCGATGATGATGCCGGCCAGCCAGGCCGCGACCACCCAGGCGCCGATCCTTGGCGCGACCGCGACCAGCACGCCGGCCACGATCTCGATCACCCCCACTAGATACATGCACTGATCGGCGGTGCCGGGCACCAGATTGTCGATCCAGGGCGCCAGATACATGCTCCAGTGATGCGGATGGGTCAGCAGGTTGAAGAACTTGTCCAGACCGAACACGATCGGCGCGATCGTGAAAACGGTGCGCAGGACGAAGTATGCCGAGAACGCCGGATCCTTCAACTGGTCTGCGAGAGCCGGGGTCGCACCGACCTGTTTGGTACTCATGGCTGCCTCCATTTCTAACGGATAGTAATTTGAACGTTAGAATCTGTAGACTGTAGCGTCAAGAGTTTTGTCTGTTAGAAATGGGTTGTTGCAGTGGACGACGGGCTGGAGCGTGACGCCGCAGGCATCGGGGCACTTGCCGATCCGGTGCGCCTTCAGCTCTATCGGTTCGTGTGCGCGCAACCGGGGCCGGTCAGCCGTGAGCAGGCGGCCGACGCCGTCGGAATACCGCATCATCAGGCGAAATTCCATCTGGACCGGCTGACCGCCGAGGGCCTGCTGGAAAGCGACTATGCGCGTCTGACGGGCCGATCGGGGCCGGGCGCGGGACGGACGTCGAAGGTGTACCGCAGGGCCCGCCGTGACATCGCGGTCAGCCTTCCGCAGCGGGAGTACGAGTTGGCCGGACGGCTGATGGCCCAAGCCATCGCGGAATCCGCGAGCACAGGGGAACCGACTATCGAGGTGCTGAACCGGGTCGCCCACGATTACGGCCGGGCGATCGGCAGCCCCAACCGTCCGCCCGCGAACGCCGCCGCGGCGCTGCAGCGCGCGGTCAGGGTGCTGAGCACGCACGGCTACGAGCCCCGCGTTGCGGACGGCGAGGTCAGGCTCGCCAACTGCCCTTTCCACGCACTGGCCCGGGAACAAACCGAGCTGGCCTGCGAGATGAACCACGCGCTCATCACCGGCGTGGCCGAAGCTTTGGCGCCCCACGGTCCCGATGTCCGGCTGTACCCGGGGCAGGATCGATGTTGTGTCGTGCTTACGCGCCGCCGCACATAGGTTTACAGACGCCGGCCCCCGCCGGCGAGCAGACTTTCCGCGCCCGCACACATCTGTTCGATGACCTCGCCCACCGGAGCGTCGTCGCTGACCATCTCGACGCCCTGACCGACCGCAGCGGCCAGCCGACCACCGGCGACCCCGCCCATCGGCGCGTTGAGGATAGGTACCCGAAGGCCGAAACTTCTCGACCAGGGTGTCGACAGCATCGCGGCTAATGGGCCACAGACGGAATGGTCTTGAGCACCGTCAGCATGACCACCGAATCCTCGACCGCGCGCAGGGCGTGGCGTTGTGGCGGAATCGCGACGTAGTCGCCGACCTTGCCGTCCCAAGCGTCGCCGCCGGCCGTGAGGCGGACGTGCCCCTGCAGCACCTGCAGCGTCGCCTCACCGGGGCTGTCGTGTTCGGACAGGTCATGCCC
>DATKEW010000488.1:0-8289 GCA_035511785.1 Mycobacterium sp.
TTGCACGTCAAGAAGCCCCGGAACCTCAAGCGGTTCGCGGAGCTTGGCAAAGGAAATTCGGTTGGGTGCTCCAGGCACGGAGTTGTTGGCAGAACTTTGTGGGCGAGAAGAGTCCGTCTTGCTCTGGCGGGAATGTGCCAAAATGCATCCTTCCAGCACCTCGTGCGACTCACGAGAACCGGGGCCACCGGGCCTGTTCGCCGCGAATTGTGTCGGTTAGGCCGGCGAACGATCTGTCCGGATCTCACGCGCGCAACCAAATAGCTGGGCCGCAGAGGGGGCTCAGGCTAAGACCACGGTGTCAAGTGGCGGGTGAGGTGGGCAGGAAGTAGCCAGCGCAACGTCCAATAATAGCGCAGGCGCGCGCATTCCTCAACTACCCATCCAGGGAACATCGGCGCTGGCTGGCATCTGGACTTCCCATGGGCACATGCTGCCCAACAGACTGACCCGTTTAGGCCCTGTCGTCAAGAGGAAGGGCCGCAAGTTGGGCGAAGTTATCGTAAAAACTTCGGATCACGGCTTACGGAGCGCACACCAAACCAAACCCAGCCAAACCGTGCTGACCGGGGGTCGGTGTGTTGGGCGCGCTATTCGCCTATTTCGTGCGCCCGGTACTTGTGGGTGCCCTCGAGATCGTCGAGGATCGCGACCTGGGCGTTCTTGGGCAGGGTGTGCAGGATCTCACGCACCCGGGCCTGGCGTCGCGCGACGGCCTTACGCTCCGGCATGCCCGGCGTCGCGACGATCTGTGGCGGCACGCCTTCGATCTCCTCGACACCGCCGGTGTGATGACCCGCATCGACCATGGCCTGCTCTTCGGCCATGGTGGCCTCGTCCTTTTCCTCCGACATGCCGATCGGCCCGATGCGGCGGCCGTTGAGGAACTGCCGCACCACCGGCTCGTCGCTGGTCAGCAGCACCTCACGCGGCCCGAACATCACCAGATGCTTGCGGAACAACATGCCCATGTTGTCCGGCACGGTGCGGGCGATGTTGATGTTGTGCGTCACGATCAGGATGGTGGCGTCGATCTGGGCGTTGATGTCGAGGATCAGCTGGCTCAGGTAGGCGGTGCGAACCGGGTCCAGACCCGAGTCGGGCTCGTCGCAGAGGATGATCTGCGGGTCGAGGACTAACGAGCGGGCCAGGCCGGCGCGCTTGCGCATACCGCCGGAGATCTCGCCGGGGAACTTCTTCTCGTCACCACCAAGGCCGACCATTTCCAGCTTCTCCATGACGATGTCACGGATCTCGCCTTCCTTCTTCTTGGTGTGCTCACGCAGCGGGAACGCCGTGTTGTCGTAGATGTTCATCGACCCGAACAGCGCGCCGTCCTGAAACATCACGCCGAACAGCGTGCGGATCTCGTACAGCTCCTTGGCCGAGCATTCGATGATGTCGGTGCCGTCGATGACGATCGAGCCGCGTTCCGGCCGCAGCAGACCGATGATGGACTTCAGGAATACCGATTTGCCGGTACCCGACGGCCCCAGTAGGACGCTGACCTCCCCGGCGGGGATATCCAACGTCACGTCTTCCCAGATCCTCGAGGATCCGAAGGACTTCGATAGTCCATTCACCTCGATAGCGACGCCCATGGGGAATCCTTCCGTCGACGCTCGTGCCCGCCACCTGCCCGTTGTGTGCGTTAAGTCACTGTAGCGCACGCCCGAGGCGCCGCATCAGGGTTGCACAGCACCGCCGGCAAAAATTGCCCGACCTGAGACCCCGCCGCGCCGCGGCGGGGCCCAAGTTGTTCAACGTGCGTGTTAGCCGGCCGGCGCCCAGTTGCCGTGAAAGCCCATCGGTACCCGCTGCGGCAAATGCACGGTGGCCATCGACTCGAGAGTCTGGGCATCCAGCAAAATCAGCTGGCCTTCGTCGCGGCCGCGGTGATAGCCGTAGCCCATCAGGATGCCGTCATCTTCAGCGGCGGCTGCGGGATTTGGCACGAAGCACATTTCACCGATGATCAGGGCTGGATCGAGCGGGGCGATCGCACTCGAGCCCGTCGTGTAATCGTGCTTGTACAGCGACGTGAACATCTGCGATGTGCCTTGGGTCAGATAGCCGCCGCCAAAGCCGAGCGCGTAACCGAACCGATGCTTGGCGCCCAATAGACTCTCATTGATCCGAGGGAACTCCTGCGAACGATCGTCGTGACATTCGGTGGTCACCCCGCCAGTGGTCAGGTTGACGGTCCAGCGGTCGAGCGTGGGCCGGTTCTCACCGGGCCCGCGCAGGTCGCGGTCGAACATCCGTGGGTAGCGCACCAGGTCGAGCACCAGCAGCTCTTCACCGTCACAGTCTTCCGAGTAGGCGTTGAGCGGGTGGAAGACGTAGCAGGGTTCGATATCGAACCAGCGCACATCACGATTGCTGCCTTCGCGCGGCATGACCCCGATGCGCGCCGGATAGTCCGGGTTCCAGGCGTACGGGTACCGGTCGCTGTGCTTCGGATTGCGGTTCATCATCGCCGTGATCGGGCTCGGAATGCGCACACGTCCGACCAGCGACTGCAACGCAAGCCGGGCCGGCACGCCCAGCCAGGTCGGCACTTTCGCGGGCAACACTTGCACCGGGTCGAACGTCACCGGCAGGTCATAGAGCACTACGTACTTGTCGGTCAACGAGAAGTCGTGCATCGCCGGCGACCCCGACACCTCGATGTCGACGGTCCGACGAGCGCGGCCGGCAGTGTCGATCACCGAGTACTGCACGGTTCGTCCACGGGCAAACGAATAGGACACCGCGTGCAGCTCGCCGGTTGCCGGATCGCGGTGCGGATGCGCGGTGTAGCCGCCGGCCAGCGTGCCGTCGAAATCGCATGTCCCGACGGTGTCGAGCTCGTCGGTGAGCTCGTAGTTGGCGACGCCGCCCTCGATGAGGGCCACGGTCCGGCCGGCGTGGGCCAACACATTGGTGTTGGCACCCAGGGCCAACATGCCCGCCCGCGGGTCGAGCCGGCCGGGCGCGGACTCACCGAGGAGGGCGCATACCGATGGGCTGCGGACCCAGCGGTTGCGGTACCAGCGGGCCTGCCCGCCGTGCAGCGCTACTCCGTGGACCATGCCGTCGCCGCTGAACCAGTGGTAAGTGGTCGGGTCGACCTCGGCGGCCGGGTTGGGCCCGTTGCGCAGATAGCGCCCCTGCAGGTGTTCGGGGATGTGTCCGGTGACCGGCAGGTCGGTCGCGGTCACTTCGGCGCTCACCGGCGCGAGGAAGTCCTCGAGGTACGGGTTCCGGGATTTCGCGGTTTGCGCAACGGTCACGGCTGACTCCTATAACATCGTTATTTCACTGTTATTGGGAGATTACGCCCTTGATGAGAAGATGGCAAGGATGACTTCTCAGACGCAACGCGGTGTCCGCGACGAACTGCTGCACGCCGCGGTCGCACTGCTCAACGAGCACGGACCCGACGCGCTGCAGACCCGCAAAGTGGCCGCCGCCGCCGGGACCTCAACGATGGCGGTGTACACCCATTTCGGCGGGATGCGGGGGCTCATCGCCCAGGTCGCCGAGGAAGGAAGGCGGCAGTTCGACGCCGCCCTATCCGTGCCGCAAACCGCCGACCCGGTGGCCGACTTGCTGGCCATCCGCGACGCCTACCGGCGCTATGCCATCGAGCGGCCACACATGTATCGGCTGATGTTCGGCAGCACCAGCGCACACGGCATCAACGCCCCGGCCGGCAATGTCCTCGCGCAGACTGTCGCGGATATCAAGCGGTACAACCCCAGCTTCGCGCATGTCGTGCGCGCCGTGCACCGGTCGATGCTGGCCGGCCGGATCACCGTGGGTTCCGCGGCCGACGACGCGGCGGTGGTGGCCACGGCGGCTCAGATCTGGGCGTTGACACACGGGTTTGTGATGCTGGAACTGGCCGGGTTCATCGGCGATGACGGCGCGGCCGTCGGGCCGGTGCTTGACTCGATGACTTCGCGTCTGCTTGTCGCGCTGGGAGATTCACCCGAGCGGGTGGAGCAGTCGCGGCGGTCGGTGATCGGCGCGGGCTGAGCACACGAAAACCCCCGGAACCCTGCGGTCCCGGGGGTTTTCGCGAACCGAACTACTTGACGGTGACGGTGGCGCCGGCGGCCTCGAGCTTGGTCCTGGCCTCGTCGGCGGCCTCCTTGGCGACCTTCTCCAGCACTGGCTTGGGTGCGGCGTCGACCAGGTCCTTGGCCTCCTTGAGGCCCAGGCCGGAGACGATCTCGCGGACAACCTTGATGACGCCGATCTTTTTGTCGCCGGCGGCCTCGAGGATGACGTCGAACTCGGACTGCTCCTCGGCGGCCTCGGCGGGCGCGCCACCGGCGGCCGGGCCGGCCGCGGCGACGGCGACCGGAGCGGCCGCGGTGACCTCGAAGGTCTCCTCGAACTTCTTGACGAAGTCCGAGAGCTCCAACAGGGTCATCTCCTTGAATGCGTCGAGCAGATCGTCGGTAGACATCTTTGCCATGGGTGTGGGTCCTTCCTGGTTTCTTGGGTTATTCGGCTTCAGCCGGGGTCTCGGTGGGTGCGTCTGCGGCTGGTTGGGGGGCGGGTTCTGCGGCCGGGGTCTCGGCGGCCGGGGTCTCGGCGGCCGGGGTCTCGGCGGCCGGGGTCTCGGCGGCGGCCGGGACGGCCGGCGCAGGGGTTGGCTCGGAGGCCTTCTTTTCCTGCAGCGCGGCCGCGAGCCGCGCCACCTGTGCGGCCGGAGCGCTGAACAGGCCGGCCGCCTTGGCGAGGTTGCCCTTCATCGCGCCGGCCAGTTTGGCCAGCAATACATCGCGGGATTCCAGATCGGCGATGCGCTCGACTTCGGCGACCGTCAACGGGTGGCCGTCCATGTAACCACCCTTGATGACCAGCGCCTTGTTCTCCTTGGCGAAGGTCTTGATGGCTTTGGCGGCGTCGACCGCCTCACCACTGACGAACGCAATGGCGGTCGGACCGGCGAACAGCTCGTCGAGACCCTCGATCCCCGCCTGCGACGCCGCCCGCTTGATCAGTGTGTTCTTGGCAACCGTGTAGGTGGCCGACCCAGCCAGGGACCGGCGCAGCTCGGCCAGGTTGGCCACCGTCAAACCGCGGTATTCGGTGATCAAGGTGGCCGTCGAGCCGGCGAACTGCTCGGCGATGTCTGCAACGGCGGTGGCCTTGTCAGCCTTGGCCATGCCTACCTCCTGAAGTGAAGTCCTCGTGCGACGTGTCGTCTGTGATCACCGGAAAACGACGAACGCCCCGGCGCAGGAAGCGGTCGGGGCGTTGAAATGCGCCGGCGCACGCCGGCGGTAATGCCTCGTCCTCCTGCGTGGGCCGCCGGGATGTTCCCGGACCTTCGACCGATTACTCGGTGACCGACGGTCTTCGGTGGATCGGCAACCACAATAGCGTGACCACCTGCGATCAGCCAAAACGGCGGGTGTCAGGTGACGGCGACTGCCCAATTGACGCCGCGCTGTCGGTGATCGACGGTTGCTGGAAGGGCACCATCCTTTGGCTGCTGTGCGACGGGCCGGTGCGGATCGCGCAGCTGAAGCGCAGCATCCCCGGCATCTACACGAACCGGTCGACGACGGGATCCTCGAGCGCCACGACGCTCGTACCGTGACTGGGGACGAAACCACATGCAGCGTATCGGGGTTGGCATTACCCCGGGCGCTGACTGAGCCCCGCGAGCCTGGCTGCGCCGACCAGACCGGCCTCGCCACCCAGCTCGGCCGGGACGATACGAAGGCCCGAGAGGTAGGCCAACCGGGCATAGTCGTCCAATGCCGCGCGCAGCGGGTCGAACAGCAGGTGACCGGATTTGGCCACGCCTCCCCCAATGACGACGAGGTCCAGGTCGCATACCGCCGCGACCGAGGCGATTGTCGCCGCCAGCGCCGTGGCTCCCCGGTGGAACGCCCGCACCGCCGCCGCATCCCCGGCCACCGCCGCGTCGGCGAGCTCTTTGGCGCCGGCCCCGGGCGGTGCCGACCAACCGTTGGCCCGCGCCCAGCGCACCAACGACGGGCCGGCCGCGACGGTCTCGACGCAACCGCGGCCACCGCACGTGCACGGCTGGCCCTCCTGTTCGACCACCACATGACCGACGTGACCGGCATTGCCGGTGCGCCCGGCGTATGGGGCGCCGTCGAGCACCAATCCACCGCCGACGCCGGTGGACACCACCATCCCCAGCAGAAAGCGCGCACCCCGTCCGGCGCCGCGCCACTGCTCGCCCAGGGCCATGCACACGCCGTCACCGCCCAGCTGTACCGGCACGCCGGGCACCGTGGCCGCGACCCTGTCGCGCAGCGGGAAGCCGCGCCAGCATCCGATGTTGATCGGGCTGACACTCCCGCCGTCCAGGTCGATAGGGCCGGCCGACGCGATGCCCACCGCAGCGACCGCTCCGTCGGCCGCGTGCAACGCATCGGCGATCATCGCCGCGACCGCGGCCCAGAGCCGTTCGGCGGAAGCGTCTCGCGGGGTAGGACGGGTGGCGGTGTGCATGAGCGCGCCGCGGGGGTCGGCCAGGCCGGCGGCGATTTTGGTGCCACCGATGTCCAAGCAGAGGGTGAGCATGGCCGATCAGTGCCGGTGGGTGTTGTCGGGTTGGCGCGGATCGCCGGGATGCTCATAGCCGGGGGCAAGCTGGACCAGCTCAGCCGTGCGCGCATCCAGCCACACCCGGAAGGCGCGCCGCCGCGCGGCGCCCCGCAGATGTTCGGCGATCGCGCACCGCACCTCCCCCAGCGGCGGGCCGACACGCGACGGGACGCGCCAGCCTTGACCGCCGGCGCGGGCCGTTGCGGCGAACCGCAGCGGGTTGCGGGCGTGGTAATCGGCCACGTCGTCGTCGGTGACCTGGACCGTGGCGGTGACGTCGGCGAACAGCGCCCGCGCAAGCGGATCCGCCAGCGCGGCCGCGGCCACGCTGCCGATCTCCAGCCGGGCCGTCACATCGGGCAGCAGCTCCGCCTCGCCGGGGGCGTCCTGGCCATGCAGCCCCCGGGCGGCGGCCTCGACGGCGACGACTCGTTGGGTCACGATCAGTTGGGTGAGCCAGCGCCGCAGCTGCCGTCCCTCCCTGGTCCCGCTGGTCGGCAACGCGGCCGCACGCGGACCGCTGCGCAATCGCGCTTCAGCCGCGTCGACCTCATCGACGGGAACCCGGTCTCCGGCAACCGTTGCGACCAGGCGTGCGCTCATCTCACGGTCACCTTCACCGCCGGTGAGTAGACCAGCCGGCCGGCGCAGCCGACCCGGACCAGCGCCCACCACTGGCCGGGATCCTGCCACACCGGTGGGGTGAGGTCGAAGCCGAGCTCGACCGTGCCGCGCGCAGGCAGGACCGCGCCGAGCGCGGGTGGGCCGATCCACTCCCACGTGCCCCAGGGGCTGATCAGGTGCGCCTCCAGCGGCAAGTCGGCGCGGGCGTAGGTGCCCACCGTGACGGTCAGCCGGGCCGTATCGCCGGCGGACAGCGTGATGTCGGCGGGCACGTCGACGAGGTAGACCAGCTTCCCGAGGTCAACCTCGTCCCTACCGACAGCCACCACGCCCACGTCCTCGACCACCTGGCGCCAGGCGGCGGGCACCGAATCACCGGTGAGGCGCAGCTGCGCCCGGATCGGGTACAACCCGGGTCGCGAGCGCGCTGGAATGGCCACCACCGCGTCGGCCTCCCGATACTCCCCGCTGCACAGCGTGAACGGCAGCTCGGCGGGTGCGGCCGACCAGCCGTTCGGGCACACGAGTGCCACCGCGCCCTGGACTGCGGAATCGCTGCAGTCACTGGCCGCGGTAAGCCGCAACACCACCTCACCGCCCGGCTGCGCGGTCACGAGGTGCGGATGCAGGTGAGCGACCGCCGGCAGCCCGCCAAGTGGCGCGGGACCGCGGTTGTGCAGCCAATAGCGCGCGTAGAGCGGCTGAGCGGTCTCGGCTTCCGGGGCCAGCGCGGCGGCCGGACGCTCGCCGCCCGAAACGGACTCAGCCATGTCGAGCCTCGCCAGCACGGTGGCGACCTGATAGCCGCTCAGGTCGATCGATCGTTTCCGCCCCTGCGGCGTTTCCAGCAGGTCGGCAAGCTCGAGGGCACCTACCTTCCCCAGCGTGGAGCCGATGCTGACGCGGGCGGCTGCGCCACTGGTTTCCACCAGCCGCATAGCCACCGCACCGGGGTCGACCGGCTCGGCGCTGCCCGCGGTCAGCGGGTTGCCGGCCGCCTTGAGTGCCCCCAAATGCACCGAGCCGGCCGGATCGACGCGCAGCAGCGATCCGGCCGGTGGCAGCTTGCCTTGTCGCCGG
>DATKEW010000489.1:0-9631 GCA_035511785.1 Mycobacterium sp.
CAAGCGTCCCGTGTAGCTGACGCGTCCGTTCGAGTCAAGGCTGCCGAGGTCGCCGGTACGGAGCCAGCCTTTTGCATCGATCGTGGCCGCCGTCGCTTGCGGATCCTTGTAGTAGCCATCGATCACCGGGTACCCCCGAACAAGAATTTCGCCGGTCTGTCCGTGTGACGGCTGCGGTCCGTCGAGGGGCGCGACGGCGATCTCGATGCCGCGGAACGGCGTTCCACAGGTAATGGCTCGGTCGTCCACGCTATCACTTGCCAGGTGATAAGCGATCACGCCGCCCGTTTCGGTGCTTCCGTATGCGGAGATCTGGACCGCCTGAGGAATGGCGGTCTGGAGGCGACGGAGCACCGGCGGCGGCCCGATGCCCATCGTCATCCGCACGCTTGTCAGATTCCGGGCCGGGAAGCTGGGATGGTCGAGGAGACCCTCGATCACGGTGGGAAAGGCCGGGAAAAGCCAGGTGGCTTGCTCGGCTTCGATCTGGTCGAGGGCTGCACCGGCATCGAAGTGTGTCATCGTCAGATAGGCGGCTTGGGCATCGAAAGTCGCGATCATGGGAAGCAACGCCGCGACGTGAAACATGGGCAGCGGATCCCAAAACCGGTCTTCCTGCCTAAGCAGGAAACGTGAGCGACCGGTGACAATGCCGTTTCGCACCAGAGCCTCGTGCGTGTGCAGGCAGCCCTTCGGGTTGGCCGTAGTGCCGGACGTATAGAGGATCGCCGCCAAATCTCGCACCCGGACAAGCGCACGCAGTCGCTGCACCTCCGCCGCTGGGACTGTCTGCACCAATAGTTCGAACTTCTCGCGAGACACAAAACCGGGCATGGACCCGCTCCCAAGCGATACCACTGCTTTGAGCAAAGGGGCTCCGCGCAACCCGAGGTCGGCGGGGTCATGGGCGTCGGCCAGATCGGGGAACGCCTCAACCAATCGGCGCGGGTGGTCAGCTTGGTCGGCGACGAGATCAGTGGTGCACAACACCTTCAGATCGGCGTGAGGCACCACGTGGCGCAGTTCTCTGGTTCGGAATCGAGCGTTGATCGGAACGATGACGCCGCCGAGAAAAGCGGTGGCGAACAAGACTTCGACGAATTCGGGACAATTGGGCATGAGTATCCCGACGTGATCGCCGCGGCCGACGCCGAGTGCCCGCAGACCACGCGCCATTGAGACGGCGCGCTCAACCAGCGACGAATACGTCAGGCGTTCACGTGGCGTGACGAGGGCCACTGTTTCGGGAGTCCGCGCAGCCGCGCGCACGAGCAGGTCACCGAGGGTCGGGATTTCAACGTAGTCAAGCGCTTGCGCGGTCATGACGGGTAAGACTCCGGCGCAGGTACCGCAGGCCGGCGCGGCGCACGGGGCGCCCGATGCCGCACCGCGCGCCACCGTCGGTTCGGGATAACCGAACTCACCTACTTGCCCCTATCACTGCGGGCGGAAGCGAAGAAGGGTGATGCCGTCATCGCCGTCGTCGAATATCGCCACCGCCGGCGCGTCAATGGCGAGACCGTCGTGATCGTCCGTCTCGATTGTTGCTACGACCCTGGGACCCTCGTCGAGCTCGATGACGGCGTAAACGTAGGGCACGTCGGCGGCGAACGCCTCGAACGGTGGCCGATGGATGACGGTGTAACTGTAAATGTGACCGGACCCCGACATCTGTTCCCACGACAGGTCCGTACCGCCGCAGTGACGGCACCCGCTGCGCGGGTAGAACTGCAATTGCTGGCAATCGGCGCAACGCTGCATCAGCAATTTGTGCTCACGCAGACCATCCCAGTAGGGCTGCGATACGCCCGTCGGGACAGGACGCGGCTTCCTCGTCACGTCAAGCATCATCTCGTCATATCCCTCGTTGAGCCGGCGTCGTCGGATGTCATAGCCCGAGGCCCTTCGCGATGATGTCGCGCTGCACATCGGAAGCGCCGCCTCCGATCTCGTACATCTTCGCGTCCCGGAAGTACCGCTGCACCAAGCGGTCGGTTACGTATCCGTGGCCGCCTTCGAGCTGAACAGCCTGATGCGCAACCCGCATGAAAGTCTCGGTGGCGGCCAGCTTGGCCAGTGAGGCGTCGACGTGCACGGGGCGCCCTGTTGCCATCCCGTCCGCGACCGCCATGGTGGCGAGTTCGGCCGCGTCGACCGCCGTCGTGAGGTCCGCGATGCGGTGCCGGACCGCCTGCAGGTGCGTCAGCGGCTTTCCGAACTGGACGCGATTCCTCAGCCATTCGCTCGCGTGCTCGAGAAGCAGCCGGGACGCGCCGATCGAGATGGCCGCGGTCGCGAGGCGTTCGAGGTCGAGACCGGCGCGCAGCACCTCCCAGCCCTGCCCGGGCCAGCCGATCAAATTCGAGGCAGGAACGCCGACGTCCGCGAGGGTGACTGAGGCGGTGCCGGTGGCGCGCACCCCGAGGGTAGACAGCCGCCGCACCGACACGCCGGGAGCGTCGGTCGGGATGACAAGCGCCATCAGCCCATCGCGGCGCTGTGTTCCGGGAAGCCGGGCGAAGCACAGGATCGCATCTGCGACGTCGGCACCGGTGGTGTATAGCTTGCCTCCAGCAACGAGGTACCCATCGGCCGGGCCGTTCGACGCTGGTTTCGCGACGGTAGCGATGGATCCGACATCGCTTCCCGCCCCCGGCTCCGACGCCGCGAACGCCATGTGCATGCCGCCCGTCGCGAATTGCGGCAGCCACAGCTTGCGCTGCGCGTCGTCGGCGTACTTCACCAAAGCCGTGACACACAGCGACAGCCTGACGACGAGGTTGGCGAAGTCCGGGAAGGCCCGTCCGGCCTCCTGGAACAGGATCGCCAGCGCGACCGGGCTCTCCCCGCGGCCGCCGTAATCGGCGGGAACGAACGTCGCCAGGATTCCTTCCCTGCCTGCGGCTACGTACAACTCGATGGGGAACCGCTCGTCTTGGTCGCACGCCTCGGCGTAGCCGGGTGGGCAGTGCACGCGGAAGAAGGAACGAAACTCCTCGCGCCACGCGGTTTCAGCATCGTTGCTGAGGAATCTCATCGCGGTGTGCTCCGCGTCCGGCGGCCGGTTCGGGTCATGAGCGAAGCGCTCCGGTCGGGTCGACGCGCGTGCGCAGCACGGCGAGTTCCTCGTCGGTGGGCAGGGGGGTCTCCGGTACCTCGTCCGGGATCACCAGCGGGAAACCAGTCGCGCTTTGCACCTCTCCCACGGTGACACCCGGGTGCACCGACTTCAGGCGCATCCGCTTGGTGTCCGGCTCGAAGTCCATGACGCACAGTGGCGTGTAGCAGTACCGCGGACCACCGCCGGGAAGGTGCCAGCGCTCCCGGGTACCCGGCCCGTCCCCCCAGCCGAGCGCCGAAATGTAGTCGACCTTGGGCACGAAGACCCGCGGGTTGTGCACCTGGCTGTAGAGGTAGTAGCGGTTGGTGAACGTGGCCATGTTGCCGGTGCCCACGCCGCCGGGCCCGCGAAGCTTCAGCCTCTTGTAATCAGATCCGACCCCGATCAGATTCGAGTTCCCGTACTGGTCGATCTGGATCCCGCCTACGAAGAAGATCCAGTTCGCTCGCCTCTTCATGTTCAGGAAGCCCTCGTCATGCGCCCAGTAGGACTCCGCCCACTGCGCGGCGCGCCAGTCGGTAATGAACTCAAATGGGCGAAGCTCCGGAACGTCTAGCAGGTTCGCCCGGGTCCAGGACAACAGGACAAGCATATTCGGGCCGTGCATGAGGTGCGCCAGGAGTACGGCCGCCCGCGGCACCGGCAGGTTCGCGCCCACCGGGACACCGAGGCCGTCCTCGAGATCCCGCGCCATGACACAGGCCATCAGCTCTTTGGTCGTAAAGTCGCTCATCTTTGATCCTCAGAACTCGTGCAGGCCGAACAACCGACGGGCATTGAATCGGTCGAGATAATCCATGTGGTCCTCCGGTGTGTAGACATAGGTGTCGAGGAAATCGTCGAGACCGGTGCGGTCGCCGTGGCTGCGCCACTTCTCAGCCACGGCAACGTACTCGCGGAGGAACGGAATGTCCTCAAGGTAGTGGCCGACGCTGGAGAACGGGTGCGCCCCGAATGGTGCGCGGACGACCGCGTGGACGAGCGGTATCGACGTGCGCTCCGGGGCTCGGCGCAGTTCCTCGTTGGAGATCACGCGCTCGGCGGACACGATGACGTAATCAGAGGCACGCGCAATCGCCCGGTCGCCGAACCCGCTGCCGACGTGCTGCACGTTGCCGAAGGCGTCGGCCGCGCTCACGTGCAGCAGGGCGATGTCGGGAGACACTGCCGGTACGGCGATGAGAGGTTCGCCGGCGATCGGGTCGTCGAACAGCTTCAGGTCCGGGTTGACCTCCGCGAACGAGGTCCCCACCAGCCCCCTCCACGGAAGGAACGGCAGGCACTGCGCCGCCGCGTTGAGCGCGCAATAGTACATCGCCTCGTCGATCTCCCAGACGTCGATCTCGCCGCGCTCGGCCGCGCGCCGGAAACACGGGCCTATGCCGGCGACAGTCTCGCCGCCGACGTACGGGCTGATCACCTTCTTGACGCATCCGGCCGCGATGAGGATGTCAACCTCCAGACCCGAGGTCGCGGCGCCAACAACCGTGAGGTTCTTCGGGCGCCTGCGGATGAGCTCGCGGACGAGGCTCATCGGATGCCCCGAGTTCGCAAAGCCGCCGATGGCCACCGTCATCCCGTCCTCGAGGCGGGACAGCGCGGAGCGCTCATCGACGACGACGACCTGACGGTTCGTCGAGTTCTCTGTGGTCACAGCTTCAATTCCTTTGCAATGATGTCGCGTTGCAGTTCGTTAGTTCCCGCGCCAATCGGAGACATGAGGGAATCGCGCAGATAGCGCTGCATCGGATGATCGAGTAGGTAGGAGTAGCCGCCGAGCACGCGCATCCCAGCGCCGGCGACGTCAACGGCCGCCTCGCTGGCCCACAACTTGGCCATCGACGCGGCTAGCGCCGACGGCTGGCCGTTCGCCTCAAGCCACGCCGCACGGTAGGTGAGCAGCCTGGCCTGGTGAATTCGCACGTGCGCGTCGGCCAGCCGGTGCCGGATGGCCTGGAATGTCCCGATGGGTACGCCGAACTGCTGGCGTCCCTTCGCGTACTCAACCGCGGCGTCCAGCGCGGCCTGTGCCGTGCCGGTGCACATCGCCGCAGCCGCGATGCGCTCCCGGTTGAGGCTTGTGGTCAGGTAGTGCCAGGCGCGGTTTTCCTCGCCCAGCAGCGCCTCCGCGGGAAGCTCGACGTTGTCAAGCCGCACCGCACAGGTGCGGTAAGGCCGCATTCCCAGCGCCGACAGCGGTGTGATGGTCACGCCCGGGGCCGCCGGGTCGAACAGGAATGTGCTCAGCCCGTCGCTGCCCGACGCCGAGTCCCCTGTACGCGCGATCAGTACCATGGCCGAGGCCATGTCGGCGCCGGCACAGAACATCTTCTGCCCGTTGACGAGCCACCCCGCGCTGGTGCGCTGCGCCCGGGTAGCCACCCGAGCGGCGTCGGATCCGGCCGACGGCTCGGTCAGCCCATAGGAAAGGTAGGCGTCGCCGGAGGCGATCCGTGGCAGCCACGTGCGGCGCTGTCCGTCACTGCCGATGTCACGGATCGTCTTGCCGCAGGTCAGCACCGTGACGAGGTAGCACGCGGCCAGGGGCATCATCGCGTAACCGAGTTGCTCGACGATGACAGCCTCGTCCACTTCGTCGCCCGTGTGGCCTCCGCAGGCGGCGTAGAACGGCAACCCCAGCCAGCCGAGCGCGGCGATGCTGCAGTAAAGCTGGTGAGGGAAGGTCTCGGCCTCGTCGTGGCGTCGGGCGAACTCAAGCGTGCACTCGCGGGCCAGGAATTCACGTGCCGAGTCGCGCAACACGGTTCGGTCGGGACCGAGGTCGAATTCCATCAGGCGCCCGCTCCCGCCCGCTCGGACGCATCAGCCAGAACCGCCACCAGTAACCCCTCCGCTTCTTGGTCGGATCGCACCATCGCGCTCGCTTCACCAGCGACAAAGAGTGGAGCGAGCGCTCCCTATAGTAGCCTAGGAGTGGCGCCACATGTCAAGTGCGGCGGAGTGAGGCAGGGCTCAAGGCAGGCCGAATAAACCGTTGGTCGGCGTTGCCGTTGGCCGCAGGCACGGCCAGACGATGAGACGGCTTGGCCGTCAGTGCGTTAATGCCGCTATCGACGACGCGGTCGTGCGAGTACGCCCTGTAGTACGAAGTCGGCGAAGTAGTCGTTGATCTCGCTGACCTTGCGTGGGCCGGACGGCCGGTACCACTCGTAGCTCCAGTTGCACATACCGAGAACGGCGAGCCGTGTCAGCTGGACGTCGAGATCCGCGCGGAACTCCCCAGTGTCGATTCCGCGCTGGATGACCGTATCGACGAGGGCGTCGCTGCGGTCGCGGTCACGCTGAATCTCCGCCCTGGCGTCCGGGGACAACGCATGGCCGTCGCGCAGGTACACGGTGACCTGGGATTGGTGGCTCTCAACGGTGGTCAGGAAAATCTGGACCACCTCGCGCAGTTGATCGACGGCTGAGCGGCCCGACGACGTCACCGACTCAAGCTTCGCGATAAGTTCCTGTGAGACGCTCTGGTGCAACAACTGAAGCAGGTGCCCCTTTGAGCGCACGTGATAGTACAGCGAGCTCTGTCCTACGCCAGCGCGCTCGCCTATCTCGCGTACCGATGTTCCCCCGAACCCATGTTCCATGAACAACTCTGCCGCGACCGTGAGAATGCGTCCCTTGACGTCATCCTCATGCAAACCGACACCCTTTGCCATGCGATGATGCCCTACGCGGCGACCCGCTCGAGAACCAGTGAACAATGCACCGACAGCATCCCGCCGTAGCCAGTGACCAAAGCCCGGCGCGCCCCCGTGACCTGCCGCTCACCGGCGTCGTGGCGGAGCTGGGTCACCGCCTCGGTGATGTGGAAGACACCGTTCCCAGCGAACGACAGCAGGCCGCCGTGCGTGTTGACAGGCATGTCGCCGCACAGAGCCATCCGGCGTTTCCCGACGAATTTGCCGCCTTCCCCCTTCTGGCAGAAGCCGATGTCTTCGAGCGCGATGAGAACTGTGATGCTGAAGGCGTCATAAATCTCCGCGAGATCCATGTCCCACGGGTTCAGACCAGCCTGCTCGAACGCGCGGCTCGTCGAGTGCGCGAATCCAAAGGTCGTCAGATCCTTACTCTGAAACGGGTAGTAGTAGTCGCTGTTCTGGGAACAGCCCCTGATCGCCGCGCGCGGCTTGTCCGCAGCGAGGTCATCATCGAGCGGCCCAACGATCAGCGCGCCGGCGGAATCAGAGACCAACGCGCAGTCGGCACCCACCAGCGGGGTCGCGACGGGGCGCGCGTTGCGGATTTGCTCGACGTCCAGCGGGTCGGTGCGTTCGGCTCCCGGCCGTAGTCTCGCGTGCTCGCGCTGTATCACCGGCACCATCGCAAGTTGCTCACGGGTCGTTCCGTACTCGTGCATGTGCCGACGCGCGACCAGCGCGAGGCTCGCCGGGATCAAGGGACCGTACGGCAGCTCGTACTCGGGGTGCCCGACTTCGGCGATCATAGCCGCGACGGCCTGATCAATGGTGCGCCAGCCGGTACGCCGGTTGTCGCCGAACACGACGAGGACGCGGCGCGCCAGCCCTTGGCCGATGGCCGCGGCCGCGTTGGCCACGCCGATAAACGGCGCTGCCCCGCCGGTATGCGAGGAGTCGATGAACCGGACGTCCAAGCCCAGATACTCGGCGACGGCCGCAGACAGCACCATCTTGGGTTCGGTCAGCGAGTAGCCGACGACGAGCCCGTCGATATCGTTCTTCGTCAGGCCCGCGTCGCTGAGCGCCCGCCGGGCGGCCATCGCGTGCAGTTCCATTGAGTTGGTGTCGGGCGGCGGGTTGATGACCTCTCCGACGCCGAGGATTGCCGCGGTCGCAGTCATTGTCACCAGGCCCTCCCGGTCGTAGGCGCCGACACGTACCTCATCTCGCTCCCGAACTGCAGAACACGTCCTCCTGCAGCGCGCGGAGATCCTCCGCCATGCGGTGAAGCGAGCGCTCTATATCATCCCGAATAGGCCGACCGCGTGTCAAGTCGTCCTGTGGCGCGACCGTCATGGATATTAGATCGAGCGCTTGCTAATGAGGCATCATCCGCGAACCCGGGACTTCCGGGAAAGGGAAGATGCCTGTGGAAAGATAATATGACCTATAGTTTCAAGAGGTCTTGAAGCCTCAAATCCGGCATATTTCCACGGCTCCGGATCGGTGCCCTTGACATTAACATAAGTGTCATGATATAAATGCCGCTATGCGGCGGGAACGTAGTTCAGAGATCCGAGAAGACATCGCCGCGGCCCTCGACCTCGGCGCGGCGCTGCTGTCGCGGCGTGTCGCCCAAGGTCGAGGCCTGAGCCTGGCGGCGCGGGGGGTGTTGGGGTCGTTGGAGGAGGCCGGCCCGACGAGACTCACGGCGCTGGCGGCGGCCAGTGGTGTCAGTCAGCCGGCGATGACGCAGTTGGTGGGGCGATTGGAGCGAGACGGCCTAGTCGCCCGGCTGATCGATCCCGACGACGCACGCGCCACGCTGGTGGATCTCAGCGACGCCGGGCATGCCTTGCTGGCTGAGCTGCGCCGGCTGCGACGCGACCGCCTGGCCCAGCTGCTGGACACCCTGTCCCCCCACGACGAGGTAACACTGAGCTTGGCCATGCGCGTCGCCCTGCCGCTGCTGCAGCAATTGAGCAGCCGCGCCGCCGAGCACCCGCATTTCCAGCCGGCCCCCGAGGCACTGACCGGCGACCTCGCCGCACCCGGAGTTTGAGATGCCCCCTTGCGTTGACACCCAGCTAGGCGGCGCACCGGCGTCACCAATGTCAGCACTGTTGCCGCGCGGAGACCGCCGCCGTGATCTCGATCAGAGATTTGAAAAAACGTTGCGCCCCAGTGCTCAAACCCCCGGGGCTCAAATTCCCAGGGCTCGCTGAGTTCAGACAACCAGCACGCACACGGCGCTGGATCACCACTGCGGTGATCGCAGCAGCCGCGAATGAGAGAAGAGGAAGATTGAAATGGCGAACAGATCGATTTACGGTCCGGCCGGTGGTGGCGCCTGGCCTCAGCAGGCTGTGGCGCGGCGCGACCGGCGGATCGCGCAGTTGTATGCCACCGACGTGCAGTTCGCGGCGGGCAAGCCCGACCCCAAAGTCAGCGACGCTCTGGGTCGGCCCGGTCAACGGTTGGCGCAGGTTGTGCGGACAGCGTTCGAGGGATACGCGGATCGGCCTGCGCTGGCCTGCCGCGCGTTCGACTTAGTCACCGACCCGCAAACCGGCAGAACCGCAATGCGTTTGCGTCCTGGGTTCGACACGATCAGCTATCGACAGTTGTGGGAACGCGCCAGCGCGGTGGCCAGCGCGTTGGCGCACGACGAAAGGTATTCCCTGCAGTCGGGTGATCGGGTCTGCACCCTGGGGTTCACCGGTGTGGATTACGTAACCCTTGACGTCGCCTTGACACTGCTGGGGGCGATCGCGGTGCCGTTGCAAACCAGCTCATCGCCCAAGCAGCTGTCGGCGATCGTCGCCGAGACGGAGCCGGCGGTGTTCGCGGT
>DATKEW010000490.1:0-10758 GCA_035511785.1 Mycobacterium sp.
CTCGACCAGCTCAAGCAGCTGGTGGGCCTGGTGGATTACGACCAGAGCAACGACCCGTTTCCTGTGAACGGTTGGGATGCCATCGTTTTCGTGGTCGGCAACGCCACTCAGGCCGCGAGTTATTACCAATCCACGTGGGGCTCGACCGGTACTACGGCCGCCTCCGACGCCGTCCCGGCCGGTCGTCCACTTCCCGGCTCGACACCGGTTATAGGACGCCACGCTCCTGCGAATCTCCGCAGTCGCCGAGCCGGGGACGGCCTCCCCTGTTCCCGCCGTTACCTTCTGAACGTTCCGCGCCCTCTACGCCGGGGAGTGCACCGCCGGCGCGCCGAGCGCACCGACGAACGCTGCGATGGCCGCGGCATCGAAGGCGAGGCTGCGCAACGGATTAGGCGGCGCGACAACGGTGTGGCCGGCGCTTTGCAGTTCGCGGGTCACGCCGGCGAATCCGGACGCGTCGGCGAACGCGCCATGCACCAGAACGATCGTCGGCGTCGTGGATGTGGTCATGAACGTTGCCCCTGAGCGATGAGATGGCGCCGTGTTCGCCACCCAACATGGCACGGCTTCAGATGGCGCACCATCACACCAGTGGGTGATGGTGCCTCCGCACCTCAGGGATCCCGTTCCGGGTGAGCAAGCGCCGAATACCACGTACGCCTAGTCTCGCTTTGCAACTACAATACGACCCGATCAAGCAAACCCGAACCGATGTCGACAACCACGGTGCTGGACCGATTGTCGGCATCACCAGAGACAGGTGGCTATCGATCTTCCCGGCCTGGTAGGGCCGAGGTCCTCACCAAAACGCGTGATGGATCGCCATCGCGCAGCACGACAGGCTAGGACCAATCCGCATCAGCTCGTGCTGGACGCGGCTGCTGAGGCCGTCGTTGATGCCGCTAGACCTGATGAAGGGGCCATGGTGGAACCGCAAGTGACTGAGACCGAATTTCTGTGCAAGCTCATCACGATCCGCTCCAAAAAGTCGTTTGCGGAAGTCACAGACGCCCTGGAAAGCCTATTCAGGATGGTTGATCTGCAAAGGCTGGCGGATATGACGGCGGCGGGTGACCAAGCTGGCATCCACGCGTACTTCGAAGAACTCTCCGGAGACCACGAGTTTTCGATCTTCTTCAAACTCGACCAGGGATCAATGCAGCGGCTGGCCGGTTTTCCAATCAATTGCAGATTCTATTTGATCGGTAATGCCATCATCGTCAACGGGCTTTTCTATTACGGGGCGACCGCCGGACTGGGAGCGGCAGTGCGCGTGTGCGTTTCGCAGAACGAGGGCGAAGAACCGATCTGCTGCCCGCGCATGGACCGTGGGTGCATGTCTACATCATCGCGTTTGACCAGTGGGCGATGGACGGCACAATCCCGGACTGGGAAGGATTTCGCGCGTACCTGCGCGCCGACACCTCCGAACAGGCCAAGAAACACTGGCGATCGTCTATGGGCCCCGTCGTCACCCCGGCACCGGGTCGAGCAGGTAGAGGCGTAGATGGTTGATCTGTTCGACACCCGGCTCAAGCCGGACCGCGAGCGCATGGAGTATTGGCTCGACACGGTGTGCCGGCAGATTCTGCCGGTGGAGATCGACCCACGCCACGACGCAAGCCCACGGGCGGCCATGATCTGCGCCAATTTCGGCGACGTCGGGATGCGCAAGGTCATCGGCGGTGATCACATCTACGGGCGCTCCGAGCACGATGTGAAGCGAGGTGATCCGGAGACCCTCCAGGTCGGCATGCCGATGCGGGGGTCTTCGATTTTGGTACAGGACGGTCGCGAGGCGATGCTGCAAGGCGGCGACCTGGTCCTCTACGACAGCGCGCGACCGTTCAGCCTGGTCATGGAGGAACGGTTCGACTGGTACGTGTTTCTGGTTCCGAAGGCAAAGATCGCCAGGTCCGACGTCGTGCTGTCCACGATCACCGCGCGCCGGTTGGACAGCCGGTCCGGCCTACCGGCCGTGGTCTCGCATTTCCTGCGTGACGTCGCCGCGCATGCCGACGAGTTGGCCGATACGCCGGCCGCCGAGTCGCTCGGCAATACCGGTGCGGACCTGGTGATGACGCTCGTTTCTGCGAGCCTCGGCCGCACCCGCCTACCCGACGATCCGGACGGCTTCCTGCGGGAGCAGGTGGTGGTCTTCATGGACCGTCAGCATGCCGACCCACGGTTGGACCCGGCCGCCATCGCCGCAGCCGCGTGTGTGTCTGTTCGGCGGTTGCATTCCGCATTCGAGGGGTCGGGCACAACCGTGATGGACACCCTGCGGGATATCCGGATGCGCGCAATTCGCCGCGACCTGCAGGATCGTCGACTTGCGCCCATCGCGATCGCCCAGATCGCGGCCTCGCATGGCGTCCCCAACGCCACGGTTTTCGGACGACTCTTTCGAGCCACCTTCGGGTGCAGCCCACGCGAATTCCGCACCTCGGCGCTGTCGGCGACATACGACAGTTAGCCGACGAATCGACTCCGCGCGCAGACCTTTCGACATCTAGCGCGCGATCCGCCACATCGGATTGACCGACCGGCGCGCACGTGAGCATCCTCACGTTGTGCCGCGAAACGTGGCATGGATCACCGACTGGTCGGTGGTTCTGTCCGTCTGACGGGAGCCAACTTCCGATGTACAACGTCGACATCGATACCGGCGGCACCATGACCGACGGGCTCGTGAGCGGCAACGGTCAGGTTCTGTCGCTCAAGGTCGAGACGACTCCGCACGACTTGACAGTCGCGTTTCTCGACATCCTCGAGTCCGCTCGTGCCGCCCTCGATTACCCCGATCTGACGTCGTTCCTCAGCGACGTCGGCGTGATCCGCTGGTCGTCCACGATCACGTCGAACGTTCTGGCGCAGCGCAACGGGCCCAAGCTCGGGCTCGTCGTCTCCGCCGGCCACGAGGACGACCTCTACGACTCGGCGGCGGCCGCCACGGTTTTGGAGACGCTCATTTCCTCGGAAAACATCTCCGGCATCGACGAGAACGCCACCGAAAGCGACGTCCGCAAGGCGATTAAGTCTTTGTTGGACAAGGGGATTCGACGCATAAATGTGAGCCTCGAGGACGCCTTCCCGGACAGCTCTCGGGAACTCGAGCTGGTCGACATGATCGCATCGGACTACCCGGACCACTTCCTCGGCTCCATCCCGGCGCTCGGCGGCAGCGAGGTGGTGCTGCGCCCCGATGCGAGCACCCGCACGATCGCATCGTTGATCAACGCCTACGTGCATCCCGCGTTGGCAAGCACGCTGTACCGCGCCGAGGAGGCGGTACGCGACCAGCACGGCTGGACCGGCAACGTGCTGATCGGGCACATCAACGGCGGCGTCGCCCGGATCGGCAAGACCAAGGCGTTCGACACCATCGAGTCCGGCCCGCTGTTCGGTACCCACGCCTGCGCCCAGGCCGCCGCGAAGCACGGTGATGCCAAGGTCATCGCGATCGATGTCGGCGGCACCACCGCCAAGGCGAGCGCCGTGGAGAACGGGCACGTCGTGCTCAAGGAGTCCGGTGACCTCTTCGACATCCCGCTGAAGCTCGACCTGCCGCTGCTGCGGTCGATCGCGCTGGGCGGCGGAAGTGTCGCCGGCGTCGTCGACGGCAAGGTGACGCTCGGCCCCGAAAGCATGGGTGCCGCACCCGGTCCCGCCTGCTACGGACTGGGTGGGCGCAACGCGACCATCACCGACGCCTTCGTGGTAGCCGGATTCCTCTCCCCCATAGCGTTTCTCGGCGGCAAGCGGATCCTCGACGTGGAGAAGGCCAGCCGTGCGCTGGAGCGCCATGTCGGCCGTCACCTCGGCCTGGACGCAACCGAATCCGCTAAGGCGGTCGTCGAGGCGGCCTGGGACCAGGTCGCTCAGCTCGCCCGGGAAGCCGCCGGGGAGGCCGGCTGGGACCCGGCGAAAACCACGATCTACGCCTATGGCGGCAACGGACCGCTATTCGTGACCGCGGTTGCCGAGCGGCTCGGCGCCAAGAGCGCGCGCTTCTTCCGCTACGGAAACGTTTACTCCGCGTTGGGCTCTGCACTGTCGGACGTGGTGCACGTCTACGAGTCGGCACTGGTCGAGGGGATCGCCGCCGAGAGCATATACGACGGCCTGGCCGACCGCGCCCACCGCGACCTGCGCGGTGAGGGCTTCGACCCCATCAAGGCCACGCTGACATGGGAACTGCGCACGAATTCCGACAGTGCCCGTGGTGTTGCCGAGCGCCCGACCGAACTCGCCGCGGAGCTCGGTGGCACCAAGACCTTGGTACGGCTGTCCGCGAACTACCCACTGCCGCGGCTGGAACAGCCGGTGCTGCAAGGGAAGTCCTCCAGCGGCGAGCGGCCAGCCCGGAACTCGGCGTACGGCGTCGCCGGCAAGCTCCCGATCTACACCGCCGACGAGGCAGTCGGCTCCGAGATCGTCGGGCCACTGCTGGTCGATGGTGGCTCCTACACCTGGCTGGTCACCGACGGCTGGACGATGGCCTCCAACCAACACGGTGACGCTCTGCTCACCAGAAAGGCGGTGTGACATGGCTGTGCTTCGTTTCGCCGAATACGTCGATGCGGATCTTGATACCGAACGCTGGCTGTGCCATAGCTGCGGCCACGATCTCGGTGATGTACGAGATGACTACAAGCGTGGATTGCTTGTCGCCGAACGCGATCCGTCCGAGATCCATAATCCCGGCATCGAGGGTCAATACACCTTCGCTCCGAACGGGGAATGGATTCGGATCATCGAGTTCTACTGCCCCAGTTGCGGACGCCAGGTCGAGTCAGAGTATCTGCCACCGGGGCATCCGCTGACGCGTGACACCGAACTGGACGTGGATTCGATCAAACAGCGGCTGGCATCGGGCCACAGCCGCATCAACGACGAAGGAAAGTTGGAGGTTGTGCGGTGAAGGCTATCGATATCGACGTGGGCGGCACGTTCACCGACCTTGTGCTGACCTGGGACGACAACCGTGTGATCGCCAAGTCCCCCACCACGCCGTACGACTTATCGGTCGGCTTCCTCAACGTGCTGACCGCCGGAGCGGAACAACTCGGCGAGCCGCTGAAAGACGTTCTGCCGCAGGTCGAGATCGTCCGTTATTCGACCACAGTTGCGATGAACCGGCTGATCGAGCGGAAGGGGCCTCGGCTCGGCCTGATCACCACCGAAGGCCATGAGGATGCCATCTTGATCGGACGCGGTGCGCAGTGGACCGACGGCACTCGGATCGGCGAGCGGCGTAACCTGTCCGTCCAGCAGAAGCCGCCCCCGCTGATCGAGCGAGACATGATCGCCGGTGTGCGCGAGCGCATCGATTCGACGGGCGCGGTGCTTCGTAAGCTCGACGAAGACGACGTGCGGGCAAAGCTGCGCGAGCTGGTGGACAGCGGCGCGCGTGCCATCGCGGTCTCGCTGCTGTGGTCCTTCCAGAACCCGGCACACGAACGCCTGGTGCGCAAGATAATCCGCGAGGAGTACAAGGGTTACCACGTGGGCTACCTGCCGGTCGTGCTCTCGCACGAGGTGGTCGGCAAGGTCGGCGAGTACGAACGCACGATGACTGCGATTCTCGACGCGTACCTGCAGACCAGCATCAAGTTCGAGCTCGAGACCACCTGGGACCAGCTGCGCAACCACGGCTACCGCGGCACCTTCCTGCTCACCCACAACACCGGTGGCAGCGCGGAGATCTTCAAGACCACGGCCAGCCGGACCTTCAACGGCGGCCCGGTCTCCGGGCTGATGGGCAGCTTCCACATCGGCAAGGCGCTCGGTTACCGCAACGTCATCGCCGCCGACGTGGGCGGCACCAGCTTCGACGTCGGCATGGTCGTCGACGCCTCAGTGCGCTCGTACGAGTTCCGGCCGATCATCGATCGCTGGATGGTCGGCATTTCGATGCTGCAGACCACGACGATGGGCGCCGGCGGGGGTTCCATCGCCTGGATCAACGACCTGCTGGGTGGTCGGCTCGAGGTCGGCCCACGCAGCGCAGGTTCGTATCCCGGTCCGGTCTGCTACGACCTGGGCGGTACCGAGCCGACGGTCACCGACGCCGATGTGGTGCTCGGCTACATTGCGCCGGACGGCTACTTCGGCGGCAAGATGCCGCTCAACAAGGACAAGGCGGTCGAGGCAATCCGCACTAAGATCGCTGAGCCCCTTGGTGTTTCGGTGGAGAAGGCTGCCGCCCTGATCCGCTACGTCGTCGAGGAGAACATGGCATCGGCGATCAAACGGGAAGTGCACCTGCGCGGCTACCACCCGGAGGACTTCGCGCTCTTCGCGTTCGGCGGTGGCGGACCGACCCATGTCGCGGGCTACCGCGCTAAAGTCCCGCAGGCGATCATCTTCCCGCAGGCGCCGGTGTTTTCCGCACTGGGCAGCTCGGTGATGGACATCATGCACGTCTACGAGGAGAGCGGCCGCATGCAGTTGATGCAGCCAGTTACCCAGAAGATCGTGTTGGATCGGGACGCGTTCAACGCCAAGGTGAATGCCATGATGGCGAAGGCGAAGAAGGATCTAGAGACCGAGGGGCTGTCCGGTCGGGAGACGGTGTTCAGTGTCGAACTGGACATGCTCTATGGCGGCCTGGTGCAGGTGAAGCGCGTTGCGTCGCCGATGATTACCATCGACAGCGAGGAAGACGCGTGCGCCGTATACGACGAATTCGAGAAGGAGTTCGCCGACGCGTTCTCGCCGCACGTAGTCAACAAGCCCGGCGGCGTGTACATCGACGGAATCGTGCTGAAGGCGACCGTCATCACCGAGAAGATGGATCTGCCGGTCTACCCGTTACGACCCGCGGACCCCACGGCCGCGCGGACAGGCTCACGGCCGGCGTACTGGCCGCAGATGGAACAGTTCGTCGATACCAGCGTTTACGCGTTCGATGCACTGCACCCTGGAAACATCGTCGAAGGGCCCGGCATCGTGGAGATGGAGTTCTCCACAATCGTCATCCCGCCCGGCGACCAGTTGAGAATCAACGAGCACGGCCTCGGTCTGCTCGAGGACCTCGGCTACCACAGAACCTCTGCCGAGGCGTCCACGAAAAGCGATAAGGAAATGGAGCTGACCAAATGAGCTACCCCTCGCTTGAAGAGAAATTGGCGGCCCTGAAGGTCACCGAAGCCACCGAGTACGAACGCCGATGCGCCGACGCCCTGGCGCCCGGCAGCTATGAGATCGCGGTGCAGCGCACGGCCGACATCCTGGACGAGGGTTACGAGATCTTCATGCGCTCGTCTAGGTCCTCGATGGGTGTCGCCGGCGACTCGATCGTCGCCATGTTCAACGCCCAGGGCGATCTGGTGAACGCCTCGGCGGGCACGTACCTGCACGCGGTGATTCCGCCGATCGTGATCAAGTACATCCTGTCCCGGTACGCCGATAATCCCGGCATCAACGACGGCGACATCTGGTACACCAACGACGCCCTCTACGGCGGCATCCACAACCCGGACCAGGTTGCGATAACACCGGTCTACTTCGAAGACGAGCTGGTGGCGTGGACCGCCGCGCTCTCGCACACCACCGAGACCGGAGCGATCGAGCCCGGCGGCATGCCGTTGTCGGCGACGGCACGCTTCGAGGAGGGGATGAACCTGCCGCCCATGCGGGTCGGTCAGAACTTCCAGATCAAAGAGGACGTGCTGGAGATGTTCGCGGCCTTCGGTCTGCGCGCCGAGGCCAACGTCACCGTCGACATGCGGGCCCGCGCAACGACAGCCGACCGGGTCCGGGTGCGGCTGATCGAGATGTTCGAGCGGGAGGGCAAGGACTTCGTCACCGGCCTGTTCCGCCGTATGCTCGACGAGGCCGAAAAGGGTGCGCGGGCACGGATTGCCAGCTGGGCCGACGGCACCTACCGGTGCGTGACGTTCAGCGACGCGGCCGGCCTGGAACCAGGGCTGATCCGCAACTGCTCGATGACGTTCACGAAGAAGAAGGATTCGATCACGATCGATTTCACCGGCACCAGCCCGGAGAACCCATCGAGCTACAATGCCCACCCGCAGGCGGTAATCGGCCACCTCGCGAACTACATCTACGAGTATGTTTTTCACGATCTCCCCGTCAGCTCAGCAACATTCGAGCCGATCAATTTCATCTTCCCGGAGAACTCGATGCTGTCGCCGGGCCCACGCGCGGCGACGTCGTGCTCGGTGATGGCGGCCACCGGCGCAATGAGCGCGATCGCCAGCTGCGTCAGCCGGGCCCGCTACGGCTCGGAGGACTGGCGGCAGGTGGCGGCGAGCCAGGGCAACGGCGGCAACGCGTCGGTGCTGGCCGGCATCAGCCAGTGGGGTGCCAACTTCGCCGACATGATCGCCTACCCGATCAACACCGAGGGCCAGGGCGCGCGCGCGACCCAGGACGGCATGGACGCCTACGGTTTCCCGTGGTGCGCCTTCGGCCGTGCCCCGGACGTGGAAAGCATGGAGAACGAGTTCCCCATGCTGATCCCGTTGTCGTCGCACTGGCGCGACTCCGGCGGTGCCGGTAAGTACCGTGGCGGGGTGGGCACCGCTCAGCTATGGGTCAGCCACCACGTGCCGATGGTGTTCGCCATGGCGATCGCGGACAACTCGACGGTGCAGACCCCGCAGCCGCTGTTCGGCGGCTACGCTCAGCCGACGGTGCCGGGCATCGTGCTCGACGACGTCAATGTCACCGAGGCGCTCGCGTCAGCGGAGGCCAGCGAACTCACCCTGGAGGGTCTGCTCAACGGATCCTTCGGCGGGCATCCCCGGGCGAGCACCTACGGCAGCGCCATCCACCCGGTACCGAACGGCGAAACGGTCATCATCGGATTGTCCACCGGTGGAACGGGTTACGGCGACTGCCTGGACCGCGACCCGCGGGCAGTGGTCCGCGACGTGGTGAAGAACCTCGTGTCGGAGTCGGTCGCGCGCGATATCTACGGTGTCGTGCTCGACAAGCACGGCCACCTAGGCGAGCAGGCAACCGCCGATCGGCGCGCCGAACTTGTTAGGCAAAGGCTCAGCCGGGGCAAGCCGTACGACGAGTTTGTCGCGGAATGGTCGCTGCGCAAGCCCGACGAAGCGATCCTGACCCGATTCGGATCGTGGCCAGACGGTGCGGTGCTCGAGCCGCTGGTGCGCCCGTAACCCGGCGCGCAGCCGGGTTGCGGCCGGGAGAGGCGCGCGGCACCCCGCGCGCCTCGCCCGGCACTTTCAAGATGCCGAGTCAACATGATTGGAAGTGGGTGATGATGCTAACGACCCCGCCCCGCGCCCGGTTGAAGGCGCTCGCGCAGGGCATCAGCGATGGCCACGGCTTCGCGGTGCCGCTCGCCGCCCGGTTCGCGGCACGCATCCAAGAACGCGATTGGGACGACTTCGCTCACGATCCAACGCAACTGGCCAACGGCCTGCGCGACCTGATCGACGCGCTGGCGCCCGACGGCGTTCCAGTGACCATCCCCGGGCTGCTGACCGGCAAGGATCTGAATCTTGCCGCCTCCGAGCATGTTCGGGTCTCATTGGAGGCAACTGCGCGGCTTCGCTCATCGATGGGGGATCGGGTTGCCTTGGTCGCATGTCTGCCAGATTCGGGCTCGGTCGTCGGCGGCGCCGATTCGCTGATCACCGTGAGCAAGGAGTTCCTCGCGGCCGGCGCGGACGTGATTCTCGTCCTCGACGTCAGTGCTGGCACCGTGCCGGAGTCGTTGACGTCGCTGGGCAATATCGCCCGTTTCCACCAGTCGTTGGCACTGGGTTGCGACAGTCGACAGGGGCTTGCTGCGGTGGAGCGGATCGCGCTGACGGCGCCGCGGAAGGCGAACGGTGTGGCGGTGACCGACATCGAGATTCCGCGCAACGTGGACCTCGACGTGCTCGAGGACTGGGTCGACGCGGTTCGCGGCTAGACGTCGCGGCCGATCATGACGATGGCCCGCACTGCAAGGATCCTATTAACGCTGATGCTCAGCCCGGCTGACTGGAGGAAACCACGTGAGCAATAAGATTATCGTGACCATCGCGCCGACCGGCGGTATGGCAATGAAGTCGCAGAACCCAAACCTTCCCACTCAGCCGGACGAGATCGCGCGCGACGTCTACGACTGCTTTAACGCCGGTGCAACCGTTGTCGCTGTGCATGCGCGCAGGCCCGACGATGAGGCCACATGCAACCCTGACGTCTACCGCGCCATCAACGAGCGCATCCGCAACCGCTGCGACATCATCATCAACAACTCCACCGGAGGTGGTGTGTCCGGTGACATGGTGGCGCAGACGACCGAAGGCGTCTGGGACACCCTGTGGGAAGAGCGTCTCAAGGGCATGGACGCCGGCGCGGAGATGTGCACCCTCGATGCGACCACCTTGTTCGTCACCTTCGGCAAGGAAATCCTGCTCAACACATCGCCGTCGCGGTGCCGCGAACTCGCGGTAAAGATGCAGGAACGAGGCATCAAACCCGAGTGGGAGGTATTCAGTCCGCCGCACATCGTCGGGGACGTCACAACCCTCATCGAGGATGGTCTCGATGAACCGCCTCACTTCGTCAACTTGGTGCTGAACGCGCACCGAAACTTCCAGAACGCAATGCCCTACACGCCGAAGACCCTGCAGTACATGGTCGACCTGTTGCCCGCGAACAGCATCTTCTGTGCCAGTGCCATCGGACCTGCCCAGCTGCAGGTCGCGATGGCCTCGCTGTTGGCCGGTGGGCACGTGCGCACCGGTCTCGAGGACAACCTGTACT
>DATKEW010000491.1:0-3589 GCA_035511785.1 Mycobacterium sp.
CGGGTCGACGGTGTTGCGCCGCTTGGCCGCCAGCCGCTTGCCGTCAACCGACGTCGCCCGGTTGCCCGTCAGATCGGTCTCGGTGATGACGACAAGGTTGGCGCCGGGTACCACGACACCGTCATGCAGCGGGCCCTTGAGCACCCCGACAACGCCGAGCGTGGGCGCCGCGCCTGATTCCAGCATGGCGGCGGGCGTGTCGGATTCGGCCAGCCGCTCCACCACCCGATGGGCGGTCCCGGTGCCGGGCGCGATCACCGCGGCGTACCCGCCGGTCATGACGTGCGCGCGCAGCATCGCGAAGATGCTGTCGATGTCATGCTGATGTCCACGAGCCGACGGCGCCGCCCGGATGTCCAGCTCGACGGCCGCCTCGTCGGACAGCTGACTCAAGGTCCACCAGGGATGACCGGACCGGGCCGCCGCGGCCTGCACATCGCCCAGTTCGGCGAACCCCGACCCACCCAGCTCCCCGACATCGACGGGCGCATCGGTGCCCAGGGCGGCGACCGACCACGACGCCTCGAGGAATTCCCGGCCGGTCTTGATGAGGTCGGCCGCCCGGCTGCGCACCTTTTCCGGGTCGCACAGCAACACCGGGGTCCCCTTGGCCAGCTGATCGGTCAGCAGCACGTGGTCATCGGGCCGAAGCACCGGTAACAGCGCCTCCATGCCGTCGACCGGGATACCCTCAACCAGCTTGGCCAGCATGTCGGTGAGGCTGCCGGTGATTGCGCCCTCGCCCGCGGGATGCCGCGCGGCCAGTTGCGCGGCCCGCGCCCGCACGTCGTCGCTGAGCAGCAGTTCACGGCAGGCGACCGCGACTAGCGTGTCGACGTCGGTCTCGGGAATGGAGCGCTGATCGGCGACCGAGAACATCCGCATTTCGGTGACCTCGTCGCCCCAGAACTCCACGCGCACGGGGTGTTCGGCGGTCGGGGCGAAGATGTCCAGGATCCCGCCGCGCACCGCGAACTCGCCGCGCCGGCCGACCATGTCCACCCGGGTATAGGCCAGCTCGACCAGCCGGGCCACCACACCCTCGAAGCCGTCCCCACCGTCGGCGCCGGTGTCATCCCCAACCGCGAGCGTCAGCGGCTCCACCAGGCCCAGCTGCGGTGTCATCGGCTGCAGAAGCGAGCGCACCGTGGTCACCACCACCCGCAGGGGTGGCCCCAACCTTGTGTCGTCGGGATGGGCCAGCCGCCATAGCACCATCAATCGGGTGCCGACGGTGTCGACACCGGGTGAGAGCCGTTCGTGCGGCAGCGTCTCCCAGGACGGGAAGACGGCCACCGCGTCGCCGAACACGCCTTGCAGTTCGGCGGTCAGGTCGTCGGCTTCGCGCCCGGTGGCCGTGACCACCAGCACGGGACCCAGTCGCGCCAGCGCGCTGGTGACGAACAGTCGGGCGCTGGCGGGGCCGACCAGGCTCAATTCTGCGGGCCGATCGGCCACGCGCTCGATGAGCTGCTGGAAAGTCGGCGCGGCCAGCGCCAATTCAACGAGCCCCGCGATCGGGGTTTCTGGGCGAGCAGGCCCCGGTGCGGTCATGATGAGGCCATTCTAGGGGCCATCAAGAGGCACCGAACTTCGTCAAGATTGCGCCCGGCGCCGTCAAAGGATCGTCAAGAATGCGTCACCCGACTCTCACCGGGCGCACCTTGAAGTCATGACATTGCTCGACATCTTGCCGTCGCTGGGTCACGCGGCCCCGGTGCGGTTCGATCCTGCGATCTGGCCCGTCACCACGCGTTCCGACGAGGAGGGCCGGCTGTGCGTCGGCGGCGTGGCGCTGACCGATATCGCCGACGAATTCCACACCCCGGCCTACGTCATTGACGAGACCGACTTCCGGCATCGCGCCCGCCGCTACCGCAAGGCGCTGCGCGGTGTCGAGGTCGTCTACGCCGGGAAGTCGCTGCTGACCACCGCGGTGGCGCGGTGGGTCCGCGAGGAGGGCCTTGGTGTCGACGTGTGCTCGGGCGGTGAGCTGGCGGTCGCGCTGGCCGCTGGCGTTGACCCGGCCCGCATCGTCATGCACGGCAACGCGAAGTCCCCCGACGAGTTGCGCGACGCGGTGCGTGTTGGGGTCGGGCGCATCGTGCTGGATTCCTGCATCGAAATCGCTTACATCGCGGGCCTGGCGCGCCGGCGCCAACAGGTGCTCATCCGGGTGACGCCCGACATCGACATCCACGGACACCGCGCGGTCACCACCGGTATCAGCGACCAGAAGTTCGGGTTCACCCTCGACGGCGACAACGCCGCCGACGCGGTAAAGCGAGTGCTGGCGCACCCGATCCTCGACCTGGTTGGGTTGCACTGCCATATCGGTTCGCAGGTCACCGACGCGGCCCTGTACGGCGAAGCCATCCACCGGATGATCGCCGCCATGGCCGACATCCGCGCCCGGCACGGCGTCATGCTCACCGAGCTGAACATCGGCGGCGGTCACGGGATCCCCTACGTCCCGGGTGATGGTGAACTCAACCTCGACGAGCTGGGCGCCGTCATCGAGAACGCGCTGGACGAGGCGTGCGCCGCCGAACATTTCCCCCGACCGACCGTTGTGGTGGAACCGGGTCGCGCCATCAGCGGCCGGGCCGGTGTGACGCTGTACCGGGTGTGCTCGGTAAAGACGCAACCGGGTGGCCGCACTTTCGTCGCGGTGGACGGCGGAATGAGCGACAACCCGCGGGTGTCGCTGTACGGCGCGCAATACACCGTCGCGCTGGCCAACCGGCATGCGCTGGGAGTCAAGCACCGCGTCACGGTGGCCGGCCGGCACTGCGAGGCGGGCGACGAGATCGCGCGCGATGTCGAGCTACCCGTCGACCTGCATCCCGGCGACCTGCTGGCCGTCGCGTGCACCGGTTCCTACCACCACAGCATGGCGTCGAACTACAACATGGTCTGCCGGCCGCCGCTGGTGGCGGTCAAGGACGGTCGGGCCCGCGAACTGGTCCGTCGCGAAACGATCGCCGACCTGCTTTCACGCGACTGCGGTTAGGCGGGGCCCTGCGGGGCCGATACCCCGACTACTCGTCCTGCAGCTTGGGATCGGCTTCCAGATGAGTCAGGCCATTCCACATCAGGTTGACCAGGTGCGCGGCGACCACTTCTTTCTTGGGCTCGCGGGTATCAAGCCACCACTGGGCCGTCATCGACACCGAGCCCACCAGGGCCTGGGCGTACAGCGGCGCCAGATCCGGATCCAGGCCGCGGCGGGCGAAGTCGCCGGCCAGGATGGAGCTGACCTGGCTGACGGCATCGTTCAGCAGGCTCGAATAGGTGCCCGAGCTGATCGCGGCCGGCGAGTCTCGGATCATGATCCGGAAGCCGTCGGTGCGTTCTTCGACGTAGGTGAGCAGCGCCAGCGCGACCCGCTCGACCCGCACCCGGGACCGGTTGTTCGTCAGCGAGGAGGTGATGCCGTCGAGCAGCGCGGACATCTCGCGGTCGACCACCACGGCATACAGCCCTTCTTTGCCGCCGAAATGTTCGTAGACGACCGGCTTGGACACGTTGGCGCGCTGCGCGATCTCCTCGATCGAGGCACCTTCGTAGCCACGCTCGGCGAACAGCG
>DATKEW010000492.1:0-16879 GCA_035511785.1 Mycobacterium sp.
GCCCGGGATCTTGAGTAAGCTCGCGATCGCGGTATGTGCCGCAGTCACAGTGGTTTTGGGGATCTTCCCGCAGCCGCTGCTCGACCTGGCCGATCACGCGGCACAGCTGCTGCAGTTAACCCCGAGCGCCGGCTGATCGGCACGGCTCGCTAGTCTGAGCCCAAAAACGGCCGCGTGGCCAGGACGTAAATCGCCAGCGCACCCAGCGGCGCTGCCAGCGGCAACCACGGCAACTGCAGTGGGAACGATGTCGCGACCAACCCGGCGAACGTAAACCCGCCGGCGGCAACAACTGTCGGCCAGCTTCCCATCACGACGCTTGTGAGGGGGCCGGCCGCATAGCGGCACACCAGGTAGGCAGCGGCGCACAGCCCGGACAATGCGGTGAGCACATACGGCGGATCGGACAACACGATCGTGGCCACCACCAGCAGCACGGCAACCGTGGCGGCCGGCCGGAAGGCCATCCCAACACCAACCGCAATCAGAGCCACTATTCCCGCGGCAGCCGCCAGTCCGTCGGACCCGACCGCGACCAGGCCCACCATCAGGAGGCCGAAAGCGGTTGAGACGGCGCGTGTCAACGCTACCCCCGGAGCCGTCCCCGCACCCGGCGGCGGCGGTCTGGTAGCACACCCATCGACTGGTCCAAGCTGCGATTCCCTCGCCAGGAAACGATGTCGACGCCGATGGTGGCCATGTCGCGATACATGGCGGAGCGTTGCAGCGCCCACATCCGATCCACGAGAGGGTGCTGCTCGTCTTGAAAGGGGGAGCTATCGAGAACGTCGACGGCAACGACGACATGACCGCGTTTCCGCAGGTCGATCAGCGCCAGTGCGAACTCGGTATCGAGCAGTGTGGAGAATGCGACGACGATCGCCCCCCCGGGAACGGCCGCGCGCGGAGCCAGTGTGCCGGTTGTGTTTTCGAATCGCTCGCCGGCACCCAACACGGTATCGAGTATCCGATAGAACTGGCGCTGCCCGATGTCAGCGCCAAGCCACCGCGGGCGGTTGCCTCCGAGCGCGACGATCCCGGCGCGGTCGCCGTGTCGCAACGCAGTCTGCACCACCTGAGCCGCGCCGCGAACGACCCGTTCGGTGGCGTTAGTCGCCGGGCCCTGGGGCTGCCGATACGTGTCGATCAGCACCACCACGTCGGCGGCGCGGTCGGTCAATCGCTCCGTCACGTGTAACTGGCGGCGGCGAGCGCTCACCGGCCAGTTCACCGCACGCAGCTGATCCCCGGGCACGTAGGGACGTATGTCGGCGTACTCGACGCCCGGCCCGATATGCCGGGTGAGGTGGGCGCCCAGGCGGTCGAGCAACTCGGTCTGTGGGATTGGTGTCGACTGCGGCGGCGTCGTTGGGAACACGAGGACATCGGCGGCGTCGACGGTGGCCGTCCCCGCCAGCAACCCGCCGCGCGCGATCACATCCACCCGGGCCCGCACGGGATATCGGCCCCAGCGTTGTGCGCTTGCCACAACTGTTTTCGCTTGGGGGGAATCCGAATCGTGCACCTCGAGCTGCATGCCCTCGACGGCCACAACTGTGAGTTCGACCGCCGAGCCACCGCCGGCTCCCCCTTCCTCCGTTGTCCACACGGTCAGGCGTGCCTGCTCGTTTTCGAAGCATCGCTGCGAATCGGGCTCGCCGTGCACATGGATCTTCGGCACCGGGCGCTGCCAGCTGATCGAGCACAGCACGCCAAGCAGTGGCGCCGTGAACGCAATCAGCTGCCAGCGCGCTCCGATCACGGCGGCGGCCAGCGCAATCCCGGCACAGGTCGCGATCGCCCGCGTCAGTTGCGATGCGCGCCAGCGAAACTCGACTTCACGGCTATCGATCACGCCGTACTCATCCGGTCCCCTCGTGCGCCCGGGGCACCGGCAAGCGCCGCAGCAGTTCTTCGACGACATCAGCGCCCTGAACCTTCCGCACCCACATCTCCGGCCGCAACGTAATCCGGTGCGCGACCGCCGGAATGGCGAGCGCCTTGACATCTTCGGGTATCACATAATCTCGACCAAGTAACAGTGCACGGGCGCGGGCGAGTTGCACCAGGTCGAGTTCCGCGCGCGGGCTGGCGCCCACGGCGACCTGCGGATGGTGCCGGGTAGCGGTGGCCAGCGAGACCACGTAATGCAAAACGTCTTCGTGCACCGTCACCTGTTCGACCGATTCGCGCATGGCCAGCAGGTCGCGGGCGTCCACAACTGGGTTGACGGTCGGCTCGGCCGAACCGCGTTCGAGGCGACGGCGCAGCATCGACGTCTCGTCACGCTGGGAAAGATATCGCAGCTCCAGCCGGATCGCGAACCGGTCGAGCTGCGCCTCCGGCAACGGATAGGTGCCCTCGTACTCGATCGGATTGTCGGTTGCCAGGACGATGAACGGCGTTGGCAGCTTATGGGTTTCGCCGTCGATGCTCACCTGGCCCTCGGCCATCGCCTCCAGCAGCGCCGCCTGGGTCTTGGGCGGCGTGCGGTTGATCTCGTCGCCAAGCAGCAGATTGGTGAAGATGGGCCCGGCGCGAAACGCGAAGCGGCCGGACTGCATGTCATAGATCGTCGAGCCGAGCAAGTCCGCGGGCAGCAGATCCGGTGTGAACTGCACCCGGGTGAATCGAAGCCCCAGCGCCGCGGCGAAGGATCTGGCGATCAGCGTCTTGCCCAGGCCAGGCAGATCTTCGATGAGTACGTGGCCGCGCGCGAGGACCGTGGTGAGGATCAGCGTGAGTGCGCAGCGCTTTCCCACCACCACACGTTCGATTTCGTCGAGCACCGCCTCGCAGTGCGCGGTGGTCGTCGCGGCCGGCATCGTTGTCATATCCGCGTCATATCCGGGTCGTGCCTCCTGTCATACCTGTTCCAATTTCCGCAGAATCTCTTCGAACGCAGCGCGACCGGGACCGGGGCGGCTGTCACCGCCACGCGCCACGTTGTTCGGATTAACCCACTCCCACAATTCGGCGCCAAAGAGCATTCGGCCGGTCGCGTGATACGCCGCCGGATCTTTGGCCTGCTTTTGACCCGTTGCGATCTCGTACCGCCGCGCAAGCATCGGACGCAGGTGCCTATCCCAGTCGATGCGGGTGGACTCCGACCAGCGGATCGTGGTCTGGGTGGTGGACAGCCAGCGAAGCAACGAATCCCCCAGATCATCGCGGTCCAGCTCGGCCTCGGGTTGCATCCCGTGTCCCAGTACACGACGGACACTGAGCAGGACCAGAGCCAGGGCAACACCGGACGCCGCCAACACGAACCGGCGATCGTGGCCGATCAGCGCCAACAGCTCTATCCCGAGAATGAGGCAAACACCCAGGGAAATAAGCTTTTTCATACGGGGCTCCGCAGCTCCGCGAGGACGAGCCGCAGGACCCGTACGGCGACCTCACGATGTTCCTCATTCATCACATGCGGGCTGAATCGCGCTTCTTCGAACAGGTTCACCAGCTCCACTGCGTTATCAGCCTGCATCGCCTGGTTTTCGACGGCCCGGACCAGTACCTCGGTCGGGGTGTCGAAGTCCTGGGGGGCAGCTCCCGGAACATTGGCGAGCTCGCGTTCCATCGCGGCATAGCAGGCAATGATGGCCTCGCGAGGTTCGCGGTTGAGGTCACCGATCTCGGCCAGCCCGAGTTCTGCCGCCCGCACGAGCGATTCCGAACGCTCGGCCGGTGGCGCGGACTCGATGTGGTCGCCGGCGATGGTGCCCGGTATGGACGCTTTCCGCCGCCGCCGCGACATGACGGCCGTCCCGACGACCAGGAGCAACAGCATCGGGACCGCGGTGGCAAGCAGGATTCCGAGCATGTCCCCGGTGTTGTTTTGCGGGTGGTGCTGGTGTGGGGGCGGCTGGACGTTGTCATGCCCCGGCGGCGCGCCGGTAGCCGGTGTGTGCGGGGAAGGAGTGCCACCGTGCAGGACAAATAGTCGGCTCAGCAGCATCGCAATCAGCAGCCAAGCCACGATCACCAGGAGTCCGATCAGCAACACACGCCAATTCGGTCGCCCCCCGCTGGTGCCGAGCGTCTCGGAGAGAGCACTCGTATTGGGGGCCACCACACGTGGATCCCGTAGTCGCACGATGATGGCGACCGTCACCAGCGCGAGCGTCACGCCAAGGGCCGCGACGACGAATAGCAGCGCCGCCCGATTGGCACCCGCCTCGGCGTGTGCCCCATGCTGGTGAGCCGGAAGGTATCCGCGCAACGCAGCAGCGACAACGATCAACAGCACGATCAGGGCAACAACGCGCCCCGTCGGCTTGTCAATACCGGGCATTGGCACACCACCCGACCGGTTTGCCTGCCGCCGTTGCGGCACAGGCTTGCTTCATACTTGCACGTCAGGCAGCAAGCACGCCAGGAACAACGCGGCCTCGCGATCGGGGTCTATCCCCAGTCGGCAATTCATCCACAGATCGTCCGGGCAGCCTGTTGGGCTCGCACGGTTACGAACAAGTGTTCGATAGATTCGAGGTGTGGGTTTCGCGATGGGCGCCGAGCAGGCACGAGAGCGCATCAACGCCGCACTTGACGCGATCGACGCCGCCCATGACGTGCTACGCGACACCTCATCGGATGTGGTCGGCAACAACTTCCGTGTCGCCGTCGCCGAACGGCTGGAGACTCAGGACCGCACAAACCGTGGACTGATGTATCGGTTCTTCGGAGAGATCGCCGACCCGCCGGACGGGACAGGGTTGGTTCCGGCGGTGCGCGACATGCTGTGGGCGCGGCTACGCATCACTCCCCAAGAAATCACGCGCCGCTTCAAGCAGGCGGCGCGGATTCGACCTCGGCGCTCGCTTACCGGTGCGCCGGTGCAGGCGGAGCTACCCACGTTGGCAGACGCGGTGCAAGCGGGCACTGTCGGCGAGGACCACATCCGCACCGTGTGTCGAGCGGTCGACCTACTGCCGGCCTGCGTGTCGCCCACCGACGTAGCCGAAGCCGAGCGCACGCTCGTCCAGCATGCGACCAAAGTCGACGCCGGCGTCGTCATCAAGCTGGGCCAACGTATCGCCGACTACCTCAATCCCGACGGCCTTTTCAACGACGACGACCGAGCCCGACGGCGCGGATTACATCTGGGCCCGCAGCAACCAGACGGTATGTCCCGGCTGCAGGGATTGCTCGACCCCGAGGCCCGCGCGTACTTCGAAGCCATTGAGGCAGCCGTGCGGCCCGGTCACCACCAACCCGATAGCTCGGACACAGACCCCGGAGCGCGCGACGCGCGTACACCCGCCCAGCGCCGCCACGACGCATTCAAGTCGGGTATGGAAACTGCGATCTCCTCCGGTCGCCTTGGTCTGCACCGGGGCCACCCCGTCACGGTGATCGCCACCACCACATTGGCCGAACTTGACCAGGCCGCACATGCGGTAGCCGACTCGTCGGCAGCGATGCCGGCACCGGCGCGAACCGGCGGCGGTTCCAGATTGCCGATGCCGGATCTGATCCGCATGGCCGCCAAAGCAATTCACTACCTGGCGGTGTTCGACGACCACACCAGCCGGCCGCTGTATCTCGGCCGCCAAAAGCGCATCGCCACCGCCGACCAGAGAATCATCTGTTATGCCCGCGACCGCGGCTGCACCCGTCCCGATTGCCTGGAACCCGGCTATCACTGCGAGGTCCACCATGCACCGGACTGGGCGGCGGGGGGCCAGACGGATGCGGACAAGCTGTTTTTCGCTTGCGGCTGCCACCACGGCACGGTGAGCAGGGGCGAATTGCGTACCGAGGTCACCGACAATGGGCGACTTGGGTGGACCGATGGCAGCGGTCCACCCTTGGTCAACCACGCTCATCACCCCGACGAACTTCTCCGCGGCGATCCCTAGTCAACGCCGAACGGCCGGAAGCTGCCGTCGAGAACCTCGCGATGACCGATCGTGCGACCGGTGACCATGGTCGGGTCCACCAGCGCCAACTGCACTGCGGCCCTGGCGAATTCATCCGCCGGAGCGGTGTCGACAAACTCACGGGCGTAGTACGCCAGGCCCGGCGTGAGGATGGGTTTCGACGGCGACAGCGCGTTGACCGCGATGTTGTGGTCAGCGAGATCGAACGCCGCGCACTGGGTGAGATGCTCGAGCGCGGCCTTGGATCCGCCGTAACCGGGCAGGACTCCGCCGCTGCGGTCGGGGTAGGGCCCGTCGCCGGGCATTCGCGAGGCGACCGAGGTGATGTTGATGATGGAGCCGCCGCCCGCGTCGATCATGTCCGGGCACACCATTTGCATCAGCTCGTAGGCGGCAAAGACCGCGATGTCGAAGTGCCGCCGAAATGCGTGCAGCGGCGTGCCGAGAAACGGCGGCCAGCCGGGTTTGGCGCCGGCAGGAGCCGGCTTGGCCGGCTTGGGCCGCGGCTGTGCACCAGGGGCCGGCGGGCGGCCAGGCGCGGTGAACGCCGCGTTGTTGACAAGAATTGTGATGGGGCCCAGCGCATCTCGTGCTTCACGCACCAATCGGCAGATGTCGTCTCGGTCAGTCAGATCGGCCCGCACCCCCGCCGCGCGCCCGCCGGCCGCCTCGATGTCGGCGACCGTTTCGCCGATGGTTCCCGGCAACCGGTCATCCCACACCTGTTCGGTGCGCCCAGCGACGGCCACAGCCGCACCGTCGGCCGCAAGCGCCAGCGCGATCGCCCGGCCCAGGCCGCGGCTCGCGCCGGTGACGATCGCGGTCCGGCCCGCAAGTCGCCGGGTCATCCGGTCACCCCGTGGACGACGATTGCGGTGGTCTGGTCCACCCACGCGTCGTCCAGTTTTTCGTCCGGGCGCAGCAGCATGCGAAGCATCGTCGCTCCCCCGATCAACTCGATCAAGCGGTCCGGGTCCACTTCGGCATGCGCTTCTCCTCGGTCGACAGCCTCGCGCAGCCGCACCCGCACCGCGGTGAACAGGTCGGTGAAACGCGACATCACCCGGGCGTTGAGATCGGGGTCGGCCGTCATGTCGGCCACCAGCCCGGGTAATGCGGCCCGCACCACCGGAGTGGTGAACACATCGCGGGTAGCCTCGATCATCATCCGGACATCGGCGGCGATGTCGCCGGCCGGAGACTCCAGCGCGGTGGGCGTCGTCGGGAAAGCCGCCTCGTGCACCAGTTCGGCCTTGCTCGACCACCGGCGATACAGAGCCGATTTCGTGGTGCCCGCGCGCTCGGCAACCGCGGCCAGGCTGAGGTTCGAATAGCCGATCTCCACAAGCAGTTCCGCGGTCGCCGATAAGATAGCCGAGTCGATGCGCGGATCCCGGGGGCGGCCGGCCCCCGGGGCCTTGTCAAGCGCGGATGGGTCTGCTTTCATAACGCTACCTACCGTATCGTAATTGCCGCGAAGAAGTCTCAAAGAATGGAGGCACCCCGTGGCCAATGAACCTGTTCTCGATCAAGTCGACCGACTTCAGCGTTCCAGCCGCGACGTCACAGCCCTGCCGGCGGTCATGTCGCGATGGCTGTCGACCGTCCTGCCCGGCGGCACAACACCCGAGGTCAGGGTGGAAAGCGGCGTGGACTCCACGGGCATGTCGTCGGAAACCATCATCCTGACCACCCGCTGGCAGCAGGACGGGCAGCCGATAGAACAGAAACTTGTGGCGCGAGTGGCGCCCAGCGCCGAGGACGTGCAGGTCTTTCCGACCTATCGCCTGGACCACCAATACGAGGTCATACGCAAGGTCGGCGAACTCACCGACGTCCCCGTCCCCCGGGTGCGCTGGCTGGAGCCCACCGGGGACGTGCTGGGCACACCATTCTTCGTCATGGACTACGTCGACGGCGTGGTCCCGCCCGACGTGATGCCCTATACGTTTGGCAACAACTGGTTCGCCGACGCGCCCGCCGAGCGGCAGCTCGAACTGCAGGACGCCACCGTCGGGGTGCTGGCCACGTTGCATTCAATCCCCAACGCGGCGAGCATGTTTGTGTTCCTGTCCGAGGGCCAAGACGGCGACACCGCGCTGCGCCGGCACTTCAACTGGGTGCGGTCCTGGTATGACTTCGCGGTGCGCGACATCGGCCGATCACCGCTGCTGGAGCGGACCTTCACATGGCTGGAAGACAACTGGCCGCACGAGGTGGCCGCGCAAGAGCCCGTGCTGCTTTGGGGCGATGCCCGGATAGGCAACGTGTTGTACCGCGACTTCCAACCGGTGGCGGTGCTGGACTGGGAAATGGTGACGCTGGGGCCACGCGAGCTCGACGTCGCGTGGATGATTTACGCGCACATGGTGTTCCAAGAACTCACCGGTCTTGCGGGGCTGCCCGGATTGCCCGAGGTGATGCGGGAAGACGACGTCCGCGCTACCTATCAGCGGCTCACCGGCGTTGAAGTAGGCGACCTGCATTGGTTCTACGTCTACTCGGGTGTGATGTGGGCCTGCGTGTTCATGCGGACCGGTGCGCGGCGGGTCCACTTCGGGGAAACCGAGAAGCCTGACGACGTCGAGTCGCTGTTCTACCACGCCGGATTGATGAAGCGTCTTATCGGAGAGGATCGGTAATGCTCGGACCGCTCGACGAGTTCCCAGTACATCAAATTCCCCAGCCGATCGCGTGGCCGGGTTATTCGGACCGCAACTTCTACGACCGCTCCTACTTCAACGCCCACGACCGCACCGGAAACATCTTTGTGATCAGTGGCATCGGCTACTACCCCAACCTCGGGGTCAAGGATGCGTTCGTGCTCGTCAGGCGTGGCGACACGCAGACCGCGGTGCACTTGTCCGACGCCATCGACCAGGACCGGCTCAACCAGAACGTCAACGGCTACCGGATCGAAGTTACCGAGCCGCTGCGCAAACTGCGGCTGATCCTCGACGAAACGGAAGGCATCGCAGCCGATCTCACCTGGGAGGGACTGTTCGACGTCGTTCAGGAGCAGCCGCACATCCTGCGGTCCGGCAACCGGGTGACGCTGGACGCGCAGCGGTTCGCCCAGCTCGGCACCTGGAGCGGCCGCATCGCCATCGACGGAGAAGAGACCGCCGTCGACCCCGCGACCTGGCTCGGCAGCCGCGACCGGTCCTGGGGCATCCGCCCGATCGGCGAGCCCGAACCGGCGGGCCGGCCCGCCGACCCGCCATTCGAGGGCATGTGGTGGCTCTACGTCCCGATGGCGTTCGACGAGTTCGCGATCGTGCTGATCATCCAGGAGGAGCCCAACGGGTTCCGCTCACTCAATGACTGCACCCGAGTATGGCGCGACGGCAGGGTCGAGCAGCTGGGCTGGCCTCGGGTCAAAATTCACTACCGCTCCGGCACCCGCATCCCCACCGGCGCGACGATCGACGCGACCGCCCCCGACGGCACCCCGGTCCACTTCGATGTGGAGTCCAAGCTGCCGGTGCCCATCCACGTCGGCGGTGGCTATGGCGGCGACTCGGACTGGCTGCACGGCATGTGGAAAGGCGAGAAGTTCGTCGAACGACTGACGTACGACATGAACGACCCGGCGATCATCGCACGGTCCGGCTTCGGCGTCATCGACCATGTGGGCCGCGCATTGTGTCGCGACGGTGACGCGAATCCTGTTGAGGGGTGGGGCCTTTACGAGCACGGCGCGCTGGGGCGCCACGACCCGTCCGGATTCGCCGACTGGTTGACGGTCGCCCCGTAGCCTTTTCGCACCGAACGTCGACTTGTTGGGAGATTTCCGGGCTCATTTCGCGCAACTAGTCGACATTCGCGGGCACGGCGCGAAGTCAGCGCGGGCAACCTGCGCACGCGAAAACCTCGGGCAATCGGAATTTACCTCACGAAATCGGCGAAATGCGGTTGACTAGAGGACGTGACAGACCCACCGTGGATTGTCGACGTTGTCGTGGTGGGCGCTGGCTTTGCTGGGTTAACCGCGGCGCGCGAGCTGACACGACAGGGCCACGACGTGCTGGTCTTCGAGGGCCGCGACCGCGTCGGGGGCCGCTCGTTCACCGGCAGTGTCGCGGGATTGCCCGCCGATCTGGGCGGCACTTTCGTCGGCCCGACGCAAGACGCCGTTCTGGCGTTGGCGGCCGAGCTCGAGGTCGCAACCACTCCGACTCACCACGACGGCAAGAATGTGATCCACTGGCGCGGCCGGGCACATTCCTACAGCGGTACCATCCCAAAGCTTTCCCTGACCGGACTGCTCGACATCGGCCGGTTACGTTTGCAATTCGAAAGAATTGCCCGCAGCATCCCGCTGGCAGCCCCCTGGGACGCGCGCCGTGCCCGCGAACTCGATGCCCTGTCGCTCGGCGGGTGGCTGCGTTCGGTGCGCGCCACGGCCTCGTCCCGCGACCTGTTCGCCATCGTGGCCCGGGTGACCTGGGGGTGCGAACCGGACGATGTGTCGATGCTGCATGCCGCCCGCTACACGCGCGCCGCCGGCGGCCTGGACCGGCTGCTCGACGTCGAAAATGGTGCCCAGCAGGACCGTTTTCCGGGCGGCACCCAGCAGATCGCCGATGCGGCGGCCGCCGAACTGGGGACACGGGTAGTGCTCAACGCACCGGTCCGTCGCATCGACCGCCATGGTGCAGGTGTGACGGTCACCTCCGATCGCGGACAGGCCGAGTCCGGGTTCGTCATCGTCGCAATCCCACCGGCCCACCGCGCATTCATCGAGTTCGCTCCCCCGCTGCCCGCCGAGTACCACGAGCTCGCCAAGCATTGGCCGCAGGGCCGGCTCAGCAAGGCCTACGCGGCCTACTCCACGCCGTTCTGGCGGGACAACGGGTTCTCCGGTCAGGCACTGTCCGACAAAGGCCCGGTGTTCATCACCTTCGACGTCAGCCCGCACGCCGACGGGCCAGGCATCTTGATGGGTTTCGTTGACGCTCGCGCGTTCGACTCGCTACCCACTGACCAACGCCGCCGCGATACGTTGCGCTGCTTCGCCCGACTGTTCGGCGACGAGGCGCTCAAACCCCTTGATTATGTTGATCATCGTTGGGGCGCAGAAGGTTTCGCGCCGGGCGGTCCAACCGCCGCGGTACCACCGGGTTCGTGGACACAATACGGGCCGTGGTTACGCGAGCCGGTCGGGCCGATTCACTGGGCCGGCACCGAGACCGCGGACGAATGGACGGGGTTTCTCGATGGCGCGGTCAGGTCCGGCCACCGGGCAGCCGCCGAGATAATCGACTTGCTATGAGCTGATCCGCCGGACCCGCACGTCGTGGGTCACCGATGCGGCGAGCACCCGCAGCTGGCTGTTCACCTCGTGGGGCTGTTCCAGCATCGAGCAGTGGCCGCCGGGCAGCTCGACGAGGCCGACGACGTTGGGCGCGGTGCGTGCGATCCTGCGGGACTGGCTGATCGGCGTCAGGCGATCGCGTTCGCCGCCGATGACCAACGTCGGCACGGTCAAACCGTCCAGGTCGAGGTACCGCGACCCCAGTGCATCGACGAGCATCTTTGCACAACCCCCGCGCCCCGCCGGTGATGTCTGGGCGAACAACTCGCAGACGAGTCTCGCCGCACTCGGGTCTGCGTCCTTGCCGACGGCCAGCATCGCGACCAGATAGCGACTAGGGATCCGGGCCGCACTCGGCAGGGGAAACCCGCCGAACGCGCTGATCAGTCCCCGCGCGGCGATGACTCGAGCCGCCGAAAATTCGCGCGGGACCGACATGAGTTTCACTTCGCGCAGCAGGTCCCCGGTGGTGGTGTTGATCAGCGCGACGGCATCAGCGCGCCGGCGGACCTTGTGGCGGTAGCGCGCCGACCAGGCGGCGATGGTGATGCCGCCCATCGAGTGCCCGACCAGCACCGCACGCTCATGCGGCGCCAATGTCGCTTCCAGCACCGAATCCAGGTCCGACGCAAGGTGTTTGAGACTGTAGCCACCACGCCGCGGAACGCCGCTTCGCCCATGGCCGCGATGGTCGAATGCGATCACCCGATAGTCGGTGGCCAGGTCGGCGATCTGGTGTGTCCACGCGCGGATCGCGCAGGTGATGCCGTGCGTCAGGACGATTGGATAGCCGTCGGGTGGCCCGAATACCTCCGCATGCAGCGGGGTGTCGTCCGCCGCGCGGATGGTCAGAGTGCGGCTCGGGGGTAGCGCTTCGAACAGGCGGTGATTCGCGCGAGTCGATCGTCGAGCACTCATCGCCGCTCCCCCCTCGAACGCGGCCCCATCGCCGCACCCCGGTTGTACGCGAGTTTAACCTGCATTCAACGACGAACGGGCCAGAATCGGCCCAACACACGCCGCGAATTTCAGCACGGCAGTCCAATAATCGGGGGTCAAGCGCGGGCCGCGCCCGACGGGGTGTGAGACGCTCACCAGCGTGTCCCCGATGTCCCGTCGGGAGTTCTTCGCGGCCTCGACGAGCATGGTCGGCGGGGGGATGGCGGCCGCCTGCGCGCCGGATCCCCACCGCCACCGGACACCACGTCGGTCCTCGTCGTCGGCGCGGGGATGGCGGGCCTGTCCGCCGCACGCAGCCTCGCCGACGCGGGATGGCCGGTGCGCGTGATCGAAGCCCGCGACCGCATCGGCGGCAGGGTGTACACCAACCGCGATTGGGGCGTACCGCTCGAGATGGGCCCTGATCGATCGATTCCGGCTCGCTCAACCTGTCTTCACCGACGCCGCGCCCGCAACGGCCAAGCGCTTCCGTCGTCGCAGAGATCGTCGCTGAGAAAGTCCTTCTCGGGCAGAACAATTCATATAGGCGTCGGACTCCTCGTCAAGGAACAGGAAGCCAAGGAACGCCATGTCTCGACAAGGAGAGCCCCACGACCCGCGCATACCCCGCCCTGTCCAGCTCAAACGGTCCGCTACGCCTACCGTGGAGCGGGCGGGTTACCACCCCACTTCGGGCAGATCGCCCGACACGCGCCTTACGAATTGGGGTTGACCGTAGGGTGATTTGCATGCTGACCGGGTAGCCGGGCCGCGCAAAGGAGGCCACTAGTGTGACCAACCCTCAGGATCCCTTCGGGGACAACCCTTTTACGTACGACCCGCTTGGCCGCGTCCCGTTCACCGGCCCGCCGGTGCAACCGCCGATCGTCACGCCACCAACGCCGCCCTACCGCCCGCCCGTCAACACCCTGGCGACGCTGTCGCTGGTGTTCGCGTTCGTGTTCGCCCCAGCGGGTGCGATTCTGGGGCATCTGGGGCTGGCGCAAATCCGCCGCACCGGCGAGCTTGGCCGTGATCGTGCCCTGGCCGGGGTCGCACTGTCGTATGCGTTCATCACGCTTGCGGTCCTCGCTCTGGTCGGATGGGCCACCCTGGCCGCCTTCCCTTCCAATCGGACCGCGGCACCTGCGACCACCACCACGAGCACCACCACCGAGGCGCCACCGCCGCCCACGGTGGCGCCCGACGCGATCATCACGCTCCTGCCCGGTCTCGATGCCCTCAAAAAGATCACCGCCGACGAAAACCTGGAGGCCGGCCAAACCTGGGATCATCCGGTCAAGTCCGACAAGGACGCAGGCATCGACCGTCCGGAGTGCTGGGAAAGCGTCACCCCCGGGGCCCCGGAGGCTTACACGATCAACGGCATCCTCCGATACCACGCGGAAGAATTCTCCGACACGCGTACCTTCCTCAAGTCGATCGACGTCATGCAAGCGGTCACCGCCTTCGCTGATCCGCCCGCGGCCCAATCACAGCTGGCGAAGCTGCTGGACGGGTGGCGCCAATGCGGCGGCTCAACCGTGACCGTGACGGCTCGTGGCGGGCCATCGTACCCACTTTCCCTGAGCGCTCCCGCCGACGCCGGCAACGGTATTACCACTTTGGATCTGACACCCAAGGGACTGAAGGTGCACTCGGTCCGCGCGCTCGCGGCCAAAGCCAACGTCGTCATCGACCTCGAGGTAACCCACCTCGGCACGACCGACGCCGACGCACCTCGGCAAACGGTCGTGAGCATCGCCAACTACATCCTCAACAAGATCCCCGGCTGAAGCCGCCGACCGGCCACCTCAGTACGGTGGGCACATGAAGTATCTCGACGTCGATGGAGTTGGAAGGGTCAGCCGGATCGGCCTGGGCACCTGGCAGTTCGGCTCACTTGAATGGGGCTACGGCGACAGTTACGCCGCCGGCGCCGCCCGTGACATTGTGCAGCGCTCACTGGCGCTGGGCGTCACGCTGTTCGACACCGCCGAGGTGTACGGGCTGGGCAAAAGCGAGCGGATCCTCGGCGAGGCACTCGGCGACGCGCGCACCGAGGTCGCGGTGGCCAGCAAGATCATGCCGGTCGCGCCGTTTCCCCCGGTGATCAAGCAGCGCGAGCGCGCCAGTGCGCGGCGGCTGCAGCTGGACCGCATCCCGCTCTACCAGATCCACCAGCCCAACCCGGTGGTGCCCGATTCGGTGATCATGCCGGGGATGCGCGACCTACTCGACAGCGGCGCCATCGGGGCGGCCGGCGTCTCCAACTACTCGCTCGCGCGATGGAAGAAGGCCGACGCCGCGCTCGGGCGGCCGGTCATCAGCAACCAGGTACAGTTTTCGCTCGCCCGCTCCGGACCGCTCGAGGACTTGGTCCCGTTCGCCGAACGCGAGAACCGCATCGTGATCGCCTGGAGCCCGTTGGCACAAGGACTACTGGGCGGCAAGTACGGTCTCGACAATCGTCCCGGCGGCGTGCGCGCGGCGAACCAGCTGTTCGGCACCGAAAACCTGCGCCGTATCGAGCCTCTGCTGCAAACGTTGCGCGACGTCGCGACGGAAGTCGGCGCCAAGCCGGCGCAGGTGGCGCTGGCCTGGCTGATCAGCCTGCCCGGCGTGGTCGCCATCCCCGGCGCGTCCAGCGTCGAGCAGCTCGAGTTCAACGTCGCCGCCGCTGACATCGAGCTGAGCGCGGAATCCCGCGACGCGCTGACCGATGCGGCCCGTGCGTTCCGGCCCGTTTCGAGCGGGCGCTTTCTCACCGATTTGGTCCGCGAGAAGTTAACCCATCGCTAGGCGTTTACGACTGAGTGGAATCCACAAAGGCTGCGGGGCTGGCGGGCGCGCCTCGTGCCACCACAACGGGCATCGACGTCGCCGCATTGGTGCGCAGGATCGTGTGCACCACCTCGATGAGGTCCTCGACGGGCATGAACTTTCCGGGCATGCAGCCGCGCGACGACCAAAGCGGGACGGCCTTCATGGCGAGTTCGCGATCCCAGCCGATGTTCATTCCGGTTTGCCCGTCGCCTTCGCCACCAGCGCACTCCCCGACGATGAGGCAGGTGAAGCCGATATCCGGGTGTTCGGCTCGCCACGCCTCAACGAGCCTCTCGAGCGCTGCCTTGCTGACGCCGTACGCGCCGAGGCCGGGCCAGGGCGGCCCGAAAGTGCCCGCGTCGGACGAGAGGTAGACCGCCTTGCCCGCTGACGCGGTCAGGTACGGCACCGCTGCCGCGGTCGCCAGCGACGCGCCGATCACATTGGTCTCGAAGATGCGATGCCACGTTTCGGCGTCGGTATCGACCATGCGGACCAGCGGCCCCACCGCGGGCGTGTAGACCAGGTTGTCGATGCCGCCCAGGGCGTCGGCGGCATCGTTGATGGCCGATCGGCAGGACGCCTCGTCGGTGACGTCGCATTCGATGGCGATCGCGCCCGGACCCGCGTCCTTGGCCGCGGCGTCGATGCGCTCACGACGACGGGCCAGCAGGGCAACCTGATCGCCGCGTTGCGCTAGCCCCACACCAATGCAACGCCCGAGCCCGCTCGACGCGCCAACCACCACTGTCCGTGACATATTCGCCCTCTCCTGTAAAGCTCGCTGCAAGCACAGCGTATCGGCCGCGTGCGGGGCGCGTAACGCTCGGGCGGATTCGGGTCAACCCCCCGAGACTTCTTCGGCGGCTTGCAGCACCACGGCGGTGTGTGCTTCCACGGTGAGCTTGCCTCCCCCGGGCACTTCGTCCGCGGGCGTCGTCTCCTCGGGTCCGGTGAACACCACGACGTGCCAGGAGGCGCCGAATTCCTTTGGCGGAAGGGTGAATTCGATCGGCTCGTGGTGCGCGTTGAAACACAACAGGAACGAGACATCCAGGACCCGCTGACCCCGCGGATCGCGGTCGGGTATCCCGTGGCCGTTGAGGAACACCGCGACGGATTTCGCGAAGCCCGCGCCCCAGTCCTCCTCGGTCATCTCCGCGCCATCCGGGGTGAACCAGGCGATGTCGGGCAGGCCGTCCTGGCCACGCCGGCCCACCGGCTTGCCGGAAAAGAACCGGCGCCTGCGGAACACCGGGTGGTTCGCACGCAGTGCTGACACCGCGCGGATGAACTCCAGCAGGCCGCTATCGACGCTGGCCCAGTCGATCCAGGTGAGCTCGTTGTCCTGACAGTAGCCGTTGTTGTTGCCGCTTTGCGTGCGGCCGAGCTCATCACCGTGGCAGATCATCGGAACACCCTGTGACAGCAGCAAAGTGGTGATGAAATTGCGCTGCCGGCGGGCGCGCAGCTCGTTGACGGCGGCGTCGTCGGTCTGCCCTTCGGCGCCGCAGTTCCAGGAACGGTTGTGGCTTTCGCCGTCGTTGTTGTCTTCGCCGTTGGCCTCGTTGTGCTTCTCGTTGTACGACACCAGGTCGCGCAGCGTGAACCCGTCGTGGGCGGTGACAAAGTTGATCGAGGCAACCGGCCTGCGCCCGGTGCGCTCGTAGAGGTCGGCCGATCCGGACAAGCGGTAGGCGAACTCGTCGAGCGTGGCGGGCTCACCGCGCCAGAAGTCCCGCACGGTGTCGCGGTACTTTCCGTTCCACTCCGTCCACTGCGGCGGGAAATTGCCCACCTGGTAGCCGCCCGGTCCGACATCCCACGGTTCGGCAATCAGCTTGACCTGGCTGACCGTTGGGTCCTGCTGCACGAGTTCGAAGAACGCCGCCAGCCGGTCCACGTCATAGAACTCACG
>DATKEW010000493.1:0-2862 GCA_035511785.1 Mycobacterium sp.
TGGCGAACGTGATCGCGCGCATCACCGCCATCGAGCCGAGGATCGCAAACGTGCCGACCGCCAATGGCAGCGCCGCCGCGAGCACTCCGCCGAAAACCCATACCAGCACAACGAAACTCAGCGGAAGCGAGATGGCTTCCATCGCCAGCAGGTCTTTTTTGGTTTGGTCGATGATCTCGGCCGAGCCCATCACCTCGCCGCCCACCGTGACCCTGACGCCCTCGAAGTCGTGCAGCCGATCGGACAGCGCCTTTGCGTGCAGTTGCGCGCCACTCTCACCGCCGGTGATGTCCGCGACGATCAGCCCGGTCTTCCCGTCCTTGCTGATCAACGCGGTCGCCGCCTGCGGTGGCGCCGTCCACGCCGATGTCACGTCGGTCACGAACGTCAAGCTCGTCAACTGCGCGACTATCTCGGCGCCCGCGGCACCCGCGGCCTGGCTGTGCACGCCCGCATCCGAGGTGACCGCAATGATCATCCGCATGTCGCCCTGGCCGAACTTCTCCGACAGAAGCCGCGATGCGCGCCACGACTCCGATGTCGGATCCTGGAAACCGCCGGAGTCCAGGTTCTTGGCGACTGGGACACCGACGATCGCGGCGCCGACCATGACCAGCAACGCGATGGCAATGATTCGCCGCGGCGCGGCCAGGGCCAGTCGCGCGATCGCCTGCAGCACAACCGGTCCGCCCCGACCGTGGGAGCCGCCTAAAGGCGGTTCCGTCGAGCTATTCGATCGACGGACGACGTGGCGTTCATCCCGCCGTACTCGAGTTCCGGTAGGTGACATGAACGCAAAGTAGGGGCAGCACGCCGCTGATGACACGCGTAGTCGACTACCTGTCCTCGCCGTCTACGAGCGGTAAGTAGTTCAGGGGAACACTCACTAGTGACACGCCTCGAACCAGCGAAAAGGTGGGCGTCCGGGTCGCCACCAGCCAGGTCGATTCGTCGCTGAACGACATCGCGGATTGCGTCGATCAACGGAACCTGGCGGGCCCGCCGTCCATTGGTGTTCTTGTCCACCAGGGGCCGCCGCCGGATGCCGTGGTTCACTCGCCTTTGGGCAGCCAACAGGCACAAAGGCGCGGTCACCACTTCGCCGTCCCAAGCGATGCCAACGTCAACGCGGCAGCCAGCGGGACTCACTGCCTGTGGTCCAGCCGTCGCGGGTTCCATCGGCGACTCTCCGAATACCACCCAAAACGCCCTGGACCCAAGCCATACCCGGCCGGCCTGCCACCGACTCACTAGCTTTTACGCCAGCCATCGCGGACTCCGTTGGCGGCTCCTTGAATACCGCCGATCACGCCCTTGACCGCCGCGCCAACCACCCCGCCAGCCACCGATGCCGTGGCATCGGCCAGCCGGGACGTCGCCTGACTCTCGCGCGTGATCTGCGGCCGGGCCAGGCTGTGTCATCAGCCGCTCAGCCCCGGGGAGGGGCAGCCACTGCGCGGGTCTACGACGATCATCGATGCCATTTTGGCAAAAGCAGACGAGACGAACCCGTTGGGCACCCCTTCGCCAAATACACGAAGCCTGGGTTAGCGGTATCGCGGGTAGATCCGCGGAATAGTGCCTGCGCTGCGTACGGCGTTACCCGGACGCGGCACTAATCTTGTTGCGGCAACAACCTCTCGGGCAACGCCCTGGAGCGTCCCGATCCCGACGACCCGATCAGCCAAGCTGCGGACCTTCTTTAGCGTGTCGCCGTGTTCGCTCCCACGGCCAGGTCATGAGGGCCCACACGATGAGGATGAGCGTGGCCGCAGTCAGCAGGTACACCGGCCATGGGCCCAATACGTCCAGCAGGCTCGCCGTGTGGGGTTTTCGGTTGAGGAAGCCGTAGTCGGTTCCGGCGATGCTGTTGAAAGCGAAGGTGGCTGCTGCCCAGACGACTGTGACCAGGACCGCGATCCGGTAGCTGCGCCACTGGGGCCGCATCCGCCGGCCCCAGGTGAGGTAGATGGCTGCCCAGACGACGAGCAGGTGAATTGACCAAAAGCCGAGGAACTCGCGGTTGGGGAAATCCGGACTTTTCAGAGCCGGTGAGATTAGCGCCTGTGTGCTCAAAGTGAGCCCCCAGTAGTAGGTGAGTGCGAAGGGCCAGTGTCGCTGCGACCACAACGCGTAGGCCGCCGCGACAGTGGCGAGATCGGTCAGGCGCAGTGGTACCGACCTCTCAATGGTGGGCGGGATCAGTGAATAGGCAAGCACCGAGCCGTATGTCGCGGCAGTCAGCGCCCCAAGGGTGCGGCCGAGGCGCCGGGCTTGCGATTCGGTCTGCGAGCGTCCGATCCAGACAAGCAGCGCGGAGCCGATCGCGAACACAGCGATGACCGCCCAGTGTGACGGGCCGTACGCCGTGAACTCCCGTTGCGCAGAGGACAGGTCCATCAACTCCACAGTTTCGTCCCGAATTTATCGCCACCGACGGCCGGGCCCTTGCTAACCGATCTACGAGGCGAATGGCCTTGCGAGTTGCGCAGCGATACTTCGTACGAGTCCTGGCCGGTGCAGTGATGCCCGAAGGCATCGACGACCTGAAAGTGTGGACGCAACACAGGGCTTGCGGCGTGTTGACGCCGTCAACACCTTTCACGTATCCGCAGGTCGTTTCGCGTCGTTTCGCGTCGTTTCGCGTCGTTAGAATCAGCGTTTCCGCAGGTCAGCCGCCACTTTTACGCCGGGTTCGATTCCCGGCAGCTCCACGAGAATTCGCTGGTCAGTAGCGCGGCGCCGTCTTCGAGGCGCACCGTGGTACGCGAAGATTGGACGCTGGTTGCTGTTGGCGGCCGGGCTGGCTCGGGCGGACACTGGTTGGGTTCGTCGTGGTCGACCCCGATTGCCTCAGTGGTG
>DATKEW010000494.1:0-3652 GCA_035511785.1 Mycobacterium sp.
GGTTCATCTCGCTGTAGACCGCCAAACGGTCCGCGGTGTCGAAGCACGGTTCGGCAGCAGCCGCCAGTTCCTTCGCCAGCTGGAGTTGATCGCCCATACACCCAGGGTTGCGCCGTGTCGGTGACAATGGCGTTTCGGCGGAGTGACCTTTCAGTGACGCGACGACGTCGGCTTCGGCAACCGGGTCATCGCCGGTCAGCCCGAAGTAGGCCGCCATGTTCTTTCGGGCGATGTCGCGGGCCTGCGCGGGATCGGTTTCGAGGACCACACCTTGTTCGGGCGCCAGCAGCGGGCCGGCACCCAGGATCTTGCGGGCGGTGGCGGTGGGTTCGGGGTCACCAGGTAGGGGTGCGCACCGCCGGCCCGGTCCCTGGCCAGCTCGAGCATCCTGGGGCCGAGGACCGCCAGCACCCGGTCGCCGACCGGAAGCGGCTCGGGGGCGGCATCCAGGGCGTCGAGGAACTCCCGCATTCGGGCCAGCGGACGCCGGTACCTCCCGGGCTCCGCACCGTCCACCACCGGCGCGTGGCTGACGCCGATCCCGATCAGCACCCGGGGCCCGTACTTGGCGACAAGTTCGTGGAAGCCGGCCGCGCTGCGGGTCGGATCCTGCACCCATAGGTTCAGGACCCCACTTGCCACGGTGATCGAGCTGGTCGAAACCAGCAACGAGCCGAGCGCGCCGAAGAGGTCCCCGCCGGTATCTGGGCGATCCCAAGAGCGCCGACGGCTATGGCCCCAACCAGGACCTGCCGCCTCTGCGTGTACGATTTTCAGGCCAATTCCCTTGCCCCACTTAACATTCAAGCGTCCAGGCAGCACCGGTGCGGGCTGCGTCGGCTGGCTTGGGGGCCCGGCCTCCTCACGTGACGCTGCGCTAATCGCGCGGTTCGTCGAATTGAGGTACTGTCACCGTGGCGCCCAATACTGCGACTCCGGACCCAGATTCCGCTTACGCCCGCTTTGTTGTCATCGGCGCCGCGTACGAGACGGAACCGCGCGATTAGGGCGACTCGCCTTGTTGTTTCGGATGCCGGATCGTCTCGCTTCGGAGCTGACGGCTGTTCATGGGTTCGCGCGCCGACTTGTGGTGGTCAATCTGACGGATCAGCTCGTGCTTCGCTTCACCGAGGGCTCGCGTCAGGTCCCGGTCGTCGGCGACCGCTACTAGCGGTGGAAGACCGGGCAGGGTCGTACGGAGCGTCACGCGCTGCTCCTTACCGCCGCGATCCTGTACCGAGACTTCGACGTCCACCTCATCGGGATTCCACCTTTTCAGGTGCGCCCCGAGCGCCGCCAACGTCTCCAAAACGTGCGGGCGCTCCTGCTCTTTAAAACCCGCACCCAAATGTATAGCGCGCTCGTCGAAAACGTCTCGTCGCGCGTTGTCAGCTCTACTCACTTGGCCTCATCTCCGGACTCCCACTTCGACGGTAGACCCCGGTTGGCCCCCGTTGTCCGGAGTTCTTTCCCCGGGACGTTGCTCGACGGTAGAGGCGCGCCTGTTCAACTTGTGCAGCCGAGGTCTCACAACCCAGAGAGCGGGCCGCCGTGGCCACATTTTGGCCACACTTGGCCACGAGTTACAGATAGCTCCCGTGAAGTACTGTGATGTGTTTTGCAGCTAGACCATGATTCGACGGGCTGACCTCAGCCACGCGGATATCTGCGAAATATCCACGGAACTCGAGGCCGAGGAAAACCTCGACCCGCAACCCCCCGGCCACGTTCATCACCACCGGCGCGGCCGATTGCGGCGGCAGTTGTCCGAGGCCCATCGACACCCGTCGCCGACTGTCCTGTCACATCAGCGGGATTGGCCTGGCCGGGACCGTGGGTGCCGAACAGTGCCGTGGCGCCGGTACGGCCCGCTTGCGGGACTTGCGCTGCGTTGCTGCAGTCGCTCGGCAGGCCCGGATGCTCCGGTCGCCGAAATTGCAATGTGAATCTGGACGAACTGCGCGGGGATCGTCCAGACCTAGATTGCGAGCCCCAGCAAGCGGGGGGCATCCCTCGCAATCTTCAACTGGACGAGACAGTTGTATCTGTCCTGTACGGGCGAAGGTTGCGACGTCCGGACCTAGGTTGCGACGGATGTTGCGACGTCCGGAGTAAGGTTGCGAGTCGCTGCCGGGATTGGCTGGGTTGTAGGGCGACGCTGTTGAACTGTGATGGTGTTACAGCGGAGGCATTGCGGGCGATTCCGGTGACGGCTGATGGCTTCGATGTCGGGTACACCACTGAGGGTGGCGTCGAGTGCGGGATCCCATTGGCCGTGCTGACAGGATTCCTGTTCTGCGGGCACCTATGGGCAGATCGACGCCACGAGGGCACCTGTGTGCAGCGGGAATGGAGCCGACGCGCCGAAGTGCTCATCCCGGAGGGCAGCGAGGCGGCGACGTTCAGCGCATCACGGCTGTTCGCGGCCGTCTACCCCGAAGCCGTCAACCTCGCCGGCCTGATCGCCTCGCCGATATGGCGACACCGCGCCGCCGGTGACCCGGATGCGCAGCGGCAATTCACCACCGAGGTCGCCCGTCGCCTGCACCGCCCCCCTATGACCCCGCCGACGGCGGTGCCGCTGTCGCGCACTGGATGATGTTCGACTCTTCGCGACCCCCGAGTCGACCCGATACGACTTTCCCCGACACCAGCCAGCACGGCGCACTTCACCCACCGAAGATCCCAGCGCACAGCCGTGAGCGCCACCGCCGCAGCACGCACTGGTTTGCCCGCACCCGCCGCGGGGGGGCGCCATCCTGCATCACCGCCATATCCGGGCGGCCCTGATCCGCGAATGGTCACCGAAGATGGACGGCATCGCGGCCAGCATCTGGGCCAGCCAAACCACGAGCCCGACTTGGCCGATGCGGCAACCTCGAACGTGACGTTGAGACGCCCGAGGCCGGAACCAGTCCGTTGACATGGCTGCTCGTCGGCAGCCTGTGGCATTCACCGAATAGCCCGGACAGTGATCGTATCCAGACGTTTCCGGGTTTCATCAACTTCGGTGTCCCGAACCTGCACACGAAATCACGACAGCGGCATCCGACAATGGTCTGATCCATGGTTGTCGTTAGCCGTTTCGACCGCTACCCGTTCAGCCGGAATACCGACCCGCAATGCGTGTGTCGACTTCCAGACCGCTGGCGTCGTCGGGGACCTGCGGCGGGTCCAGCTTCGACATCTCGCTCTTGGAAGCCGCGGCCGAGGCGGAGGGCATAGCGGCCTCGTCGTCCCGGCCCTCGGATGCTTGCGGTGTTGCTCGTTCCAAAAACCGGAGCAGTTCGACGGGGAAGGGAAGCACCAGGGTGGAGTTCTTCTCCGCGGCGACCTCAACCACGGTTTGCAAGAGCCGCAACTGAAGCGCAGCCGGGTGCACGGCCATCGTCTCGGCCGCTTGGGCCAGTTTTCCAGACGCCTGCAGTTCACCGTCGGCGGTGATCACCCGAGCCCGCCGCTCACGCTCCGCCTCGGCTTGGCGCGCGATCGACCGCTTCATCGAATCCGGCAGTACTACATCCTTAATTTCCACGCGGTCGATGTGAACACCCCAGCCCACCGCGGGGCTGTCGATCATCAACTCCAGGCCCTGATTGAGACCCTCGCGGTTGCAGAGGAGGTCGTCCAGGTCGCTTTTGCCGATGATCGA
>DATKEW010000495.1:0-13313 GCA_035511785.1 Mycobacterium sp.
CGAACCCATCACCCGCGGCGTTGGCCAAACCCGCGGCCAGCCGCACCGTCCAGTCGCCGGACGGGTCCACCAACGACCGCGGAACCTGCACCACAAACGACCGCGACCCCATGTCGACGCTGTGCTCCACCGGGGTCCTGCTCTGCGTGGTCAGGTCGATCAGAGCGGCGCTGCTGCCCGAAACCAGCAGGGCCAGGTCGATGCCCGGCGAGCGCACCCCCGCCCCGGCCGGCCATTCCTGTGACCCCACCCGGCCCGGGCCGGTGTCGAAGGTGAACAGCGCGATCGGTACCGAGGCGTCCACCAGCGTGTTCCAGTCGATCCGCCACCACGTGTGGGTCTCGGTGAGCCCGATGGCGACGCGGAAGATGTCGGCGCCGTTGCCGGCCGCGGGCCCGTCGGGATACACGTAGGTGCCGCGCGGCGGCGCCTGGATTTTCAGGTCCCCGATCGGCAGGCCCGTCGCGCCATGGTCGTCGTAGAGGAAGTCGGTCCAGAACAGGGCACCGCCGGCCACCCGGCTGCTACCGCAGGTGCGCGGAAACTCCTCGCCGAACGGCCATCCCGACGGCACCGGAAGCGGCGGCTCGGGCCGACGCGCCGCCGGCGGCGCCCCCTCGGGCATGCCGTCGACCACGATGAGCTCGCCCGGCGGTGCCGGCGAGGGCGGGACGGGGTGCAACACCGCGTCGGTGACATGTCGTGCAATGCGGATCGGAAGCAGGGCGAGGTCCAGGATTGACACCAGACCCAACCTACGCGGCGAGGGTGTCGTGAGCGTTACGGCACCGGTACCACAATCAGGTCGTGCGGCTGATTGTTGACGGCCAGGGCGCCGTCCTCGGTCACGACGACGATGTCTTCGACTCGAGCACCCCAGCGGCCCGGAAAGTAGATACCCGGCTCGATGGAAAACGCCATGCCCGCGGCCAGCGGCAGGTCATTTCCGGCGACGATGTAGGGCTCCTCGTGAACCGAGAGCCCGATACCGTGCCCCGTGCGGTGCACGAAAAACTCCGCAAGTCCGGCCTCGGCCAGCACTTCGCGGGCGGCGGCGTCGACCTGCTCGGCGGTCACGCCGGGACGGACCGCGTCGAACGCCGCGCGTTGGGCCCGCTGCAGCACCGAATACTGTTGGGCCACATCGGGTCTGGGTTCACCGATGCTGTAGGTGCGGGTCGAGTCCGAGAGGTATCCGGGCTCGTAGGCTCCGCCGATATCGACGACGACGATGTCGCTGGCCTGCAGTTCACGATCCGAATAACCGTGATGCGGGTCGGCGCTGTGCGGGCCGGAGCCGACGATGATGAACGCCACGTCCGAATGCCCTTCGGCGACAATGGCTTCGGCGATGTCGGCGGCGACGTCGGCCTCCGTGCGGCCCGGGCGCAAAAACTCCGGCACCCGGGCATGCACCCGGTCGATGGCCGACCCGGCCTTGCGCAGCGCGTCGATCTCGCCCTCCTCCTTGACCATCCGCAGCGTGCGCAGCACGTCGGTGGCCAGGACCGGCAGCACGCCGAGCACACCGGCCAGCGGCAACACATGCAGCGCCGGCATGGAATCGGTGACCGCCGTCGCCACGGGGGCGCCGCCCAACGCGGCAGTCACCAATTGGTAGGGATCATCGCCGTCGACCCAATCACGCACCGCCAGCCCCAGTTCCGCGATCGCCGATCCGTTGAGCGACGCCAGCTCCAGCCGCGGCACCACGACCGTCGGATCACCGGAGGCCGGCAACACCAGCGCGGTGAGCCGCTCGAACGTCTGGGCTCGCGAGCCGATGAGGTAGCGCAGGTCGTGGCCCGGGGTGATCACCAGGCCGGCCAGACCGGCGTCGGCGGTCGCGGCGGCCGCGGCGGCCAGCCGGCGGGCATACACGCGTGTGTCGAATCGGTCAGAGTCCATGGCAGCCAGGCTAACCGCGCTCTCGGCTTGGCCGAACGTCGAGTTGTTGCTGGAATCTCCGGCGGAATAGTCGACAACAAGTCGACGTTCGGCGCGTGAGACCATAGCCCGCATGCCCGCACCCGTGTTGCTGCTGGACGGTGCCAGCATGTGGTTCCGCTCGTACTTCGGGGTGCCGTCGTCGATCACCGCTCCCGACGGTCGGCCGGTCAACGCCGTGCGCGGATTCATCGACTCGATGGCCGTGGTGATCACCCAGCAGCGGCCCGCCCGGCTGGCGGTCTGCCTCGACCTGGACTGGCGGCCACAATTCCGGGTGGACCTGATCCCGTCGTACAAGGCGCATCGGGTCGCCGAGCCGGAGCCGGAAGGCGAGCCCGACATCGAGGAAGTACCCGACGACCTCACCCCGCAGATCGACATGATCATGGAGCTGCTGGACGCGTTCGGTATTCCGACGGCGGGCGCAGAAGGTTTCGAGGCCGACGACGTGCTGGGCACAATGGCGGCACGGGAACGCAGCGACCCGGTCGTCGTCGTCAGCGGAGACCGCGATCTGCTGCAAGTGGTGGCCGACGATCCGGTCCCGGTTCGGGTGCTCTACCTCGGCCGCGGGTTGGCCAAAGCCACCCTGTTCGGGCCCGCGGAGGTGGCCGAACACTATGGCGTGCCGGCGGATCGGGCCGGAGCGGCCTACGCCGAACTGGCGCTGATGCGCGGCGATCCATCCGACGGCCTGCCGGGTGTGCCCGGTATCGGTGAGAAGACGGCGGCCACCCTGCTGGCTCAGCACGGCTCGCTGGAACAGATCCTCGCTGCCGCACACGACCCGAAATCCAAGATGGCCAAGGGTCTGCGCGCGAAACTGCTTGCCGCGACCGATTACATCGAGGCCGCGGGTCAGGTGGTCCGGGTGGCCACCGACGCCCCCGTCACGCTTTCGACGCCCACCGACGAGCTACCGCTGGCCGCCGCCCACCCCAGACGCACCGCCAAGCTGGCCACCGAACTGGGCGTCGGGTCGTCGGTTGGCCGTTTGCAGAAGGCGATCGACGCGCTGCCTGCGTGACGGGCTTCGCCCGCCGACGATGCGCGCCGCTGCGGCGCGACGAGAAGGCGGGCAATCGGCTATTGCGGCCGGCCCACCTCGTAGGTGCCCTTGTTGTCCTGGAAGGTCACGGTCACGTGCTTCTGGGCGCCGTCGATGCTGACGCTGCAGTCGAAGGTGCCGCCCTTCGTGACGGTGGGGTCTTGGCCGTGGTTGCACTTGACGTCTTTGACGTTCTTCGCGCCGTAGCCGTTGGTCTCGTCGGTGAGGATCTGCTGCACACCGGCCTGCGCCTTGTTGACGTCCAGCTTGGTGGTGACGAAAAACCCGGGCTCCCAGAAGCCGAGCACCAGGACGACCGCGATGAGCAGAAAGGCGATCACGCCGACCACGCCGCCGATCAGGGCAACCGAACGCTTCTTACCCGGTTGTTCGTAGGGCGGGTACTGCTGCGGGTACTGGCCGGGCTGACCGTATTGACCGGGCTGCGCGCCGTACTGGCCCGGCTGGCCGTACTGGCCCGGCTGGCCGTACTGACCGTACTCGCCGTACTGGCCGGGCTGGCCGTACTGCGGCTGGCCGTACTGGCCGTACTGCGGCTGGCCATACTGGCCCGGTTGCCCGTGGTGGTCCGGTTGCCCGTACTGGCCGGGCTGCTGCGGGTATGCCTGCTCGGTCGGCTGTTCGTACTGCGGGTACTCGGCGGGCGGCGTGTACGCCGGGGCCTGCCACGCCGCCTCGTGAGCCGGCGGCTGCTGTTGCCACGGCGATCCCACCTGGGTCGGTTCCGAGGACCGATCGCCACTCTCGCCGGGCGGTTGCCACTGCTGGTCCGATCCCTGCGGTCCGCTCATCGTTTCTCCTCAGTCCCTTTGTGAGTCCCTTTGTGTCTGGCCCGACCGGGTCCGGTTCTCCTCCGGATGTAACCGTAGCTCGGGCCCAGCCTACCCGGCGTCAACTGCGACGACGCCGCGCCGAACGTCATTGATGGCGCGCTTGGCGGTTGCCCGGAGCTCGGCATCCGGGGCGGCGTTGCGAACCTGATCCAACAGGTCGAGCACCTGCCGGCACCACCGTACAAAATCCCCCGCCAACAACGGCGAACCGGTGCCCGCCGGGTCGGCGGCGGCCAGCGCCGCAGCCAGATCTCCGGTCCGGGCCCAGCGATAAATGACGCTGACAAAGCCGTCGTCGGGTTCACGACTCGGGGCGATCCGGTGCGTCTGCTCATCAGCGCGCAGCGCAATCGACAGCTTCGACGTCTGATTCAGCGCCTGCCGCAATCGCGGTGTGGGCGCCTCGGCGGCAAATGGGCCGCTGGGCCCGTCGCCGCCCCGGCTCTCGTAGAGCACCGCCGAGACCACCGCCGCCAGCTCGGCCGGTTTCAAGCCCGCCCAGGCGCCGGTGCGCAGGCATTCGGCGACCAACAGGTCGCTCTCGCTGTAAATGCGGGCCAACAACCGGCCGTCGTCGGTGACATGCGGATCGGTGGCCGGGCCCTGGATGAACTCCCGTTCGGTGAGCAGCCCGACGATCCGGTCGAATGTCCGGGCCAGCGAATTGGTGGCGGCGGCAACCTTTTTCTCCAGCTGGGCGTTGTCGCGTTCGATGCACAGGTAGCGCTCGGCCTGACGCATCCGGTCCTCGAGGCCGGGGCTGTTGTGGGCGGGATGCCGACGCAATTGAGTCCGCAACGACGCCAGCTCCGGATCGTGAAACGCGCCATCCTCTGCGCCGCGACGACGCGCGGGCGGGATCGCCAGCCCCTCGGCGGCGGATCGCAGCGCCGAGGCCAGATCGCGGCGCACCCTGGGCTGACGGTGTTCGACCCTCTTGGGCAGTGACATCGATCCGACCGGCGCCGAGGCACCCGAGTAGTCGGCTGACGAGATACGCCCAGCCCACCGGTGTTCGGTGAGCACCAACGGCCGCGGATCGGAACTGTCGCGGGCCGACTCCAGCACCACCGCCAGCCCCCCGCGCCGACCGTGGGTGATGGTGATGATGTCACCCCGCCGCAGCGCGGCCAGCGCATCGCTGGCGGCCTGCCGTCGCTGCAACCGAGACGCGCGCGACTGCGCGCGCTCCATCTCCGAAACCCGGGCACGCAGCCGGACGTATTCGAAGATCGGCGCGTCCGGCCCGCCCAGTTCGGCGGTGATCTCGTCGAGCATGTGCCGGCCGCGTTCGATGCCACGGACCAGGCCGACGACGGACCGGTCGGCCTGATACTGGGCGAACGACTGCTCCAGCAACTGGTGCGCCTGCTCAGGGCCCATCCGCTGGACCAGGTTGATCGTCATGTTGTACGACGGCGCAAACGAACTACGCAGCGGAAACGTGCGGGTGGAGGCCAAGCCGGCGACCGCGGACGGTTCGGTGGTTTCTTCGGCGGGATGCCACAGCACCACCGCGTGACCCTCCACGTCGATGCCCCGCCGGCCGGCGCGGCCGGTCAGCTGGGTGTACTCCCCGGGCGTCAGCGGCACATGCTGCTCGCCGTTGAACTTCACCAGCCGCTCGAGCACCACCGTGCGGGCGGGCATGTTGATGCCGAGCGCCAAGGTTTCGGTGGCGAACACCGCCTTGACCAAGCCGGCGGTGAACAGCTCCTCGACCGTGTGCCGGAACGCCGGCAACATCCCGGCGTGGTGGGCAGCCAACCCGCGCAGCAGGCCCTCACGCCACTCGTAGTAGCCCAGCACCGCCAGGTCGGAGTCCGCGAGATCACCACACCGGTGTTCGATCACCTCCGCGATCTGTGCGCGCTCCTCTTCGGTGGTCAGCCGCAGCGGCGAACGCAGGCACTGCTGTACCGCGGCGTCACAACCGGCCCGGGAGAACACGAACGTGATCGCCGGCAGCAGCCCCTCGGAATCCAGGGTCGCGATCACGTCCGGCCGCGAGGGCGGCCGATAGAACCGCGGCCGGCCCGGCCGGCCTCCCCGTCCAGACTGCCGCCGGGGCTGCCAGTCCGACATGCGGTCGGCCTCACGACGATGCGCGATGTGCCGCAACAGCTCCGGGTCGACCCGAAATTGGCGCGTGGCCGATGGGGGGCCGCCCGCCCCGCCGGCGTCATAGTCGAACAGATCGAACAGCCGCTTACCCACCAAGACGTGTTGCCACAGCGGCACGGGCCGATGCTCGTCGACCACCACGGCCGTGTCGCCCCGCACGGTCTGGATCCAGCCGCCGAACTCCTCGGCGTTGCTCACCGTCGCCGACAGACTGACCACCCGCACCTCGTCGGGCAGATGCAGGATCACCTCCTCCCACACCGGACCCCGCATCCGGTCGGCGAGGAAGTGCACCTCGTCCATCACCACGTAGGAAAGCCCTTGCAGCGCATGCGAATCGGCGTAGAGCATGTTGCGCAAGACTTCGGTGGTCATCACCACCACGGGCGCATCGCCGTTCACCGACATATCACCGGTGAGCAGCCCGATCCGGTCTCGGCCGTAGCGCAACGTCAGGTCGGTGTGCTTCTGGTTGCTCAGGGCCTTGAGCGGCGTGGTGTAAAAGCACTTGCCGCCGGCGGCCAGCGCCAGGTGCACGGCGAATTCGCCGACCACCGTCTTGCCGGCGCCGGTCGGCGCGCAGACCAGCACACCGTGGCCTCGTTCCAGCGCCGCGCAGGCCCGGTGCTGAAAGTCGTCGAGCGGAAAAGGCAGCTCCGCGGTGAACCGGGCCAGCTCGGCCAGCTCGGTCACGCCGCCGCCACGCGACGCCGACATCGCCGACATCTAGGTGACGTCGTCATGCTGCCCGGCGGTGAACGAGGGCGCGGGTATCGGCTCGGGTGGCTCGACGACCGACGCCTCGTCGTCGGCGATCATGGCTTGGGCTTCGCGCTTGGCCTTGCGCCTGTCGTGCAGGCGAGCGATCTGGATGGCGAGCTCGAGGAGCATGGACAGCGCGACCCCGAGCGCCGTCATCGAAAACGGATCGGACCCGGGCGTGAATACCGCCGCGAACACGAACATCGCGAAGATCAGGCCGCGCCGCCACGACTTGAGCCGCTGATACGTCAGCAGCCCCGCCATGTTGAGCATGACGATCAGCAACGGGAATTCGAAGCTGACACCGAACACCACCAGCAGGTTGATCAGGAAGCCGAAATAGCGATCCCCGGACAGCGCGGTCACCTGCACGTCGCTGCCCACGGTCAACAGGAAACCCAGCGCCTTGGACAGCACGAAGTAGGCCAGCACCGCACCGCCGACGAACAGCACCGCGGCCGGGATCACGAACGCGATCGCGAAGCGCCGCTCCCGCTGGTAGAGCCCCGGCGTGATGAACGCCCACAGCTCGTAAAACCAGACCGGACAGGCCAGCACGATCCCCGCCGTCATCCCGACCTTGAGCCGCAGCATGAATTGGTCGAACGGCGCAGTTGCCAGCAACCGGCACTGCCCGTCGGCGCTGATCTCGGCGCGCGCCGACTGCGGCAGCGAACAGTAGGGATGGCGCAACCACTCGCCGAGGCTGTCCAGCCCGAAGACGGAGTGCGAGTACCAGACGAACCCGAAAATCGTGGTGATCACGATCGCGCCCAGGGCGATCAACAACCGGGCGCGCAGCTCGGTCAGGTGATCGACCAGCGACATGGTCGCGTCGGGATTGGTACGGCTACGCCGATAGCGAGGGTTGAGCCGCTTCAGCAGGGCAGCGGTGCGCGCTGAAGTCTTGATGAATTTCACGACGCTCGGTCAGTGGCGCTCGGGCACCGCGACGGCTAACCGGGACTCAGCCGGGCTACGCGGGGCGTGCTTCGGTGTGCCCCTGCTCGCTCGCCGCCGGCGGGTCGACCCGCTGCGACTGCACGGGTTGGGGGTTCGCCGAGGGGGTGGCCGGGGTTGCCGACGGTGTTTCAAGGGAAGGCGCTTGCGCTTTGTTCTCCGTCTGCATTTCCCGGAGCTCAGACTTGAAGATGCGCATCGACTTTCCCAACGAGCGCGCCGCATCGGGGAGCTTCTTGGCACCGAACAGCAGGATCACTACGACAGCGAGAATCGCCCAGTGCCACGGACTAAGACTGCCCACTTTGATTACCTCCAGACGTCCACCCGATGCTACCGCAGCTGAGTCAACTGCCGATGCGCCCGCGCCGCCGCGCGGTGGCCGCCGCGCGGCATCACGCCAGCACTTTTATGAGCTCAGGGCCTGATAGGACTCCAACGCCGCGGTCGCGGAATCCCGTACCCGCTGCGCAAGGGACGCCGGCGCGAGCACCTGCACGGCCGACCCGAACCCCAGTACCAGGCGCGTCATCCAATCCTGCGAGGCGTAGGTCATGACCGCCTCACACGATCCGTCCGGCAACTCGCGCACGTCCCGCATCGGGTAGTACTCGAGCATCCACAACGCCGAGGGCGCCACCCGGAGCTTGGCCGACGGCAGTGACGGATCACCGTCGAACAGCGACGTGTCCGGCGGTGCGTGCAGCGCCGGCTCCGGCGCGGCGGCCGGCTCGCCCAGCTCGGTGGCGTCCACGATGCGATCGAAGCGGAACAGCCGAACCCCCTCGGCCTCGCGTGACCAGGCCTCCAAGTAGCTGTGGCCGCCGATCAGCAGCACCCGGATAGGGTCGACGATCCGGCTGGTCAGGGTGTCGTGCGACGCGGCGTAATAGTCGATGGCCAGCGCATGTTTGTACTGCACCGCCGTGCGCACCGCGGCCGCGGCCCGACTCTCGACGGGCGCCTGCGCGTCGACGGCCGCCGGACCGGTGGCGTCGTGCCCGACGGCACCGGCGGCGGCCTCGATCTTGGCGATCGCGCTGCGCGCGGCTTCCGGATCGACCACGCCCGGAATATCGGCCAGCGCCCGCAGCGCCACCAGCAGGCCGGTGGCCTCCGGAGAGGTGAGTTTGAGGGGCCTGTCGATGCCCGCCGAGAACGTCACCTCGATCTTGTCGCCGGAGAACTCGAAATCGATGAGATCACCCGGGTAGTAGCCGGGAAGGCCACACATCCACAGCTGGTTGAGGTCTTCTTCCAGCTGCTTGGCCGACACCCCCAGGTCGGCGGCGGCCTTCGCGCGGGTGACCCGCGGGTTGGCTTGGAAATACGGCACCATGTTCAGCAGCCTCACCAGGCGGGTCGATACCGGTGTCATGAGCGCCGCTCCTTCACCAGGTCCGCACCGGCCTGGGCGCGCAATCGGGCTAGCACATCCTCGCGCAGCGGCTGCGGCTCGAGCACGACGGCGTCGGCTCCGTAGCCGGCGATGTCACGCGCCAGCCGGTCGGTCGATCCGATGCCGAGTTCGATCACCTCGCCGTCGCGGCCGCCCAGTTGCCGCGCACCGGCGGACCTTCCGGCGCGGCGCAGCGCGGTGGCCCGTCCGTCGGCGACCCACACCCGCGCTTGCCCGCCGGTCGGTGTCTCGGCGACCGTGTCGGCCACGATCTTGCGCAGGTCGACGTCGTCGGGCACCGTTACCGCGCCGGACGGACCGATCGGGGTGACCTCAGCGCCAATCCGCGAGAGCCGGAAGGTGCGGGTGGCGTCGCGGTCGCGGTCGTGGGCCACGAGATACCAGCGGCCCTTCTCGGTGACCACGCCCCACGGCTCGACCGTGCGTGTGGTGTAGGGCTCGGCCCGCGACGGCCGGTGCGGGAACTGCACCGCCTGACGGGAATCGATGGCCGACAACAGGATTCCGAGAACATCCTCCGATCCGCGCAGACCCGGCACCCCCGCCGCGGAGGCAATGGCCACCGGGGCGTCGGGATCGACGTCCACCCCGGCGGCGCGCAGCTTGAGCAACGCGCCCTGGGTAGCGGTGATCAGCTCGGGCGACTCCCACAGCTGGGTGGCGACCGCCACCGCGGCCGCTTCGTCCGGGGTGAGCTCGACGGGAGGCAGTGAGTAGGCGTCCTGGTTGATCCGGTAGCCCTCGGTGGGGTCCAGCGTCGACACCCTGCCGACCTCGAGGGGGATGCCGAGGTCACGCAACTCGTTCTTGTCGCGCTCGAACATCCGGGAGAACGCCTCCGCGCTGGGGCTATCCGAGTAACCCGCCACGCTGGATCTGATCTTTTCGGCGGTGATGTAGCCGCGGGTGGACAGCAAGGCGATAACGAGGTTTACCAGCCGTTCGACTTTCGAGGTCGCCATTTACTCCAGCCTAGATCGGTGGGTTGGCCAGCGTCTCCGGTCCCGCGGGCGGCCCCCGAGATCGGAGGTTACATGCTGGCGATCAGCCGTTTGACCCGCTCGTCGACGGCCCGGAATGGGTCTTTGCACAGCACGGTGCGCTGGGCCTGGTCGTTGAGTTTGAGGTGTACCCAGTCGACGGTGAAGTCGCGTCCCGCCGCCTGGGCGGCGCTGATGAATTCGCCGCGCAGCCGGGCGCGGGTGGTCTGCGGCGGTTGGTCGACGGCTTCGGCGATGTCCTCGTCGGTGGTGACGCGCGCGGCCAGGCCCTTGCGCTGCAGCAGATCGAAGACACCGCGCCCGCGCTTGATGTCGTGGTAGGCCAGATCGAGCTGGGCGATCTTCGGGTCGGACAGTTCCATGCTGTAGCGGTCCTGGTAACGCTGGAACAGCTTGCGCTTGATCACCCAGTCGATCTCGGTGTCCACCTTGGCGAAATCCTGGCTTTCGACGGCGTCGAGCTGACGACCCCACAGGTCGACGACCTGCTCGATCTGCGCGTTGGGCTCCCGGACCTGCAGATGCTCGACGGCGCGGCTGTAGTACTCCCGCTGGATGTCCAGGGCGCTGGCCTGGCGCCCGCCCGCCAGCCGCACCGGCCGGCGGCCGGTGACGTCGTGGCTGACCTCGCGGATGGCGCGGATGGGGTTGTCCAGCGAGAAGTCGCGGAACGGAACACCGGCTTCGATCATCTCGAGCACGAGCGCGGCGGTGCCCACCTTGAGCATGGTGGTGGTCTCGCACATGTTGGAGTCGCCGACGATGACGTGCAGCCGCCGGTACTTCTCGGCGTCGGCGTGCGGCTCGTCCCGGGTGTTGATGATCGGGCGGCTGCGGGTGGTGGCCGAGGAGACGCCCTCCCAGATGTGCTCGGCGCGCTGGGAAAGGCAGAACGTGGCGGCCTTGGGGGTCTGCAGCACCTTGCCCGCCCCGCAGATCAGCTGGCGGGTGACCAGGAAGGGCAGCAGCACGTCGGAGATCCGGGAGAACTCGCCGGCCCGCACGATCAGGTAGTTCTCGTGGCAGCCGTAGGAGTTGCCCGCCGAGTCGGTGTTGTTCTTGAACAGGTAGATGTCGCCGCCGATGCCCTCGTCGGCAAGGCGCTGCTCGGCATCGACCAGCAGGTCTTCCAGCACCCATTCGCCGGCCCGGTCGTGTGTGACCAGCTGCACCAGGCTGTCGCATTCGGCGGTGGCGTACTCAGGATGGCTGCCCACGTCGAGGTACAGACGGGCGCCGTTCCGCAAGAAAACGTTGGAGCTGCGGCCCCATGACACCACCCGGCGGAAAAGGTAGCGGGCCACCTCATCCGGGGACAGCCGGCGATGGCCGTGAAACGTGCAGGTGACACCGAACTCGGTCTCGATGCCCATAATTCGCCGCTGCACATATTTGAGGGTACTGGTTGTCTGACCGCCACGGTGAGCGTGCCGCGCCCACGGATGTTATCGGGAGCAATCGACCCGGGCAGGGCCCTAGGAATCGCCGTCGGAATCCGACGCTTCGTCGCCGGATTCCGAGTCCTTCGAACCACCTTCGTCGAGCAGGTTTTCCAGGGTGGAGCGGCCAATCCGCCGAAACGCGCGCCGCGGCCGGTTGGCATCCAGAATGGCCACCTCCAGGCTGGCCACGCCGAGGGAGGGCTGATCGCCATTCGAGGCGTCGGCACTTCCGGCCCGCAACGCATCGACCGCGATGTGCAAAGCGTCGTGTAGGTCGGCGTTCTCGGCGTAGGACGCCTTAAGCGCGTTGGCGATCGGCTCGGTGGTGCCACCCATCACCACGAAATGCGGCTCGTCGGCGATCGATCCATCGTAGGTAATCCGGTACAGCTCAGGTGGTTTCGTCTCGCCGTAGTGCGCGACCTCGGCGACGCACAACTCGACCTCATACGGTTTGGCCTGCTCGGTGAAGATCGTGCCCAGCGTCTGCGCGTAGACGTTGGCCAGCTGGCGGCCGGTGACGTCGCGGCGGTCGTAGGCGTAACCCCGGGTGTCGGCGAACTGAATCCCGCCGCGGCGGAGATTGTCGAACTCGTTGAACTTGCCCGCGGCCGCAAAGCCGACGCGATCGTAGATTTCGCTGATCTTCTGCAGTGACCGCGACGGGTTCTCCGCGACGAACAGCACACCACCGGCGTAGGCCAGCGCCACCACGCTGCGGCCCCGCGCGATGCCCTTGCGCGCGAGCTCGCTGCGCTCGCGCATTGCCTGCTCGGGCGAGATGAAGTACGGAAAACTCACTTCTCACCCCGCGGCTCGGCGTCAGGGCCGAAAGTGTCAGCGCGCGAACGGCTTTCGATGACCTCCCGGGCCAGTTCGGCGATGCGGCTCTCTGGGACGTCGACGGCCCCTTCGGTGCCGATGGTGACCGCCGTCGGGTAGATGCCGCGGACCAGGTCCGGGCCGCCGGTGGCCGAGTCGTCGTCGGCGGCGTCGTAGAGGGCCTCGACGGCTACCCGCAGCCCGGAATCGACATCGGTGACCTGTGAGTACAACTTCTTCATCGATGACTTGGCGAAGATCGACCCCGACCCCACCGACTGATAGCCCTCCTCCTCGATGTTCCACCCTCCGGCGGCGTCGAACGAGACGATGCGGCCAGCGCTTTCCGGATCGGCCGCATGAATGTCGTAGCCCGCCAGCAGCGGCAGGGCCACCAGCCCCTGCATGGCGGCCGCCAGGTTGCCCCGCACCATGATCGCGAGCCGGTTGACCTTGCCGGCAAAGGTGAGCGGCACGCCTTCGAGCTTCTCGTAGTGCTCGAGTTCCACGGCGTAGAGGCGGGCGAACTCGACGGCGACCGCGGCGGTGCCGGCGATGCCCGTGGCAGTGTAGTCGTCGGTGATGTACACCTTGCGGACGTCGCGCCCCGCGATCATGTTGCCCTGAGTGGAGCGCCGGTCGCCGGCGATGAGGACACCGCCAGGGTATTTCAGCGCGACGATGGTGGTGCCATGCGGAAGTTGTCCACCGGCGCCCCCCGGTTGCCCGCCGCCGCTGAGAACTGCCGGTAGCAATTCCGGCGCCTGGCGGCGCAGGAATTCAGCGAAAGAGGACAGGTTTAACGCAGAGGTTCCGGAAAGTGCCGAGTTGGTGGGCAGACGATCGGGGAACGGCCAGGTCACTGTCCGCCCTTTTGGACGTACGCACGGACGAAGTCCTCTGCGTTCTCCTCAAGGACGTCGTCAATCT
>DATKEW010000496.1:0-22134 GCA_035511785.1 Mycobacterium sp.
GGTACCGGCAACCGTCCGCAGACCGTCCGCAGTAGAGCTGACGCTCGCTTTCATTAGCCAACACAACCAACCCGCTGACCTGCACCGTTACAACGCCACCAACACAGCTAAACGGTACAAACGCCCAGGCCGGTGTAGACGTTGTAGACACCGGCGCCGACCGGAGCACCTGGATCCCGCACCACAAGTTTCCAACCTAGCCGCTACAAGGTGGCTTACAAGCTGGCATTGAGCGCCTTGATGGGCATCTGCAAATCGTCGAGCAGTTCCAGATCGGCCTCGGCCGGGCGGCCGAGTGTGGTCAGGTAGTTCCCGACGATCACGGCGTTGATGCCGCCCAGGATGCCCCGCTTGGCACCGAGGTCCCCCAGGGTGATCTCGCGGCCACCGGCGAAGCGCAACATCGTCCGTGGCAGCGCCAGCCGGAAAGCGGCCACCGACTTCAATGCTTCGCTGGCCGGCATCACTTCCAGGTCACCGAACGGGGTACCCGGCCGCGGGTTGAGGAAGTTCAGCGGCACCTCGTCGGGACCGAGCTCGGCCAGTTCAGCGGCAAATTCTGCGCGCTGTTCCAGGGTCTCTCCCATGCCGAGGATGCCGCCGCAGCACACCTCCATGCCGGCGTCGCGCACCATCGACAAGGTGTGCCAGCGCTCTTCCCACGTGTGGGTGGTGACGACGTTGGTGAAAAACGACCGCGCGGTCTCGAGGTTGTGGTTGTAGCGGTGCACGCCCATCGCGGAGAGCTGCTCAACCTGCTCGGCGGTCAGCATCCCCAGCGAGCAGGCGATGTTGATCTCGACTTCGTCGCGGATCGCCTCGATGCCGGCCGCGACCTGGGCCATCAGCCGCTCGTCGGGTCCGCGGACCGCCGCTACGATGCAGAACTCGGTGGCGCCCGATTTGGCGGTCTTTTTGGCCGCCTCGACCAGGCTGGGGACGTCGAGCCGGGCGCTGCGCACCGGCGACGCGAACAGCCCCGATTGGGCGCAGAAATGGCAATCCTCGGGGCACCCCCCGGTCTTCAGGCTGATGATGCCCTCGACCTCGACCTCGGGGCCACACCAGCGCATCCGCACCTCGTGGGCCAGCGCCAGCAGGTCGTCGAGCCGGTCGTCGGGTAGTTGCAGCACCTGCAGCACCTGTTCGGCGCTCAACCCCTCCCCGCGCTCCAGCACCTGCCGGCGGGCCGCCGCCAGAATGTCTGAGTTGTCGTCGGCTTCGGCTGTGGCACGCGTTGCCGCTTGAGTCACCAGGTACTCCCCTGCATCGTTGTCATGTCCGCACGTGCGGCCACCGCTGCCACATGGTCATGGCAGCCTGAATGAAACGGTGTTCAACGTAGGGTACTGGTGCGCGCCTGCACCAACGCGACGCGGGCATTCCGGATGAGAATATGAGGACCGCGGGGGTATACACCACCATGGCCACTTCGCACGTCGTGTATGAGGCGCACCACTGGATTCTGCTGGCAGTGCCGGCCTTTTTGCCCGCGGTGATCGTCGTCGGCGTGGTGTTGTACGTCGCCCTGCGCGACCGCCGGAACACCGGCGGCGGCAATCCGGACAACTCCAGCCAGAAATCCGACGGGGCCGACAAAAACTCGTGATTGACGAGCCCTGAATCGGGGCATTACCAACTGGATCGCTAACTTACCTCGAAGTAAGAAGCGATCGTCGGATCAATTCTCCCGGGGCGGCCCGGCGCGATTGGGAGGGCATGACGATGAGGTCGACGGAACTGACGATTGTTGCCGAGGCACCGGCGCGCGGTGCCGGGCTGAACCAGGTGATCGGGCTGTCGATCGCCGCAGTGGTGATAACCCTGGTGTTGCTGTGGGTGGGCCATGCGCACCGCAGTCACCGCATCGAGTGGCTGACGCGGATCGCGGACAAGCTGGGCGAAAAATTCCGCCGTCCCAGCTGGGTGGCCCTGCCGGTTCTGGTTTTCACCACGTCGATCATCTGCGCCCTGTTCGGATTCATCTGGGACGTCAGCTGGCACATCGGCAACGGCCGCGACCCTGGACCGCTGGCCAACCCGGCGCACTACTTCATCATCATCGGCCTGTTCGGGGTGTTCCTCGGCGGGATGTTGGCGATCGTGCTGCCGTTCGACAAACCCGGCCCGGCGGCGGTGCGCATCACGCGTGACTGGTATGCGCCGGTCGGCGGCGTGCTGATGGCGGGCTGCGGACTGTACGCGATGATCGGGTTTCCGCTCGACGACATCTGGCACCGGATCTTCGGCCAAGACGTCACCCTTTGGGGCCCAACGCATTTGATGATGATCGGCGGGGCCTGCTTTTCCCTGTTCGCGGTGCTGATGCTGGAGCGCGAAGGCGAGGCGGCGCAGGCCGAGGAGGTCGCCTACGGCGCGTTCGTCACATTCCTGCGCTACCTGTCATTCGGCGGAATGTTCATCGGCTTGTCGGTCTATCAGATCGAATACGACTTCGGCGTCGAACAGTTCCGCCTGGTGCTGCAGCCCATGATGATCGCCGCGGCGGCGGCGCTGACATCGGTCGCCGCCCGCATCACGATGGGGCGGGGAGCCGCGATCGTGGCCGCCCTGTTTGCCATCGCGCTGCGCGGTGCCGTCGCATTACTGGTCGGACCCATCTTGGGGGCTCCGATCAACTGGTTCCCGCTGTATCTGGGCCCCGCGGTGGTGGTCGAGTTGCTGGCGCTGACTCCGTTGTTGAAGCGCCCCATGGTTTTTGGTGCCGTCGCCGGTCTGGGCGTGGGCACCATCGGGCTATGGCTGGAGTCGCTGTGGATCGGGGCGGTGTACCACTACCCCTGGCCGGACAGCATATGGGGCGAGGCGCTGGCGATGGCGGTGCCGGTCGCGGTGTTGACCGGCGTGTGCGGGGCGCTGTTCGGAATGGTGCTCACCGGCCAACGCCTGCCGAGCCGCCCGATCGGCATCTCGGTGGTGGCGGCGGCGGTGCTGGTGATCGGCGGTGCGGTGGCCAACGGATTGCAGATCGTTGTGCCGCAAAAAGACACTGCCACCATCACGCTGACCGACCAGCCCAGCCCTCCCGGGCAGCGCATGGTATCGGCCGATGTGCAGCTCTCACGCCCCGATATGGTCAGCCAACACCCGGACTGGGTGACGATTCTGTCCTGGCAGGGCCGGATGAACAACCAGCGGGGTCTGGTGATCGACCGGCTCGATCGAGTCGGCCCGGGACACTATCGCTCGACCCAGCCGGTTCCGGTTTGGGGATCGTGGAAGACACTGCTGCGGGTTCAGGACGGCTACACGATGACGGGCGTCCCGATCTACGAACCGGCCGATGACGCCATCCCGGCACCCGAGGTTCCCGCCATGTCGTCGATCAACCGCCCGTTCGTGCAGGAAATCACCATCCTGCAGCGTGAACGCGACCAGAATGCCCCGGCTTGGTTGTTCACCGCCGGCTCGATCGTGGTGTTGTTCCTGACGCTGATGGTGATCACCGCCCTGACGTGGGGGGCGGGCCGGATCAATAACTTCCTCACCGAGCCAGAGCCGGTCGAGGAGAAACATCCGATTCCGAAAGCGGCGTAAGGCGATGACATTGCGCAACACCGTCTTTGCGGCGTTGGTGACGGCGCTGATGTGTGGCCTGGTTGCCTGCGGTGGTAAATCGCCGAGCCAGCCGCCCGCCGCCGGCTTGGACGTGAATGTCACCATCGCCAACGGCCAAGTCACTCCGACCAACGCCACACTGCAGGCAAAGGTGAAGCAGCAGATCACATTTCACGTCACCAGCGATGCCCCCGACGAGCTGCACGTGCACTCGGTGCCCGACCATAAGTTCCAGGTCGCGGCCGCACCCAACCAAGCTTTCCAGTTCAGCGTTGACGTGCCCGGCAACGTCGAAGTGGAGCTGCATCACCTGGACCGCACGGTAGCGACAATTCAAGTGCAGCCGTGACCCCCGGCCCTGTGCTGATGGCGCACGGGCTGGGTGGGTCGAGCGATCTTCCGGTTCCCTACGCGTACGCGATGGTCGGTGCGGCATGGGCGTTGACGTTCACGTTCGCTTTGGTCGCGTTCGCGTGGCGGCGACCGCGGTTTGACCCCGACGCGCCCGGCCACCCCCTGCCGAGCGCGCTGACCACGGTGATCGACGCCCGCGCGACGCGCTGGACGGTGGCGGGTGTGGCCCTGGCCTTCGCGGTATGGGTTGTGCTGGCCGGAATATGGGGTTCGCAAACGCAAGCCAACGGCCTGCTCGGGGCGTTCTATGTGCTGCTGTGGGTCGGATTGGTCGCGGCTTCCCTGGCTTTCGGACCGGTATGGCGAGTGATATCGCCGGTACGCACGGTGTACCTACTGCTGCGACGGGCCACCCCACGACGGCTCAGTCGGCCGCGGCTGTCGTATCCCGAAAGCTGGGGATACCGTCCGGCGGCGGTGGGTTTGTTCACCTTTGTCTGGTTGGAATTGGCGAGTCCGAACTCGGCATCGCTGCCATGCGTGAAATCGTGGCTGCTGGTTTATGTCGTGGTGTTGCTGGGCGGGGCGTGGTGGTGCGGCCGGCGCTGGCTGGCCAGGGTTGACCCGTTCGGCGTGTACAGCATGGCGGTGTCTCGGCTTTCACCGTTTCGCCGCTCACCGACGACGGGGAAAATCGTCATCGGCAACCCTTTCGACCACCTGCCGTCCCTGCCCGTGCGCCCGGGCGTTGTCGCGATGCTGGCGGTGCTGCTCGGGTCGACGGCATTCGACAGTTACTCGTCGTCGCCGACCTGGCGCAATTTCGCCGACCGGCTTTCCCGCCTCGCCCACGGTGTGCCGGCGACACTGTCGTCATCGATATTGCGGACCATCGGCCTGCTCGTGTTCATTTCTGTTGTCGCACTGACCTTTTCGCTGGCAGCACGGGCAACGGGCGGGGTCGACCGCGGGCAGCGTCGTGCGTTGCCCGGCCAGATGGCACATTCGCTGATCCCGATCGTGGTGGGCTACATCTTCGCGCACTACCTGTCATACCTCGTGGAGCGGGGACAACAAGCCGTGATCGCCCTCGCCGATCCGTTCGGTCGGGGATGGAATCTGTTGGGACTGGCACACATGCAGGTGGCCTATGTGTTGTCCACGCACCCCCCGGTGCTGGCCGGCATCAAGGTGGCCTGCGTGGTCACCGGGCACATCACGGCGGTGATCGCGGCCCACGACAAGGCTCTCCGGCTGCTGCCCGCCGGCTATCAGCTCACCGGGCAGCTCACCATGATGCTGGTCATGGTCGGCTACACCTTCACCGGCCTCTACCTGCTCTTCGGCGGATAGCCTCAGCTGATCAGGTGCTCGGCGCGCTTGTTGCCGTCCCAGCGACGCAAGCCGGCGAACCGCCCGTCGATCTGCGACGGCCGGCCCGCGATGCGCAGCGCCCGCGGGAGCTGGCCGCCCCCGACCCGGCGGGCCAACGTGACATGTGCGGTCCACTGACCGGGCAGGCTGTTGGGCATCGGCGCGGGCACCATATGCGGAAGGCAGAGCCGGTGCACCTCGGCGTGCAGGGCCAACAGCTCACTCGTCGGCACCACGAGCCGCGCGAACACGACGTTCGCCCGGCCGAACAGCACCGGCGCAGCGATCGCGGCGACCAGCGGGAGCTGCTTGCTCACCGGCCCCAGCAGCTCGTCGACGTCGACGGCGATGCGTTCGGCGACGGCCAGCGTCACGTGGGGGCGACTGGCCGGGGCCTGGCTGGGAATGCCGGCGCCGGCCAGGTCGGCCCAGATGCGGCGGATCACCGCCTCGGTGTCGCGGTCGAAGACCAGCTCGATCGAATGAACCATCAACGGACCAGCGCGGTTACCCAGTCGCGGTCGAACGCCGCCTCGCTCATCGCCGCGAATTCCGCGACCTTCAGCGAGCCGGCCCCCGCGGGCAGCGCGGCCCGCACCGGAGCCAGCTTGGACAGCGCGGGCCGGTTCGAAGTCTCGACCGGGCCGGGCCGCTGCGGCCAGCTGCCGATCACCAAGCCTGCGCACGAAATACCTTGTGCAGCAAGCGCTTCCAGAGTCAGCGCGGTGTGGTTGAGGGTGCCCAGTTCCGCGGTGACGGCAACCAGCGCCGCCGCACCCAGGTCGACGGCGAGATCACGCAACGTGACGCCCGCGTCGGCGACTTCGACCAGCAGCCCGCCGGCGCCTTCGACCAGCGTCAGCCGCCCCGGACGGTCCAGATCACCGATCAGCCGCAGCACCTGGCCGCGGGTGGGCAAGGCCATCCCGGCCTGCTCGGCCGCCGCGGCCGGCGCCAGCGGCTGCGGATACCGCGCCAGCCCGGCGAGCTCGGTCACCCCGGCCAGCCGGGCCACCTCGGCGAGGTCATCATCGCCGCAATCGGTGCCGGTCTGGACCGGTTTGCACACCGCCACGTCGATGCCGGCCCGGCGGGCGTGGCATGCCAGCGCCGCAGTTACGACCGTCTTACCGACCCCCGTGCCGGTACCGGTAACGACCAGGGCGGTCAACGGCGCGCCTTAGGAAGACCCTGCAAGCACATCCGTGAGCACCCGCCGAGCGATCTCGAGTTCGGCGGCATCCAGCGACGCGCGCGCGGTCAGCCGCAGCCGCGACGTCCCGGCGGGCACCGTCGGGGGCCGGAAGCAGCCCACCTTCACGCCGGCGTCCAGGCAGGCGGTCGCGGCGGCCAGCGCCACCTCTGGATCGCCCAGAATCACCGACACCACCGCCGACTGCGGCACCTCGGGTACATCGCAAATCCGGGCCAGCGTGCGGGCATGCCGCAGTACCGCGTCCGGCCGCCACGCCTCGGCCTGCAGGATGTGCAACGCGGCCCGCGCGGCTCCCACCGCCGCAGGGGCCAGGCCGGTGTCGAAGATGAACGTGCGGGCGGCGTCGATCAGATGAGCGCGCACCTGCGCCGGCCCGAGCACAACACCACCCTGGCTGCCGAGCGCCTTGGACAACGTCGTGGTCATCACCACGTCGGGCGCGCCCGCCAGCCCGAGCTCGTGCAACAACCCGCGCCCGCCGCCGCGCACTCCCAGGCCGTGGGCTTCGTCGACGATGAGCAGTGCGCCGTGTCGCCGACACACGTCGTGCAACTCCCGCAGGGGGGCCAGCGCGCCGTCGGCGCTGAACACCGAGTCGGTGATGACGACGGCGCGTTCCTCGCCGCGCGAACCCAGCGCCGCAGCCACGGCGCCGACATCGCGGTGCGGGGTCACCACCACCCGGGCGCGCGACAGCCGGCAAGCGTCCACCAGCGACGCGTGCGAATGCGCATCGGAAACCAGCAGCGAACCCGGGCCCGACAAGCCGACGACGGCCCCGAGGTTGGCCGTGTATCCCGAGGAGAACAGCAACCCCGAGGCGGCGCCGACGAACTCGGCGAGCTCGGACTCGAATTGCTGGTGCAATTCGGTGTCGCCGGTGACCAGGCGTGAACCCGTGGCACCGGCGCCCCACATGCGCAGCGCCTGCACGCCACCGTCGATGACGTCGGGATGCTGTGACAGACCCAGGTAGTCGTTGGACGCCAGATCCAGCTCGGTCGCGACGGGGGGACGCGGCCGCAGCGAGCGACGCAGCCCGGCCGCCCGGCGCTGCCTCTCCACCGCCTCCAGCCAGGCCAGCGGGGAAACCTCGATCGGTGCCTTCATCGGCGTTCAGCCTACGAGTCGTGCGACCTCGACCATCGCCGAGGTGATCTGCGCGACCTCATCGGGCCCGCAGATGAACGGCGGCATGGCGTAGACCAGGTTGCGGAATGGCCGCAGCCAGATGCCGTGGTCCAGCGCCGCGGGGGTGGCGACGGCCAGGTCGACGGGTCCGTGGCACTCGATGACGCCGATGGCGCCCCGCACCCGGACATCGGTCACGCCGGGCAGTGCCCGGGCGGGTTCCAGTCCGTTCGTCAGCCCGGCGGCTATTTCGGCGACCCGCGATCGCCAGTCCTGGCCCAGCAGCACCTCGATGCTGGCCACCGACACCGCGCAGGCCAGCGGGTTGGCCATGAACGTGGGTCCGTGCATCAGCGCGCCCGCCTTACCAGAGCTGATGGTGTGCGCGATCTCGGTGGTACACAGGGTGGCGGCCAGGCTGAGGTATCCGCCGGTGAGCGCCTTGCCGACACACATGATGTCCGGGCTCACGCCGGCGTGGTCGGCAGCGAACAGCTCACCGGTGCGCCCGAAGCCGGTCGCGATCTCGTCGAAAATCAGCAGGACCTCGTGACGACGGCACATGTCGCGCAGGTCGCGCAGGTAGCGCGGATCATGGAAGCGCATCCCGCCGGCACCCTGCACGACGGGTTCGACGACGACAGCCGCCAGTTCGGTGGCGTGTTGCGCCAGCTGTTGCTCGAACGCCGCGCTGTAGGCGGGGTCGTAGTCCCGTGGCACCTGCGGGGCGAACACTTGCCGGGCCAGGATGTCGGTCCAGAGCGAGTGCATGCCGCCATCGGGGTCGCAGATGCTCATTGGCGTGAAGGTGTCTCCGTGGTAGCCGCCCCGCCAGGTCATCAGCCGGTGCTTGCCGGGGCGGCCCCGGCTGCGCCAGTACTGCAGCGCCATCTTGACCGCGACCTCCACCGACACCGACCCGGAGTCGCTGAAGAAAACCGTCTCCAACCCCGCCGGCGTGATCTCCACCAGCAGTTGCGCCAGCCGGGCGGCGGGCTCGTGGGTCAGCCCGCCGAACATGACATGGTTCATGGCGCTCAGCTGGGTCGCCAGCGCCGCGTCCAGCACCGGATGGCCGTGCCCGTGAATCGCCGTCCACCAGGAACTCATCGCGTCCAGCACCTCGACCGGCCTGCCGTCTCGGACCAGCGTCAGCCAGGCGCCGCGGGCGCCGACGGCCACCACCGGCGCCACCGATTCGCGGCCGATGGTGCTATAGGGGTGCCACAGATGCGCGGCGTCGATCGCACTGATTTGCTCGGGCGTCAACCCGGCTGTCGCCGCAGGCATAGAGACCGAGCGTAAAGCAGACGGGTCGCACAAACCCCGCCCATCGGGAAGCATCTAAGGCATGGCGTTGCCGTACCCGTTCGACGACCCGCACCGCGGCGACCGCGCCGACTCCCCGGTGGTGCCCTACGACGCCCACCGCTCCTCACCAACTCCCGCCGATTCAGACGACTTTCGGCCGGTGCCCTACGTCTCAGACCTCCCGCCCGAGCCGAAGCCCCGGGTAATTCGTCTGCGTGTGGCCGCTTGGGACCTGGTTGCCACGATCACGCTGTTGACGCTGCTCTTCGTCCTGGCCACGGCGACAACCTGGCCATCGAGGCTGTTCGGCTTCCTTGGGGACGTGTGCACGGAAGACACCTGCGGACTGGTGCCCTATGGAATCGATCTGTATATCTACCCGGTGGTGTGGGGTGGCGTCGGCGCGGCGGTTGCCGCGGCCGCAATCGGCCCGTTCATATCCCTCTTGAAGGGCTGGTACATGTCCTTTTGGCCGGTTTTGGCCCTCACCATCCTCATGGTCACCTCCATGGCCGGCTCCATGATCACCATCTTCAGCCAGCGCTTCTGGCACTGAGCGCGTCGTCGCCGTTCGTTCGGCGAACCTTGCGATCGCACTTCGGTATGAGACCGAAATCACAACGGCGCATACAGGATTGGGCGCGCCAGTCACCATCCGGTCACGGTCCGACAAAAAATCCCTCGTGGGGCTCACCAGCTATTTTCCGGGGGAAATTTCTGTTGTAAAAGTTTCTGTAGTGACTGGTGTGATTCAAGGGATAACCGACTGATTCACGCTCCCGCATGTCATGAGGAGGCGTTCGACCCCAACGTGGAGGCCGTCGCCACACGCCCGACAGATTCCAGAGAGGTTGAAACTCCAATGAAACGCATCTACGCCTTCGCCATCGGTCTGGCCATGCTGGTGGCCCCGATGGCCACCGCCGGCCTCGCCGCCGCCGACCCCGGCGCCAGGCAGATGGACTACCAGCAGGTCACCGACCTCGTCGTGCAGCGTGGTCTCTCCCAGCGCGGCGTGCCGTTCTCCTGGGCCGGCGGCGGTGTCAACGGCCCCAGCCGCGGCAAGGGTACGGGTATCACCACCGTCGGATTCGACGCCTCGGGGCTGATGCAGTACGCCTACGCCGGCGCGGGGATCAAGCTGCCGCGTTCGTCCGGGGAGATATACCGGGTCGGCCAGAAGGTCCTGCCGCAGCAAGCACGCAAGGGTGACCTGATCTTCTATGGTCCCGAGGGCACGCAAAGCGTCGCGATGTACCTCGGGAACAACCAGATGCTGGAGGTGGGCGACGTCGTCCAGGTTTCGCCGGTGCGCAGCAACGGCATGACTCCTTACCTGGTTCGGGTTCTCGGGACCCAGCAGGCGCCACTGCAGCAGGCACCAGTGCAGCAGACACCGGCCCAGCAGGCGCCACTGCAGCAGCCGCCGACCCAGCAAGCGCCACTGCAGCAGCCGCCGACGCAGCAAGCGCCACTGCAGCAGGTACCAGCGCAGCAGGCGCCGGTGCAGCAGACACCGCTGCAGCAAGTCCCAGCGCCGACGCAGCAGGCGCCGGTGCAGCAGGCGCCATGGCAGCCACAAGTGGGCACCGTGCGGTAATCCTCGCAGCCTCCGAACAACCGCCACTTGCTCCCTCGCCGACCGCGATGATGCTCAGCGAGCCCGCTGAGCAGCCTCGCCCGCGACGCGAGATGTCGGGAGCAGGTGGCGGTTTTCGGTAAATTAGCGGTCGACCATGCAGACCCTGTCCCCGCCTCCTCCACCGGCCGCCGCTGCGAACCCGGTCGATATGAGCGCGGGTGCGACGGGCTTCTATCGCAACGATCTCGACGGATTGCGCGGTATCGCGATCGCGCTTGTCGCCATGTTCCACGTCTGGTTCGGCCGGGTTTCCGGCGGCGTGGACGTGTTCCTGGCGCTGTCCGGGTTCTTCTTCGGCGGCAAGATCCTTCGCGCCGCGCTCAACCCCGCCGTTTCGCTGTCGCCGACCGCGGAAGTGACCCGCCTGATCCGCCGTCTGGTTCCCGCTCTGGTGGTGGTCCTGGCCGGGTGCGCACTGCTCACCATCCTGGTGCAACCGGAAACCCGCTGGGAGACCTTCGCCGACCAAAGCCTGGCCAGCCTCGGCTACTACCAGAACTGGGAGCTGGCCAACACCACGTCGGACTATCTGCGGGCGGGCGAGGCCGTCAGCCCGCTGCAGCACATCTGGTCGATGTCGGTGCAGGGCCAGTTCTACATCGCCTTCCTGCTGCTGGTCGCCGGATGCGCCTACCTGTTGAGGCGCCCGCTGGCCGCCCACCTGCGGACCTTGTTCATCGTGCTGCTGAGCGCACTGACGGCGGCCTCGTTTGTCTACGCGATCGTCGCTCACCAGGACAACCAATCGACCGCCTACTACGACAGCTTCGCGCGAGCCTGGGAGTTGCTGCTGGGCGCGCTGCTCGGTGCCCTGGTGCCCTACGTTCGCTGGCCGATGTGGCTGCGCACCGCCCTCGCCACCGTCGCGCTGGCGGCAATCGTGTCGTGCGGGGCCCTGATCGACGGCGTCAAGGAATTCCCCGGCCCGTGGGCATTGGTACCCGTCGGCGCCACCATGCTGATGATCCTTGCCGGGGCAAACCTGCAGGGCCGTGCCGACACCAGCGACCGGATCCCGCTGCCGAATCGACTGCTGGCGGCCGCGCCGCTGGTGGCGCTCGGTGCGATGGCCTACGCGCTGTATCTGTGGCACTGGCCGCTGCTCATCTTCTGGCTGTCCTTTACCGGCCACCGGCACGCCAACTTCGTCGAAGGCACGGCAATACTGCTGGTGTCTGGATTGCTGGCCTACCTGACAACCCGGCTCGTCGAGGACCCACTGCGGTATCGGACGCCAGGCCGCGCCGCATCACCGGCACCCGGCATCCGCTGGCCGGCGCGCCTGGGCCGGCCGACGATGGCGCTGGGCTCGGCGGTGGTGCTGCTGGCCGTCACGCTGACCGCAACCTCGTTCACCTGGCGCCAGCACGTCACGGTCCTGCGCGCCGCGGGCAAGGAGCTCAGCGTGCTCAACGCGCAGGACTATCCGGGCGCGCGGGCCCTGACCGAGCACGTCCGGGTGCCCACACTGCCGTTCCGGCCCTCAGTCCTGGAAGTCAAGGAGGACCTCCCGGCCTCGACCAGGGACGGTTGCATCAGTGACTTCGTCAACCCCGCCGTGGTCAATTGCGTCTACGGCGATGCGGCGGCCACCCGGACCATCGCGCTGGCGGGCGGGTCGCACGCGGAGCACTGGTTGCCGGCGCTGGACCTGCTCGGCCACGCGCACCACTTCAAAGTCGTGACCTATCTCAAGATGGGCTGTCCGTTGTCCACCGAGGAAGTCCCGCTGATCATGGGTAACAACGCCTCGTACCCGCAGTGCCGCGAGTGGGTGCAACGGACGATGAGCAAGCTGGTCACCGACCGTCCCGACTACGTGTTCACCACAACGACGCGGCCGTGGAACATCAAGACCGGTGACGTGATGCCTGCCACCTACATCGGAATCTGGCAAACGTTGTCCGACAACAACATTCCGATCCTGGGGATTCGAGACACCCCCTGGCTGGTCAAAAACGGCCAGCCGTTCGATCCGGCGGACTGCCTGGCCAAGAAGGGTGGCAACGCGCAGTCGTGCGCGATCAAGCGATCCGACGCGCTGGCCGACCGCAATCAGACCCTCGACTTCGTCGAGCAGTTCCCGCTGCTCAAGGTGCTTGACATGTCGGACGCGATATGCCGCAGCGACGTCTGCCGCCCGGTCGAGGGAAACGTGCTGATCTACCACGGGGCCCACCACATCACCCCCACCTACATGCGGACCCTGGCCCACGAGCTCGGCCGGCAGATCGCGGCGAACACCGGCTGGTGGTGACGCAGCCCCGGCCGGCCGGCGCGGATAAGGTCGAGGGATGCCGTCGAACAATCCAGCCGCGACGTCGGGTGTCGCGACACATGACACCGACGAGACCGCACCGACCCTGCCCACCGTGTGGCCGGGCACCGCCTATCCGCTCGGGGCCTCCTATGACGGCGCAGGGACTAACTTTTCGCTGTTCTCCGAGATCGCCGACAAGGTCGAGTTGTGCCTGATCGATGACAACGGCGGCGAGTGGCGGATCCCCCTCGACGAGGTCGACGGCTATGTCTGGCATGCGTATGTGCCGAACATCATCCCGGGCCAGCGCTACGGCTTTCGCGTGCACGGGCGATTCGATCCCGGCGCCGGCCACCGGTGTGACCCGAGCAAGCTGCTGTTGGATCCCTACGGCAAGGCTTTCTACGGCGATTTCAAGTTCGACCAGGCGCTGTACTCCTACGACCTCAAGGCCGTCGACCCGGACGGCCCCAACGCCGATGGGGCCGACCCCGGGACTCCACCGATGGTGGACTCGCTCGGTCACACGATGACCAGCGTGGTGACCAACCCGTTCTTCGACTGGGGGTCCGACCGCGCGCCGCTCACCCCGTACCACGAGACCGTCATCTACGAGGCGCATGTCAAGGGCATGACGCGGACCCATCCCGGCGTTCCCGAGGAGCTCCGGGGCACCTATGCCGGGCTGGCCCACCCGGTGATCATCGATCACCTCAAGTCGCTCAGCGTCACCGCCATCGAGCTCATGCCCGTTCACCAGTTCCTGCACGACTCGCGGCTACTGGATCTGGGACTGCGAAATTACTGGGGCTACAACACGTTTGGTTTTTTCGCCCCGCACAACCAGTACGCGGCCAACCGCCGGTCCAGTGTCGCCGAGTTCAAATCCATGGTGCGCATCTTTCACGATGCCGGCATCGAGGTCATCCTCGACGTGGTTTACAACCACACCGCCGAAGGCAACCACCTCGGGCCGACGATCAACTTCCGCGGCATCGACAACGCCGCCTACTACCGGCTCGTCGACGAGGACCTGCGGCTGTACAAGGACTTCACGGGCACCGGCAACAGCCTCAACGCCCGTCATCCGCACGTCCTGCAGCTGATCATGGACTCGCTGCGCTACTGGGTGATCGAAATGCACGTCGACGGATTCCGGTTCGACCTGGCATCCACGCTGGCCCGCGAGTTACATGACGTCGACCGATTGAGCGCTTTCTTCGATCTGGTGCAACAGGATCCGATAGTCAGCCAGGTCAAGCTGATCGCCGAGCCGTGGGATGTGGGCGAAGGCGGCTATCAGGTCGGCAACTTTCCGGGTTTGTGGACCGAGTGGAACGGGAAGTACCGGGATACTGTGCGTGACTACTGGCGGGGCGAGCCCGCGACCCTTGGCGAGTTCGCCTCCCGGCTGACCGGGTCGTCGGACCTCTACGAGGTCACCGGTCGGCGCCCCGGCGCCAGCATCAATTTCGTCACCGCCCACGACGGGTTCACGCTCAACGACCTGGTGTCCTACAACGAAAAGCACAACGAGGCCAACGGCGAAGACAATCGCGACGGAGAAAGCCACAACCGATCATGGAACTGTGGCGTGGAAGGCCCCACCGATGACCCCGACATCGCCGAGCTGCGTTCCCGCCAGATGCGCAATTTCTGGGCGACCCTGATGCTCAGCCAGGGCACACCGATGATCGCGCACGGCGACGAGATCGGGCGGACCCAAAACGGCAACAACAACGTTTATTGCCAGGACTCCGAATTGTCCTGGATGGATTGGTCTTTGGTCGACAAGAACGCCGATCTGCTGGCATTCGCCCGCAAGGTGACCACCTTGCGCAAGAAACACCCGGTGTTCCGCCGACGCCGATTCTTCGAGGGCGAGCCGATCCGAACTGGCGACGAAGTTCGCGATATCGCCTGGTTGACACCCGGCGGCCGGGAGATGACACACGAGGATTGGAACAAGAGCTTCCACCACAGATGTGTGGCGGTGTTTCTCAACGGCGACGCCATCACCGCACCGAATGCCCGCGGCGAGCGGGTGGTTGACGACTCATTTCTGTTGTGCTTCAACGCCCACGATGATTACATCGAGTTCGTCGCCCCACAGGACGATTATGCGCAGCAGTGGACCGTGGAGCTGGACACCAACGGCCCCATCGGCGACGCCGATTCGGTGGTGGCAGCCGAAGCCAAGATAAGGGTAGAGGCGCGTTCTTTGCTCATCCTGCGTAAGACCGCCTGACACATGGCTTTCCCGATCCGAGCCACCTACCGATTGCAACTGCGTGGTGAGTCGAGCGGATTCGGGTTCACCTTCGCCGACGCCGAGAACCTGCTGGATTACCTCGACGACCTCGGGATATCGCATCTGTACCTGTCGCCCATCATGACCGCGGTCCGTGGGTCCAGCCACGGATACGACGTCACCGACCCGACGACGGTGTCGCCGGAGCTGGGCGGTCCCGACGGCTTGGCGCGGCTGTCAGCGGCGGCCCGCGCACGCGGCATGGGCCTGGTCGTCGACATCGTGCCCAACCACGTCGGGATCGGCAAACCCGAGCAGAACGCGTGGTGGTGGGACGTGTTGCGGGACGGCCGATCCTCGCCCTACGCGGCGTCCTTCGATATCGACTGGTCCCTTGACGGCGAGCGAATTGTCTTGCCGGTATTAGGTTCCGACGACGACGTCGCCAACCTGACGGTCGATGGAGAGCTGCTGCGCCTGGGGGATCTGGCGTTCCCGATCGCGCCCGGCACCGGGGCCGGCACCGGCTCGCAAGTGCACGACCGCCAGCACTACCGGTTGGTGGGCTGGCGAAACGGAGTCTGCGGTTATCGCCGCTTCTTTTCGATCACCTCGCTGGCCGGACTGCGGCAGGAAGATCGCGCGGTGTTCGACGCCAGCCACGCCGAAGTCGCCCGCTGGTTTACCGAGGGACTGGTCGACGGCGTGCGCATCGACCACCCCGATGGATTGTCGGATCCCTGCGGGTATTTGGCCCGGCTGCGCGACCTGGTAGGTCCGCACGCCTGGATTGTGATCGAAAAGATCTTGGCCGTCGACGAGGCCCTGGAGCCCACACTGCCGGTGGCCGGCACCACCGGCTATGACGTGCTGCGAGAAGTGGGCGGGGTCTTCATCGACCCGACGGGCGCACCGGCGCTCACCGCGCTGGTCGAGTCCTCCGGCGCGGACTACCACGCGATGCCGGAACTGTTGAGCGACCTCAAGATCCATGCGGCGACCGACACCCTGGGCAGCGAACTGGGCAGGCTGCGACGGTCCATCGCGGCCGCGGCCGGCACCGATCATCCGCTGCTGCCCGAGGCGGTGGCCGCCCTGCTCAGCCGCATCGAGGTCTACCGCTGCGACTACCCCGGCCTGGCCGCGCTCCTGCCCACCGCGCTGGCCGAAACCCAAGCGGCCTCACCACAATTGGGGCCGGCGCTGCAGGTGATCGCCGCGGCGCTGGCCGTTGACGGCGAATCCGCTACCCGCCTGCAGCAGCTGTGCGGCGCGGTGACCGCCAAGGCAAGCGAAGACTGCCTGTTCTACCGCGACGCCCGGTTGGTGTCGCTGAACGAAGTGGGTGGCGAACCGCGCCGATTTGGAGTGGGCGCCGCGGAGTTCCACCACAGCGCCGCCACCCGCGCCCGGATGTGGCCGCACGCGATGACCACGCTGACCACCCACGACACCAAGCGCGGAGAGGACGTGCGCGCCCGCATCGGAGTTCTATCGCAGGTGCCGTCGCTATGGGCGGAGTTCCTGGCCCGCTGGGAAATCGAGGCCCCCTCCCCCGATCCCACGACCGGACAGTTCCTGTGGCAGAACATCTTCGGGGTGTGGCCGGTGAGCGGAGCCGTCACCGGCCAGCTGCGCGACCGACTGCACGGCTACGCCGAGAAGGCCATCCGGGAAGCGGCCTTGCATACCTCCTGGAACGAACCGGATACCGCTTTCGAGGAGGCGGTGCACCGTTGGCTGGATACCGTGCTCGACGGACCGGTGGCGTCCGCACTGACCGAACTCGTCGCGCAACTCAATCCACACGCCGCAAGTGACGCACTCGGTCAGAAACTACTCGCGCTGACCGTGCCCGGCATACCCGACGTCTACCAGGGCACCGAGCTATGGGACGACAGCCTGGTCGACCCGGACAACCGCCGCCCGGTCGACTATGCCGCGCGCAGGGCCGCCCTGAAAGAATTGCGGCATCGGAAGATTCGCGTCGTGACCACGGCGCTTCGGCTGCGGCGTTCCCGTCCGGACGCCTTCCTGGAGGGCGGCTACTTTCCCGTGCTCGCCGGCGGGCAGGCCAGCGATCACGTGGTGGCCTTCCGCCGCGGCGACGACATCGTGGTCGCGGTGACCCGCTGGACGGTGCGACTGACCGAAACCGGCTGGGGCAATACCGTGGTGCCGCTGCCCGACGGCTCCTGGACCGACACGCTCACGGGCGCCATGGCAAGCGGGCCGACGTCGGCCGCCGAATTGTTCGCGGACCTGCCCGTCGTCCTGCTGGAGCGCGACCATGAGTGAATTCCGCGTCTGGGCACCCGAACCCGCGCTGGTGCGCCTCGACGTCGACGGCGAGGTGCACGCGATGACGCGCTCGGATGACGGCTGGTGGCACACGGCGGTCGAGACGGCACCGGACGTCAGGTACGGATACCTGCTCGACGACCATCCCGCCGTGCTTCCCGACCCGCGGTCACCCCGCCAACCCGACGGGGTGCACACCCGCTCGCAGTTGTGGGACGCCGCGGCTGCGACCTGGACCGACGACGCGTGGCCCGGCCGGTCGGTTGAAGGCGCGGTGATCTACGAGCTGCATGTCGGCACCTTCACCGGCGCGGGCACTTTCGACTCCGCCATTGAAAGACTAGACTACCTGGCCGATCTCGGGGTCGACTTCGTCGAGCTGATGCCCGTCAATTCCTTTGCCGGCACTCATGGCTGGGGATATGACGGGGTGTTGTGGTACAGCGTGCACGAACCCTATGGCGGTCCCGACGGCCTGGTTCGCTTCGTCGATGCCTGCCACGCACGTGGTCTGGGTGTGTTGGTCGACGCGGTATTCAACCACTTCGGCCCCTCGGGCAACTACCTGCCGCGGTTCGGCCCGTACCTCTCGTCGGCGAGCAATCCGTGGGGAGAAGGCATCAACATCGCCGACGCCAACTCAGACGAGGTGCGTCGCTACATCATCGGGTGCGCGCTGCGCTGGATGCGTGACTTCCACGCCGACGGCCTGCGGCTGGACGCCGTACACGCACTGGTGGACACCACGGCCATCCACATCCTCGAGGAGCTCGCTACCGAAACCGACTGGCTGTCAAGGCAGGTGGGCCGCCCGCTGTCGCTGGTCGCCGAAAGCGATCTCAACGACCCGCGGCTGATCACATCGCGCGACCGCAACGGCTACGGGATCACCGCCCAATGGGATGACGATATCCATCACGCCATCCACACCGCGGTATCCGGCGAGCGCCAGGGCTACTACGCCGACTTCGGTTCACTGGCCACACTGGCGGAGACACTGCGCCGCGGATTCTTCCACGCCGGCACCTATTCGTCGTTCCGTCGGCGCCGCCACGGGCGGCCGTTGGACACCTCGACCATCCCGGCCACCAGGTTGCTCGGCTACACCTACACCCACGATCAGGTCGGCAACCGCGCTCTTGGCGATCGCCCATCGCAGCACCTGACCGGCGGCCAGCTGGCGATCAAGGCCGCCCTGGTCCTCGGATCTCCCTATACTGCAATGCTTTTCATGGGCGAGGAATGGGGCGCGTCGACCCCATTCCAGTTTTTCAGCTCACACCCCGAACCGGAGCTGGCCCGGGCCACCGCGGAGGGCCGTAAAGCCGAGTTCGCCGAGCACGGCTGGGACGCCGACGCCATCCCCGACCCGCAGGACCCGCAGACCTTTCAGCGTTCCAAGCTGAATTGGGACGAGGCCGGCGCAGGCGAGCACGTCCGGCTGCTCCGGCTGTATCGCGATCTGATCGCCCTGCGCCGCAGCGAGGCTGACCTGGCCGATCCGTGGCTGGAACACCTTGCCGTGGATTACGACGAGGAACAATCCTGGATCATCCTGTGCCGCGGCCGGTTACGCATCGCGTGCAACCTTGGCGCCGAGCCGGTGACGGTGCCGATCGCCGGTGACGTGGTGCTGGCGTGGGGTGAGCCGACGGTCAATGCCGGCAGCACTGTGCTACCAGGGCATTCGTTTGCGGTACTGCGTTGTGGATAAGCCAGAGACGGTGCGGGAACAGGTTCGGTTCACGCGTGACCAGCTGAAGCGTTTCAGCGGTAAGACCTTGCCGGACTTGATATCTCATCAGGTTCGATTACTGTTCGTGGGGATCAACCCGGGCTTGAGAAGCGTTGCGGTTCAGGCTCACTTCGCTCCCCGCGGCAACCGATTCTATCCGGCGCTATTCAGCGCCGGCATCACCGATCATCTCATCGACGCCTCGCCGGGGTTTGCGATCGCCGACCGGGAATACCTGTTGGGTCGCGGAATCGGCATCACGAGCCTCGTTGAAAGAGCGACGGCGAGCGCAGCCGAGCTCACGGTTGACGAACTCGTCAAAGGCGCGCACAAACTGAGCAGGGTGGTTCAGGAGTTCTCGCCTCAGGTTGTCGCTGTCTTGGGGATCACCGCCTACCGAGCAGCCTTTGACGACCGCCTGGCCAAGCTTGGAAAGCAGTCGACGCCTTACCCGGCAACCGAACTGTGGGTGGTCCCCAACCCGAGCGGCCGCAACGCCCACGCGTCGTTGGATCGCCTCGCGGCCGCCTACGGCGAAGCCGCCCGGGCCGCCGGCATCCGTGCCGTCTTGCAAGCGCGGCGGCGCGCTCACACGTAGCGGCGGCCGGTACTGCGCACCGCCTCGGCGACTGCGTCCGCGAGCGGATCGATCTCGCCGGCCGCCAGATCCGCGATGGTGATGCGCATTCCCGGCCCGGTGCGAATCCGAAACCGCGTTCCCGGCGCCGCGGCCCAGCCGGCGTTGAGCAGCCGAGTGATCGCGACGGTCTCATCCGGCACCGGGATCCACAGGTTGAGCCCGGACCGACCGAAGGCGGTGACCTCACGCTCGGCCAAGGCGGTGCGCAACCGCGTGCGGGTGCCGGTGTATTGCTGCTCGGCCTCGCGGATGAGCCGCGTCGCGGCGGCGTCCGACCACAAGCCGACAGCGAGTCCTTGCAGCAGCTGGCTCACCCAGCCGGGCCCCAGCCGCTGTCGGCCGTGCACCCGCTCGACAGTGCGGTGGTCTCCGGCCAGGACGGCGACCCGCAGGTCGGGGCCGTAAGCCTTGGATGCCGACCGCACGAAAGCCCAATGGCTGGTCGATCCGGCCAACGTGCGCAGCGGAGCGCCAGAAATGCCCGCGCAGTGATCGTCTTCGACAACCAGCACCTCGTCGGACCGGTCGGCCAACACGCTGCGTAGCGCCTCGGCGCGGTCCGCGGACAGCGCCGCACCCGTCGGGTTCTGCGCGCGATTGGTGACAAGCAGCGCACGCACCCCGCGACCCAGCGCCCGCGCGACGTCGGCAACCAGCGGCCCGTCGTCGTCGATCCGCACCGGCTCGGCCGAAAGCCCCAGCGCGGCAAGCAGATCCAGCATGTTGGCCCAGCCGGGATCCTCGACGGCCACCCGGTCACCCGGACGCAGGTGCGCGGTGAGCGCCCGTTCGATGCCATCCAGCGCGCCACTGGTCACCGCGAGGTGATCGGCGGGCACGCGGTCGGCGGTCAGCGCAGCACGGGTGTAGTCGACCAGCTCGGGCAGCATCGCCGGCTCCCCATACAGCACCGGGCGGCGGACGACGGGAGTGACCTGCGGGGTGGCCGCCAGCGGCAGCAGAGCGGGATCCGGGTTGCCGGTCGACAGATCGCGGACGCCGGCAGGGACGTCAAGCCCGAGCAGCGAGCGCGGTGTGGTCGCGGGGCGGTGGCGCACTCGCGTGCCACGCCGGCCCGCCGTTTCGACGGCCCCCCGGTCGCGCAGGAGGCGGTAGGCCGCGGCGGCGGTGTTGGCGTTCACACCGAGCTGGGCAGCCAGCTCCCGGATCGGCGGCAGCGCGTTGCCGGGCTCCAGCGCGCCGTTCGAGATTGCCTCTTCGACGTTGGCGGCTATGGATTCCGCGCCCGTCCCGGCTATGCTGTATTGTACTGGCACATAGCTTATTATGTACTATTACAATAGCAAAGGCAATTCGTTGGAAACCGCATACCACCCCACGCCGCGCACAACGCCCACCCGCTATCGGGATCGCGCTCGCTACGACCGCGAAATCGTGCATCGGATCCTGGATGAGGCCCTGATCTGTCACCTGGGCTACCTCAGCGCCGGCAGGCCGGTGGTCTTGCCGACGACGCACGCCCGCCTCGACGAAACCCTCTACCTGCACGGCTCCACCGGCAGCGGCCCGATGCTCGCCGCCAAGGCTTCGCCGTCGGGCCTGCCGGTTTGCGTCACCGCCACCCTCGTCGACGGGCTGGTGCTGGCCCGCTCGGCCCTGCACCATTCGCTGGTCTACCGCTCAGTTGTCGTGGTGGGCGATGCACGCGTTGTCGAAGACCCGGCGGAGAAGCTACGGGCACTGCACTCGCTGCTCGATCACATCGCTCCGGGCCGGGCCGCCGACTGCAGGACCCCGAATGCCCGCGAGCTCGCCGCAACGGCTGTGCTCGCGGTTGACCTCGTCGAGGTTTCAGCCAAGGTACGCACCGGCGGGCCAGTCGATGAGCCGCAAGATTGCGCGCTGCCGCACTGGGCCGGGGTGGTGCCGCTGAGCCTGTCGGCCGGAGCACCGGTGCCGGCCGACGACCTCGACGCCACTACCCCGGTGCCGCCATACCTGACGGCCTACTCGCGCTAGCGGCGCCGAACGTCGACTTGTTGGCACATTTTCTGCCTGCGCTTTCCGCCCGACAACTCGACGTTCGAGGCCTTCGGGCTACAGCAACAGGTACCGGTAGGCCGGCGAACCGGGCTGGAGGGTTTCGACGTGGATTTCCGTTGTACGCATCCGCTCCAGCAGACCTTCGAGATCCGCCGACGATCCCAGCTGGATGCCTACCAGCGCCTCGCCGGTCTCCCGGTTGTTGCGCTTGACGTACTCGAACAGGGTGATGTCGTCGTTGGGTCCGAGCACCGCGTCGAGGAACCGGCGCAGCGCACCGGGCTCTTGCGGGAAGTCCACCAGGAAGTAGTGCTTGAGGCCGAGGTGCACCAGCGA
>DATKEW010000497.1:0-2535 GCA_035511785.1 Mycobacterium sp.
CGAGATCTTCACCGGCACCGAACTGCAGCGGATTGACGAAGATCGACACCACAACCACCGAGCCGGGCACTCGCTTGGCGGCGCGCACCAGGGCCAGATGCCCTTCGTGCAACGCGCCCATCGTGGGCACCAACATCACCCGCCGGCCGGTATGCCGCAACGCGCGGCTGACATCCGTGACATCGCGCGGCGCCGAGTAGAGGTTGAGTTCGCCCAGCTTGAAGGCCGGCGGCCTGTCGTTCGTCGGGTTCATCTCGCCAAGACCTCGACTACGTCTTGGGGAGCATGTGCGCGCTGGGCGGTCCGCAGGGCGTTGACCCGGTACGCCTGGGCCAGTTCCGGGTCAACCTGGGCCAGTGCGGCCAGATGCTCGGCGACGGCGGCCGCGTCACCGCGTGCGACCGGCCCGGTGAGCGCGGCCTGGCCGCGTTGCAGGGTGTTCTCCAGCGCCGCCCGGGCCAGAGGCCCGATGATGCGTTCGGCGATGCCGCCCGGCTGGTCGTCGACGGTTTGTTGGCCGAGCAGTTCGGTGCCGCGCAGCGCGGCGCGCAACCCCTCGAGCGCATCGGCGAGCACCGCCACGATGTGGTTGCCGGCATGTGCCAGAGCGGCGTGGTAGAGGACACGGGCGTCCTCGCGGACACAAAACGGCTCCCCGCCCATCTCCAGGACCAGGGACTGGCCGATCGCATACCCGACATCGTCGGCCGCGGTGATCCCGAAGCAGGCGTCCCGCAGCCTGCCGATGTCCTCGTCGGAGCCGGTGAACGTCATCGCCGGGTGGATTGCCAGCGGTATGCAGCCGGGCGTCAGTGGCGCGAGAATGCCGACGCCGTTGGCGCCGGACGTGTGCGCCACGATCGTGCCACGCCGTACCGCCGAAGTCGCGGCCAGGCCGGACACCAGCCCGGCGAGTTCGCTGTCGGGAACCGCCAACAGCAGCAGCTCAGCGCCGGCGGCCACATCCGGCGGTGAGACCACCGGGGTATCGGGCAGCCGACGCTGCGCCCGCTGCCGCGATGCATGGGAAATGGCGCTGCACGCCACTACGACGTGGTCGGCGCGCTCCAGCGCGACGCCCAGCGCGGTGCCCACCCGGCCGGCCGAGATGATGCCCACCTTGAGCCTGGCCGGGCGCAAACCGTCGAGCTGCACCATCGCAGACGACCTCACTGAGTTCTTCGTTCGTTCCAGTCCCATCGAACGGGTACCGGACGGTCACTAAGACTGTAGTCGATTGGTGAGGCAGCACCCAATGTGAGGAAGCCCTCAGATCAGCCCTCCCGGCGACGGCGCCGGCCGCCTCCAGACGGCTCGACCTGCAGCCGCGCCAAGAGGTCGGCAACCGACTGACCACCGGACGGCGTGCTGTCACCTGTGTCGTCCGGTGCCTCCGCCAACGGGTCCGCGCCGCGGTGCCGAGGCGTTTGCTCGAGCGGTGGTGGTGGCGCCATTTGGGGTGGCGGTGCTGCAGCAGCAGGCGGTGGCATAGGCGGCGGGGGTGGTGGTGTAGGCGGGGGCTCGTTCACAGCGAAGTTCGGCAAGCCATAGTCGCGGTACTCCGCCGAGTGCCGCGACCGCGACCGACGACCAGACTCGCCGTAAGGCCGGGAAGGCTCGGGTTCGACGTGCGCGCCGTCCAGTGGTACTTCCGGGTTGGAATGCCGGGAACGCCGCCCGCCGCCCGACGCGGCCGCTGTATTGGGCGGGTCGACACCGGCCCAGTGGCTGCCCGGTGCGCCCGGTGGTAGCCACTGGCCGTCGTCGGCAACCGGCTGCCACTCCTGCATCTGGGGCTGCGGATCCGGGGGCGCCGGCTGTGGCGGTGGTGGGACCGGTTGTGGTGGTGGCGGGTGAATGGGCTCGAATCGCGGCTCGGGCTCCGGCGGCGGGGCCATGTACGGGGGCTCTTGCGAGATCACGTAGGGGCCCTCAGGCGCGACGTCATATTGACCCGGGGGACGTTCCGGTGCGGGCGGTGGCTGCCGCGGCGGCAACAGCGGCTCCTCGGGCACATCGATGATCGCGGCTTCGTCGGCGCGGCTGTCATCGCCGCTGTCGGTGCGGCCGTGGGGGTTGTCCTGGTGGGCAGACGTCACCCGGTCGCTGGACACCCAATCGGCGCTCTCGCCATTACGGGCCCAGTCGCTGTAGGCATGTGCGGGTGGCGCCTCCGTCTCGAGTGTCTCCAGCGCCGGCCGGTCCTGTAGGTCGATGTCGAACAGGATCTCCAGGCTGGTCCGCAACGCGGCCAGCTCCGCGCGCAGCGCGGCCACGTCGTCGGCAGCCTGAGCGCGCAGCTCGGAAGCGAGCTCGCGGCGCAGCTGGGACTCCACGGTCAGCTCGTATTCGCGGCGGGCCGAAATTTCCCGATCCAGCTGCAGGTCGTAGACCAGCTTCAGGTCACGCACCCGGGACTGATCAGCATCGCTTTGCCGGCGGTAGAGCACCGACACGAACGCGCCGGCGACTGCGGCCCACAGCGCCAGGATCACAGCGAGCTTGAGAAGTTCCACCCGATTGGTGAAAACCAGT
>DATKEW010000498.1:0-12296 GCA_035511785.1 Mycobacterium sp.
CTCCTTCAAGGACATCCTGGTTCTCAAGATCGTCAAGCGCTTGCTCGACACCGGAATCTCGCTGCACAACATCCGCGTCGCGGTCGACCATTTGCGCCAGCGTGGCGTCCAGGATCTGGCCAACATCACCTTGTTCTCCGATGGCACCACGGTTTACGAGTGCACGTCGGCCGAAGAGGTCGTCGACCTGCTGCAGGGCGGACAGGGCGTGTTCGGCATCGCGGTGTCCGGCGCGATGCGTGAGCTGACCGGCATCATCGCCGATTTCCATGGTGAGCGCGCCGACGGCGGCGAGTCGATTGACACTCCGGAAGACGAGCTGGCGTCCCGGCGCAAGCATCGCGACCGCAAAATCGGTTAGCTTCACCCCACCTGCCCCCGCCGGGAGCGTGCGCGGTTGTACACGCTTCACGGCGTGTCATTGCACAAACACGCACGCTCGCGGCCAACTGGAGACGGCCGCGTAGACTGGGCTGCGCATCGCCCTCGTGCGGGAGAGTTCCGTGATTGCCAGTCACGGACGCCGAAGGAGCAACACCTCTCCGCTAACCTCTCAGGCACCCGGACCGCGCAAGATAACGATGCCTCTGGAAAGTGGTGCGACCGCGAGGGTCGCGCTCGCCGATGGGGAAAGGCGCCGCAGAAAGTACCGGCGCCGAATCTCTCAGGCACCCGGCGACCGGGTGAAGACAGAGGGAGAGGGCCGCTAGTCCCTCTGCCCGTGTCAGGAGTTCGCCAGTGCCCGACCAATCATCCTTCGCAGCCCGGCACATCGGCCCGGACAGCCCGGCCGTCGCGGCCATGCTTGCCGTCATCGGTGTCGATTCGCTCGACGAGCTGGCGGCCAAGGCGGTCCCGACCGGCATTTTCGACGAGCTCACCGACAGCGGCGCCGCGCCGGGTCTGGACGCGTTGCCACCGGCCGCCAGCGAGACCGAGGCGCTGGCTGAGCTGCGGGCGCTGGCCGACACCAACACCGTGGCCGTTTCGATGATCGGGCAGGGCTACTACGACACGCTCACGCCGCCGGTGCTGTTGCGCAACATCATGCAGAACCCGGCCTGGTATACCGCCTACACGCCCTACCAGCCCGAGATCAGTCAGGGCCGGCTGGAAGCGCTGCTGAACTACCAGACGATAGTCGCCGACCTCACCGGCCTGGAGGTTGCCAACGCGTCGATGCTCGACGAGGGCACCGCGGCCGCCGAGGCCATGACGTTGATGCACCGGGCGGCTCGCGGCGCGGCCAACCGGCTGGCTGTCGACGCCGATGTATTCGCCCAGACCGCCGCTGTGCTGACCACCCGCGCCAAGCCGTTGGGCATCGAGATCGTGACCACCGATTTGCGCGACGGCCTGCCCGATGGCGAGTTCTTCGGCGTCATCACCCAGCTACCCGGGGCCAGCGGCCGGATCACGGACTGGTCGGCTCTGGTGGCGCAAGTGCATGACCGCGGCGCACTGGTCGCCGTCGGCGCCGACCTGTTGGCCCTGACGCTGATCACGCCACCCGGCGAGATCGGCGCCGACGTCGCGTTCGGCACCACCCAAAGATTCGGTGTGCCAATGGGATTCGGCGGTCCGCATGCCGGATACCTGGCCGTGCACGCCAAGCATGCCCGTCAGCTGCCGGGTCGGCTGGTCGGGGTGTCAGTGGATGCCGACGGGTCCCCGGCCTACCGGCTGGCGCTGCAAACCCGCGAGCAGCACATCCGCCGCGACAAGGCGACCAGCAACATCTGCACCGCACAGGTGCTGCTGGCGGTGATGGCCGCGATGTACGCCAGCTACCACGGCGCCGACGGCCTGACCGCGATCGCGCGCCGGGTGCGTTCCCACGCCGAGACCATCGCCGCCGGACTTGGCGATGCGCTGGTGCACGAGAAGTTCTTCGACACCGTGTTGGCGCAGGTCCCCGGACGCGCCGACGAGGTGCTGGCCGCGGCCAAGGCGAAGGGTGTCAACTTGTGGCGCGTCGACGCCGATCATGTTTTGGTGGCCTGCGACGAAGCCACCACCGCCGAACACGTCGCGATCGTCCTGGACGCGTTCGGGGCAACGGCCACCGAACCGGCCCGCACCGATATCGAGACCCGCACATCGGAGTTCCTCACCCATCCCGCCTTCACGCAATACCGCACCGAAACGGCGATGATGCGCTACCTGCGCGCGCTGGCCGACAAGGATATCGCCTTGGACCGCAGCATGATTCCGCTCGGGTCGTGCACGATGAAACTCAACGCCGCCGTCGAGATGGAACCGATTACCTGGCCGGAATTCGCGCGCCTGCATCCCTTCGCCCCGGCATCCGACAGCCCGGGGTTGCGCCGTGTCATCGCCGACCTGGAGAGCTGGCTGGTGCAGATCACCGGCTACGACGCGGTCTCGCTGCAACCCAACGCGGGCTCGCAGGGCGAGTACGCGGGCCTGTTGGCGATCCACGACTATCACGCCAGCCGCGGCGAACCGCACCGCGACATCTGCCTCATCCCGTCCAGCGCGCACGGCACCAACGCCGCGTCGGCGGCGTTGGCCGGGCTGCGGGTGGCCGTGGTGGCCTGCCGCGACAACGGCGACGTCGACCTCGATGATCTGCGAGCCAAGGTGGCCGAGCATGCGGACCGGCTGGCGGCGTTGATGATCACCTATCCGTCGACGCACGGCGTGTACGAGCACGACATCGCCGAGATCTGCGCGGCCGTGCACGACGCCGGTGGCCAGGTCTACGTCGACGGCGCCAACCTCAACGCGCTGGTGGGCCTGGCCCGGCCGGGGAGGTTCGGCGGCGACATCAGCCATCTGAACCTGCACAAGACGTTCTGCATACCGCACGGCGGCGGTGGCCCGGGCGTCGGTCCGGTGGCGGCACGCTCGCATCTGGCCGCGTTCCTGCCGGGGCACCCTTACGCCCCGGAGCTGCCCGGCGGCCAACCGGTGTCATCGGCTCCCTACGGGTCCGCCTCGATCCTGCCGATCACGTGGGCCTACATCCGCATGATGGGCGCCGACGGCCTGCGGGCGGCGTCGCTCACCGCGATCGCTTCGGCCAACTACATTGCCCGACGGCTCGACGAGTACTTCCCGGTTCTGTACACCGGCGAGAACGGCATGGTCGCCCACGAGTGCATCCTGGACCTACGTGGGATCACCAAGTCGACCGGCGTGACCGTTGACGACGTCGCAAAACGGTTGGCGGACTACGGTTTTCACGCGCCGACCATGAGCTTCCCGGTCGCCGGCACGCTGATGGTGGAACCCACCGAAAGTGAGAGCCTGACCGAAGTCGACGCCTTCTGCGAGGCCATGATCGCCATCCGCGGCGAGATCGATAAAGTAGCGGCCCGGCTGTGGCCTGTTGAAGACAATCCCCTGCGGGGCGCACCACACACCGCCGAGTGCCTGGTCGTCTCCGACTGGGACCACCCGTACACCCGCGAAGAGGCTGCCTATCCGCTCGGCAAGGCATTCCGGCCCAAAGTGTGGCCGCCGGTGCGCCGCATCGACGGCGCCTACGGCGACCGCAACCTGGTCTGCTCATGCCCGCCGGTGGAGGCATTTGTGTAAACCAGCCTGAGGCGGCTCTTGATCTGTCAGCCGAAGCGATCGATGATCGCCGCGGCGATCCGGTCGGGGTCATCCTCCTGGATGAAGTGCTTGGCCGTGGGTAGCTCGACAAGCACGTGATCGGGAAAAGTTGCACGCATCCGCGCGGTTGTCGGGCCGGGCCTGGATGCTTCGTCCTTCATACCCCACGCCAACAGCGCGAGTTTGGCACCCAGCTTGGCCGGCACCTCCGCGGCAAGCCGGTCCAGCAGGGGATGAGCGGCCAAGGTCTGCTTGGGCATCTCGGCCACGCCTTTTCGCGCCTCGGCGTTAGGTTGCACGGCCCGCTAGTGCTCCATCACCGCCGCGCTCGGCCGGTGCCGGGTTCCCGCGGGGATCAGCCGCTCGACGAAGAAATTGTGCTGCAGAATCGCGTACTGCATTGGGGGACTGGACATCACCTTGCTGAAGGCCTTCGTCCCAAATGTGTCCGCCGGCCAGAACCACGTGTTGCCCAGCACGACGCCGCGCACCCGGTCGGCACGCTCGACAGCGACCGACATGCCGATCGGCCCACCCCAGTCTTGGCCCATGGTCAGGTAGCCGTCCAGGCCGAGGTGATCGACGAACTCGCCGACCACGCGGGCGTGCTCATCGATTTTGTAGCCGAATCCCTCGGGACGCTCGGAGAGCCCGAAACCGAGATAATCCGCTGCGATGCAACGGAAGCGGTCGCGCAGCGCGACGATGATGTCGCGGTACAGGAAGCTCCACGTCGGGTTGCCGTGGCAGAACAGGATCGGCGGCCCGTCTCCCTCGTCGACGTAATGGATGCGGCCGCGCGAGCTGTCGAATCAGCGCGACTCGAACGGGTACAGCTGCGGGTCCGGAGTGAAAACGATGCGCATTGCCCCTCCTCCGGTGGCGCTCACGATGGTATTCCCGAGGTGTGACATAACAGAATGTTGGAACTGGCGCGGCGGTGGACCTCTAGCCCAAGTATTGGTTGATTGCCGTGGCGAGGTCAGGGGAGGCCGACGTCGGCAGGTTCCGGTAGCCGCCGCCGCTGAGCTGGGCGACGGCTTCCCAGGTTGCCCGGTCCGGGTCGGCCCCGAAGTCGATGACGTTGACCGCGATCGGTTTCGCCGGGTCGGCGGCTTTGCGGATGAAATCCTGCAACCCCGCCCCGTCCAGGGTTTGGTCGGTGTGTGGCCCCGCAGTGATCACCAATATCGAATTCGTTTGTCCGGCAATGTATTTAGCCTGCATCTCCTGGTAGATCAACCGCAGCGTGGTGAACGACACGGCACCGCCGGCCGATGAGTATTGCTTGTCGAGTGCCGCCGTCAGTACCGCCGAGCGGGGCTGGCCGTTGACGGGGTCGGAGAGCGGCCCGGCCGCAACCTCTGACCGACCCTCGTGGCCGTCGAAAGTCCACAGCCCCAAGACAGCGGTGGGCGGCAGCGCCTTGATCCTGTCGTTGAGCGCCGCGACCACGTTGGCCAGCCGGGTTTTCCCGCCGTCGTCGGTGGGCAGCGACTGGTCGAGCATGATCGTCGCGGCCAGGCCACTCGACGGCGTGGACATGGCGTCGGCCAGCGTGGCGCGCATCGCGTCGTCACCCACCGACAGGGTGGCGGGCAGCGCCGCGAAACTGGTCACCGCGCTGCTCGGCGGTTTGACGCCGTTGACCCGGAAACCGGCTTTGGCCAGCTTCGCGAGTTGCTCGGGCCTGCGCATGAAGTGGGCGAACTCGCTGGCCGCCGAGGTCTGCTCGTGTGACAGCCACGAGCCGCTGAGCAACACGGTGGGATAGTCGGCGACGGCGGCCCCCCCGGGCGGTAGCCACGATCCCAATGTGTTCTTGGCATCTGACAGCGACTGGCCGCGCCGGAACAGCTGTTGCTCGGTGGTGACTACCGCATGCACCGGCGAAGTCGCCACGTCACCGGGCTTGAGCAGCGTGTTCATCGCCTCCGTCAGCGAGTTGTCCGCCAGCTTGGGTTGTGCGCCCGTCAAGGTGCGCACCGCGCCGGTGCCCTGGGTTGGCGGCGCACCGGCGGGCGCCGACGCGGCTGCCACCGCCTCGCCGGCCAAATACGCGGAGTCGCTGTTGCCGTTCGTCGGCAGTGCCAGCCGCAGCGATCCCCATGCCGGCAAGTTCAAGCCGGCCAACGCGTTCGGGTTGGCTTGCAGGCCGGGCAGTGTCGCCCAGCTGTGGTTGGCGAGGGCCTGCTGGAGCTCGGGCCGAACGGCCAGCATGACCGGTGACGTCACCAGTGAACGGCTGTCGCTGATCGTTTTCTGGCCCGCGGCCGCGGCGAGCCGCGCGGCTGAGATCGAGCTGCCCGGGATCCACAACGCCGGCTGGCCGCCCAGGTCGGCCGGCCACTTGCCGATGAAGCCGGCGACGACGGCGTCGGAGCCGGCCGGTTTGACGTTGACCTGCATGCAGTGGTCGCCGACCGGGCCTGCCGATGAGTTGTAGCTTTCCGCGAACTGCTGCACCTGATCGGCGAGCGAGGGGTCGACGATGACCGCCACCGCCTCTTTGCCTCCGACACAGCGCGCGGCGGCCGTGTGCGAGCGGTTGGACAGCGCGTCACCGAAGAAACTCCACAGGATCACCGTGCCCACCACCACCACGACGGCGACGAGGGCAACGATCACGCCGATGCTGACTCCTCGGCGTCCGCCGCCGCTGCGGTGACCGCCCCGCCAATCACCGAGTCCCCGGTCGCCGCCGGGGGGTACCGGCGGCGGTGTTGTCCGCGGCTCGCTGCCCGCCGCGCTTGCCGGCCGGGGCGGAAATTCCGGGTATTCGTCGGCAGCATCGGCCGTGAAGGCGTCGTCCGCGGGGTAGGGGTCGTCGCCGGGCGGGAAGTGCTCCTCGTCGGCGTAGTGACCCTCGTCGGAGGAGCTCAGGTAGTCGCTGAAGCCGCGCGGTGAGTCAGTTGGGCCGCCGACGCCGGCCTTCAGATGACGGCCTGAGTCGTCGTCGGAGTACAGATCGTCCGCGGCGGATTCATCAGACGGCTCGTCGACGGAGTCTTCGGGGCCGGGCATGCTGTGCCTACCCATACCGATGCCCTCCGCCTTTGCGTCGACTCGTCGTTATACCGGTGTTGAACTCGGCGCTGAGTCTAGTCATAAGACGCATTACCGCATGTCGAACAGTTATGAGGCACCGGCGTGGGCCTTGAATTCACGGCGGCGCCGATGCAGGATCGGCTCCGTGTAACCGTTGGGCTGCTGCCCTCCGGACAAGATCAGCTCTTGGGCGGCCTGGAATGCGATGTTGTCGTCGAAGTTGGGCGCCATCGGCTGATAGGCCGCGTCCCCGGCGTTCTGCTGATCCACCATCGGGGCCATGCGTTCCAGGCTTGCCCGGACATCCTCGCTGGTGATCACGCCGTGGCGCAGCCAGTTGGCCAGCAGCTGGCTGGAGATCCGCAGCGTGGCGCGGTCCTCCATGAGCGCCACGTTGTGGATGTCGGGAACCTTTGACGAACCGACACCCTGGTCGATCCAGCGCACCACATAGCCGAGGATGGACTGGCAGTTGTTGTCGACCTCCTCGCGAATCTCCTCGGAGGCCCAGGCCAGTTCCTTGGCCAGCGGAATGGTGAGCAGCTGGTCGATGGTGGTGCGCTTGTTGCCGGCTAGTTCTTCCTGCACCGCGACGACGTCGACCTTGTGGTAGTGCAGCGCGTGCAGCGTGGCCGCGGTGGGCGAGGGCACCCAGGCCGTGCTGGCGCCGGCGCGGGGTTGGCCGATTTTCTGCTCGACCATGTCGGCCATCAGCTCCGTCATGGTCCACATGCCCTTGCCGATCTGGGCGTGGCCGGCGAAACCGGCCGCCAGACCGGTGTCTACGTTGTTGTCCTCGTAGCCCAGAATCCAGGGCTGATTCTTCATGGTGCCCTTGCGCACCATCGGACCGGCCTCCATTGAGGTGTGGATCTCGTCCCCGGTGCGGTCCAGAAAACCGGTGTTGATGAACACGATCCGGTCGGCGACGGCCTTGATGCACGCCTTCAAGTTCACGGTCGTGCGCCGCTCCTCGTCCATGACGCCCACTTTGATGGTCGTCTGGGGCAAGCCGAGCACATCTTCGACGCGGCTGAACAGCTCGGCGGTGAACGCGACCTCGTCGGGACCGTGCATCTTCGGCTTGACGATGTAAATGGCCCCGGTGCGGCTGTTCGCCAAAGGCCCATTGGCGTCGCCGGTTCTGAGTCCGTGAACCGCGCACAGGCCGGTGAACAGCGCATCCATGATGCCTTCGAACACCTCGTTGCCGTCGGCGTCGACGATGGCGTCATTGGTCATCAGGTGGCCGACGTTGCGGACGAACAGCAGCGCGCGTCCGGGCAATACCAGCTCGCCGCCGTCGGGGGTGGTGTACTGGCGGTCCTGGTTGAGCACCCGGGTGAACGTGTCGCCGTCTTTGTCGACCTGCGCGGACAGGTCGCCCCTGTTCAGGCCCAGCCAGTTGCGGTAGGCGCGGGTTTTGTCGTCGGCGTCGACGGCGGCCACGGCGTCCTCGAAGTCGATGATCGTGGTCACCGCCGACTCCAGGACGACGTCCTTGACGCCGGCGCGGTCGGTCTTGCCGATGGGCGACTCGGGGTCGATCAGGATCTCGATGTGCAGCCCGTGGTTGACCAGCAGTACCGACCAGTCGGGGGAGCCGAGCTCGCCGCTGTACCCGACGAACTTCTCCGGGCTGGCCAATCCGGTGGAATCCGCATCGAGGGCGATCTGCAGCTGCCCGTCGACGATGCTCAAGCCCGTCGCGTCTGCCCACGAACCCGACGCCAGCGGCGCCGCCTCATCGAGAAACTCGCGTACGTAGGCGATCACCTTGTCGCCGCGGACCTGGTTGTAGCTGGCGCCCTGCTCGGCGCCCTCGGTTTCCGGGATGACATCGGTGCCGTAGAGGGCGTCGTAGAGGGAACCCCAGCGGGCGTTGGCCGCATTGAGCGCAAACCGCGCATTCGTCACCGGCACGACCAACTGCGGGCCGGGCGTCGTGGTGATCTCGGCGTCGACCCCGGATGTGGTGATCGTGAAGTCATCGGGTTCGGGCCGCAGATATCCGATTTCGGTGAGGAACTCGCGATAAGCCTCCGGGTCCAAGGGCGCGATCACCCGTTGCCGGTGCCACCTGTCGATCTGGGCCTGCAACTCGTCGCGGCGCTTCAGCAAATCCTGGTTCTGCGGGGTGAGGTCGGTGACGACCTTGTCCACTCCCGCCCAGAAGCTGTCCGGATCGATATCGGTGCCAGGCAGGGCCTCGTTGTTCACGAAGTCGTAGAGCACTCGGGCGACGCGCAAGTTCCCCACCGACACGCGATCAGTCATCTTTCTCCTCCATAATGGCCTCGTCGGCCCCACTGGCTACTTCGTCAGCCTACCGGCCGGCGGCCCGAACGAGCGTATCTACACGCCCCGCAATCGCAGGTCAGGCGCGCGAACAGCTCCGCTCATGGCGCCCGGGCGGACCTTGCGAACCGCTTTCTGGCAACGCATGCACCGCCGGCCCAAAACCTGAGCCTGTCAGCACGTGTTTGCACTGGCAGCCGCTCAATCATACGGGCCAAGGGCTGCGCTCTTCGTCGGACGGCCCGCGTCGAGTTCGACTATGCGTCGCGCATGCTACCAACCAGGTCCTCGACCAGATCCTCCATCGCCACCATCGCGATCACGGCGCCGCCATCACCACTGCCGTCAGTCACCAGTGCCAGATGGCTGTTACTGCGGCGCATCCGCGACAACGCGTCGGCCAGCGGCAACGGTGCCGGTACCCGCGGCAACGGGCGCACCAACGCCAGATCGATCACGGTCGCCGGATCGTCGCTGAGCGTCAGGACGTCCTTGATGTGCAGGTAGCCGATGAACTTCCCGTCGAGTGCCGCAACAGGAAACCGGGAGTAGCCGGTCTGGGCCAAGGCGCGTTCGACGGCGCCGACCAGCGGCCCGGAGCCCGGTGCGGCCACCGGCACCGCCCGCACATCGGCGAGCGGGACCGCCACATCGCCGACCACCCGGTTGCCGATCTGCAGCGCGCGGGTCAGCCAGGTGTGCTCCTCGGGATCCAGCAGGCCTTCAGACACCGATTCGGCGATCAACTCGCTGAGCTCGGTGGGCGAGACCGTGATGTCGAGCTCGTCCTTGGGCTCCACACCCAGCGTGCGCAGTATCGCGTTGGCGCATTTGTTGTAGAACACGATGAACGGTCGGGCGGCGCGCACGTAGACCAGATAGGGCGGGACCAGCAGCATCGCGGTCCGTTCCGGGCCGGCCAGCGCGATGTTCTTGGGCACCATCTCGCCCAGCAGCACATGCAGCGTCACCACAACCGCCAGCGCGATCGCGAACGACAGCGTGTGCAGCAGCGCCGGATGCATATCGATCAGCCCAAACGCCGTCCGCAACAGGTTGGCGACCGCTGACTCGCCGATCCGGCCCAGCAGGAGCGACGCCACCGTGACGCCCAACTGGGCGCCGGCCAGCATGGACGACAGCTGCTCACCGGCACGGATCACGGTGACCGCTCTCGCCTTGCCCTGCTCGGCCAACGCCTCGAGGCGGTCACGCCGGGCCGAGATCAGCGAGAATTCCGCACCCACGAAGAACGCGTTCGCCCCGATCAGCAGGATCGCCAGCACCACTCCGAGCGTGTCGTCCATCAGTGGCCCGCTCCCGCGACCGTGTGCGCATGACTGCCCAGTTCGGTCAGCTCGAGTAAATCGATCCGGCGACCGTCCATGGCAACCACCATCGCCTGCCAGCGCATCCCGGCGTCCAACAGGCCATCCGGGTCCAACGCGGTCAGCTCGACCGTTTCACCGGGCACCGGGATGTGACCGAGTTCCCGCAGCACCAGACCGCCGATCGTCTCGTATGGCCCTTCGGGGGCTCGATACCCGGTGGCGGCGGCCACCTCGTCGATACGCAGCAAACCCGACACCCGCCAGCCACCGCCGGCCGCCACCACATCCGGCGTGGCGTCGTCGTGTTCATCGCGGACGTCTCCCACGATCTCTTCGATCAAATCCTCGACGGTCACGATGCCCGCGGTGCCGCCGTATTCGTCGACGACCATCGCGGTCTGCAGGCTGTTGGCACGGATCTCAGCCATCACGGCGTCACCGTCCAGCGTTGACGGCACCACCGGAACCGGTTGGGCGACGGTGGCCAGCAGGGTGTGCGCCCGATCGCCCCGCGGAATTTTGAACACCTGCTTGACGTGCACGATCCCGATGGTCTCGTCGAGATCGCCGTCGACGATGGGGAAGCGCGAGAACCCGGACTCGGCCGCAGTGGCAATCAGGTCGCTGACCGTGTCGTCGGTTTGCAGCGCGACGATCTTCGACCTCGGCGTCATCAGCTCCTCGGCGGTGAGGGCACCGAACTGCAACGATCGCCGCACCAGAGCGGCGGTGGCGGGATCCAGGGCGCCGCTGCGCGCCGAGGAACGCACCAGCGACACCAGTTCCTGCGGTGAGCGGGCCGACCGGAGCTCCTCGGCGGGCTCGATGCCCAGCTCGCGAACAATCCAGTTCGCCGCGCCATTGGTCAATCGGATCGCCGGGGTGAGCAGCAGCGAGAACAGCAGCTGGGCGGCCACGACGGCGCGCGCCGTCGACAGGGGGCGCGCCACCGCGAGATATTTCGGGACCAGTTCACCGAACACCATCGACACCGACGTCACGAGCACCATCACCAGAAACGCCATGATCGCGTCGCCCACCCGGTCGGCAATCCCGATTGCGTCAAACCACGGATGCGGCAGATCGGCCACCATGGGTTCGGTCAGGTAACCGGTCACCAGCGTGGTGATCGAAATGCCGAGCTGGGCACCCGACAGCTGGAACGACAGCCTGTTCTGGGCGCGTTGGATGAGGCGGTCCCGGCGGCCGCCCCTGCGGGCGTTGGCCTCGACCGTGCTGCGGTCCAGCGCGGTCAGCGAGAATTCGGCCGCGACGAATACCGCGTTGCCGAAGATGAGCACCGCGATGGCCAGCACGCTGACGACGATGACGGTGACGTTCATGGCGGGCTCGGTTATCGGGATGGCGTTGATGACGCCGGTCTAGCCGGGGAAGCGGCTGGGAGTCGCCGCTCGGCCCGGAAGCCAACGGCCTCGACGGGTGCCTGCGGCACGTCATCCCTTTCGCTCGATGCCGCGCAGCGCGTTGCTGCGGCCCTGAAAGTCCCAGGAATTCACATGTTAGCGAAGACGTCGCGCGCAGCATGAGTCACCGGGGTCGCTGCGCCGCAGCCTGCTCCGTCTTCGCCGCCGCGAAGAGCCGTGATTGCAGCGAGGCACGCCGACGTGCGTCGGCTGGACTGGCGAGGATCCGAACGGCACGTCCCAGACGGCCGTGGCACGATGAATGCCGAGGGAGTGGACGGAAGACGGCGATGGCCACCGTAGGCGGAACATCCACGGTCGCGCGGGAGTGGGCGATGCCGCACCTCTCCGCCGACGAGCACGCGGCTCGCGGCAGGGCGGAGCGCGCGGAAATTCCACGCGCCGCCCATGCGACCTGGGAGGGGCTGCCCGACCGGGCCGATCCGATTGCGTTGCTGAAGGAGCAGGCGAAGACCCGCGTGCCCGAGCTCGTGCCGATCCGCCACGGTCGGATGCTGCTCTCCCAATTCGCGTTCTACCGGGGCGCCGCGTACGTGATGGCCTCCGATCTGGCCGCCACCGCGCGCTCGGGCCTGAGGGTGCAGCTCTG
>DATKEW010000499.1:0-5466 GCA_035511785.1 Mycobacterium sp.
AAAGACATTAGTTGGTCATCGCGGACACGCCGACCGCCGATGCCAACTATTCATTCCAGGCCAACCACTGTTCATTCCAGGCCAGCCACTGTTCATTTCCGGCAACCAGTTGTTCATCCGTCGTTTGCTTCTCGGTTCGGCCCAGCAGCAACCGGGGAGTGGGCGACAAATCCGCGACAAAGTCGCGCCCGTCAGTCCTCCTCGATGATCAGCGCCATTTCCGGACACGACGCCACGCCGTCGCGCGTCAACTGCACATCCTCGGGCCGCACTTCGCGCTCGTCGAGGATCGAATAGCCCGACTCGTCGATGGGGAACAGGTCTGGATCGACGGCATAACACTGGGCGTGGCCCACGCATTTCGGCTTTTCGAGACGAACCCTCACAAGGTTTCCTCCCCCGACGGCACCACGGAACACGCCGGATCGGACTTGACTGATCGATGGGTAGATCAGTCGGTCGCTAAAGTCTAGAAGATTTCTTACCGCTCGCGGCCGCCCAGTTGAACCAGATAGTCGCCCGCCGGCCGGATTGGTGCGTCTTTCACACACATGCGATATTGGTGTGCCACCTGCAACCGGTGACGACAAAGCTCCAAGCCCGGCCTGGCTGCGTCGGCGACTGGGAAACAAAAAGCCAGACAGACAAGCGGAGATCAGAGCGCATGAGCACTCTCGGCGGATGGCAGCCAGGCACGTTCTACCTACCGCGGCTTGAATACTCCGAGTTGCCGTTGGCCGAAGACCGGGGGGTCGGATGGAAGACGCTGCGCGACGCCGGGCCCGTGGTGTTCATGAATGGCTACTATTACCTGACGCAACGCGAGGACGTGCTTGCCGCGCTCCGCAATCCCAAGGTCTTTTCGTCAACGATCCTGCAGCCGCCGTCGGATCCGCTGCCGGTGATCCCGCTGGCGTTCGACCCGCCCCAGCACACCCGTTACCGCAAAATCCTGCAGCCCTATTTCAGCCCGACCGGGCTGAGTAAATCCCGGCCGGTGTTGCAGCGGCACGCGACCGAGATGATCGGGGCCCTCGCCGGCCAGGGCAAGTGCGAGGTCATGGCAGATTTCGCCAGGCTCTACCCTTTTCAGGCTTTCCTCGACCTCTACGGCCTGCCGTTGGAGGATCGTGACCAACTGATCGCCTGGAAAGACGCCATCGTGGGTGACAAGGAATACATCACCATGGCCGAGGTCGCGGCTGGGCAGGTCGAACTGTTGGAATACCTCGCCAAGGCGATCCGACAACGCCGGGAGAACCCGGGCTCGGACATGTTGTCACGGGTGATGACCGGCCCGGGCGACTTCACCGATATCGAGCTGCTGGGCATGAGTCACCTGTTGATCCTGGCGGGTCTGGACACGGTGACGGCGATCATCGGGTTTTCTCTGTTCGAATTGGCACGCAGACCGCAGTTGCGCGGCGAGCTTCGCGATAACCCCAGGCAAATAAGGGTTTTCATCGAAGAGATCATTCGACTGCAGCCACCGGCGCCGGTGGCGCCCCGGATCGTCACCGAGTTCGTCAACGTCGGCGGCATGACGCTACCGCCGGGCTCGCAGGTCCGCTTGTGCATGGCCGCGATCAACCGCGACGGCAGCGACGAGTGGTCTACCGACGACTTGGTCTTGGACGGAAAAGTGCACCGGCACTGGGGATTCGGCGGCGGACCGCACCGCTGCCTGGGTTCTCATCTGGCGCGGATAGAACTGACCGTGATCGTCGGAGAGTGGCTCAAGCAAATCCCCGACTTCCAGGCGCCTACGGACTATGTCCCCGAAATCGCATTCCCGTCAAAGTCCTTCGCGCTCAAGTCATTGCCGCTGCGCTGGGGCTGATCCCGGTCCAACCCGGTCCACCCCCGCGCAGCACCAGTCGCCTACTTGCGCAGCTCGGTCGCCGCTACCTGTACGAACACACCGGTGTCCTCGGCCATCAGCAGGCCTCGGCCACGGGGCAGCGGACCACCCTTCATCTTGCCGCGGATGAAGCCCTCGTCGGGGTCGGCGTCCATCACCAGCAACGGCGCATTCGCCTGATGCAGTGCCCGCAGAATCGGGTCGCTGCCCGCTGAAGACCAGCCGCCGAAGGTACGCGTCACCAGCACGTGCAAGCCGACGTCGGCGGCCCTGGTCACCCAGGGAGCAGCCTGATGCAGCGGCGAATCGAAGCCCGGCGGCAGCTGTTGGATGTCGTCGACGATCAAGAAGATCTCCGGACCGCTCCACCACGACCGCGACAACAACTCTTCCGCGGACAGACCGGGCGGAGGCTGGCGGCTGGCCAGGAGCGCTGCCAGCTCACCCATCATCGCCTGCACGCCGTCGAGGTTGTAGGCAAACTTCTCGACATACTCCGGGCCCAGTATGGTCAGCAGCTGACGGCGCGGGTCGACGAGCCAGACCTGTGCAGAGGGCTGCCCCGCCCGCGGCGTCGGTGCGCTGCTGGCTCCTGGCGCATACAACCGGCCGATTTCGGACATGATGGTGGCCAGCGTCGTGGTCCGCCCACATTCGCGACGGCCCGTCACCATCAAGTGCGCATTCTCGGCGAAATTCAGATAGACCGGCTGCAGGTCCAATTCCGATATCGCCCAGGCAATTCCGCCCACACCAACGCCTTGGCGGGCGTCCCGGGCAGCCAGCTCGCGCACCTGTTCCACCCCGAACCGCGCGGGCAGACGGCGTACTCGCGGCGCCTGTCCGCTCGCGAGCCGGCTGACCGCTTCGACGATGCTGTCGGACTCGAAAACGTTGTCGGCTGTGCTGGCCGGCGCAGGCCGTGCCACCAAGGTGTGCAAACCCGCCTGCGGGTCGCTGTCGAGTCGGACATAGTTGACCGCAACCATGCCGCGTCCCGGCTTGACCGGAACATCCTTGGCGAACCGGGAACGAACCAACTTGGCGTCTTCCACCGCGGCCAGTCGCAACTCGACCCGGGAACCGAAACCGCTCCGCACCGGCGGGCGCAGCTCGGATTCCCGATCGGCGGTGACCACCACATGGACCCCGAATGAGGGCCCCTGGTTGATGATCAGATTCACCTGCTCGATCAGCACCTCGTTTTCCTCGGCCAATGCCCGGTAGTTGTCGATCACCAGATAGACATCGCCGAACCCGTCATTGGGCACCGGGCCGGGCTCACCGCCGAACCTGCGGCGCCGGAACACATCCATCGAGGCGATTCCGTATTCGAGGAAGCTGCGTTTGCGCTCCCGCACCAGCGCCAGCAGTTCGGCCACCGTACGGCGCACACCATAAGGATCTGTCGGACCGGCTACCTCACCCACGTGAGGAAAACGTGCGACGGTCGTCAACGCGGTGCCGCTGTAGGCCAGGCAGTAGAACTGAACCTGGTCGGGAGTATGGGTCAGGGCGGCGGAGCAGATCAATGTCTGCAGTGCCGTGGTTTTGCCCGCACCGCCAGCGCCCAGGATCAGGACGTTCGAGCCAGGCCCGGAGGTGTCGACCGACCACGGTGGCTGGTCGTGCTTGAACGGGCGGTCGATGATCCCAATCGGGAACACCAGATTCCTGGCGGAGCCGTAGTCCTGCTGCCACTGGCGGCCGAGGAAACGGTTGACCAACTCGTCAATGGCGACGGGCTGGGTCAGCGGCGGTTGCCACAATCGGTAGGGCTCGAACGGGATCTTACGCAGCTGATCAATGATCACCGTCCCGACCTTCGGCGTCCTGATCCCCTCTTCGTCCTCGCTCTCGTCGTCCTCCGCCTCGAGCACCTCACCATTCGACTCGGCGGCTGCCGCCTCGAGATCCGGTCCGCCCACACTCACCTCGAGCGGGGTGAACGAGTTGGTGAACAATTGCGGGCGTACGTAATCGATGCTGTGCACCAACTGGGCCGCTTCCTCGCCGTCGACGTCGACCCCGCGGTAGTAGTCCCGCCACAGGAACTCGGCCTGGAATCGGATGATGTCCTCGAGACTCTTGCGGAAGTAACCAAGGCCGGCCTGCGCCGGCAGGTTCACCGCATTGGGCACACCCGCCGCCTGTGCCGCCCCCGCGGTACGCGCCTTCAACACCAGGCGGTAACCCATGTTCTCCATGAGCTTTTCGGCGCGGCTCTCGATGGTCTGCGAGGCCATCATCAGGTGAATCCAATAGGCGCGGCCCTGGCGGCCGATGGAGTCCAGCACGTCGACCGCGGTCGGCATGATGCGGAACCATTCGTAGAACTCGTCGATGACCACCACGAGCATCGGCAGCGGCGGCATGTCTTGGCCGCGGGCGCGCATCCTGGACCGCACGGAGTTGTACTCCTTGGCGTCGTCGACACCGGCGTTGTCGCATACCGCCTTGCGGCGGGCGATTTCGCCCCACAGCGCGTCCAGGAAGCGCTCCATCAAGGCCTGGTCTTCTTCAAGGTCGGTGATGATCCGCGATACGTGCGGGACCCCGGCGAAGGGCTTGACCGCGGACCCACCCTTGAGGTCGGCCAAAACGAACTGCAGCTCCTCCGGCGGGTGGCCGAGCATCAGCGACTCGATCACGGTTCGCACCAGCGTCGACTTACCCGACCCTGTCGTCCCGGACATGACTCCGTGTGGCCCATCGCCGCCCTCATCGAGGGACTTCATGTCCAAGAACAGCAGCTCGCCGTTGTCGGAGCGGTTCCCGAACGGAGCCCGCAACCGCGACCGCCCCATCGTGTCGGTGCGGTTGCCCCAGAGGGCGTCGAAGTCGATGTCGGCCGGGTTGTCAATCCCGTAGTAGGCCATGATGTCCCGGGCGCCGATGTGGGCTACCCGCTGGCCGATCTCCTCGTAGGCCTCCGCGATCCGCCAGCGCGCCACCTTCTGCGCGAACTCTTCTGCCTCCGCGGCGCTGAGCTGGTCGGTGAGGGCGAAGAACCAGGGCTTCTCGTCGATCACCATCCAGGTGTCGCGGTCGCGGGGCAGGGCCTCGATCACGCCCTTGTCGTCAAACCGCAACGTCCGCTCCGGGACAGATGCCCACATTGACGAGCCGGTCAAATCAAAGAACGTCACCCCGTCGACACCTTCGGAGCTGATCACGTACTCCCATTGGGGATCCACAGCATCGGCGATGATCACCGTGTGAGGTGTCGGCGTCTGCGCCGAGGAACTGGCGTGCCGAGGCGTGAATGAGCCACGGCCGGCGAATAATTCGGCCTGCTCAGCAGCGAATTCACGCACCGAGGCGTAAACCATCCGCGCGTTACCCGCTGCGTCCTGACGTCGCGAGTCACCGAAGTGCGGCAGCCACTTGACCCAGTCCCACTCCTCCAAATCCGAACTGACCACAACCATCTGCACGTGGTCGGGGCCGTGGGAAAAAGCCAGCTGGCAGACGATCGCCCGCATCAGAGCCAGTGCTTGCTCGCGTTCCCCGACCAGCGAGTACCAGGGTTCGACCAGCAGCGAAATCATCTTGGGCAGGTTGTAGACGACGCTTTGATAGCGGCCGAATTCCTGAAGCGCCTT
>DATKEW010000500.1:0-2134 GCA_035511785.1 Mycobacterium sp.
CGCGGCCGACATCGCGATCCAGGCCGAGCAGTTCGCCGTCATCAAGAAGGAGATGTTCCGGCTTAACGCCGAATTCACCGGGCAGCCCATCGAACGCATCGAGGCGGATTCGGATCGCGACCGCTGGTTCACCGCCCCCGAAGCCCTGGAATATGGGTTCGTCGACCACATCATCACCCGCGCCACCCACATCACCAACGGAGAAGCCCAGTGAGTACTCAGCATCCCCAGATCCAACCGCAGGCGCGCTACATCCTGCCGTCGTTCATCGAGCACTCCAGCTTCGGCGTCAAGGAATCCAACCCGTACAACAAGCTGTTCGAGGAACGCATCATCTTCCTCGGCGTCCAGGTCGATGACGCGTCGGCGAACGACATTATGGCGCAGCTGCTGGTGCTGGAATCACTGGATCCCGACCGCGACATCACCATGTACATCAACTCGCCCGGCGGCGGGTTCACCTCACTGATGGCGATCTACGACACCATGCAGTACGTGCGGGCCGACATCCAGACGGTGTGCCTGGGTCAGGCCGCATCGGCGGCGGCGGTGCTGCTGGCCGCCGGGACGCCGGGCAAGCGGATGGCGTTGCCCAACGCGCGGGTGCTGATTCACCAGCCGTCGCTGTCCGGTGTGATCCAGGGCCAGTTCTCAGATCTGGAGATCCAGGCCGCCGAGATCGAGCGGATGCGCACGCTGATGGAGACCACGCTGGCCCGTCACACCGGCAAGGACGCCTCGGTGATCCGCAAGGACACCGACCGGGACAAGATCCTGACCGCGGAAGAGGCCAAGGACTACGGGATCATCGACACCGTTCTGGAGTACCGGAAGCTGTCCGCGCAGACCGCCTGAGATCTCACCGCGGGACTTACGTCACCACCTCGGCCAATTCGGCGATGTCGGCGGGCCGCACCCGGCAGCACCCGCCGACGATGCGAGCCCCCGCCGCTACCCACTGTGATGCGAGCTGGGCGGAGAACCGAGACGGCCCGATCCAGGCACGGCGCTGACCGTCCCAACGCTCACCGCTGTTCGGATAGACGATGATCGGCTTGCCGATATCGGCGATGGCGATAGCGCCGAGCACGTCATCGGGTGCACAGCAATTGACGCCGACCGCGACGATCTCGTCGACCCCGGCGGCCACCGCGAACGCGTCGGCGAGCGGTTGTCCGGCGCGGGTCCGGGTTCCGTCGATGGTGTAGCTGAGCCAGGCCGGCACGCCGACCGAGCGCACCAGATTGACCAAGGCTTCCGCCTCGTCGACGTCGGGCACGGTTTCCAGGGCGAGCACGTCGGCGCCGGCGGCGGCCAGGATCTCCAGCCGGGGCCGATGCCATCGCGTCAAGGCCGCGACGGACAGGCCATAGCGTCCGCGGTATTCGGACCCGTCGGCCAGGGCCGCGCCGTATGGTCCGACCGAGGCGGCGACGCACAGGTTGTCAGTGCCGGCTGCCGCACGCGCGGCCTTGGCGAGTTCGACGCTACGACGCAGCAGCGCGACGGTCCCGTCTCGGTCGACCCCTCGGGCCGCAAAGCCTTCGAACGATGCTTGGTAGCTGGCGGTCGTCGCGATCGTGGCGCCGGCGCGAAAGTACGCGGCGTGCACCGCGACTATCTGCTGCGGGTCGTCGGCCAGCAGCCTCGCCGACCACAACGGGTCGGACAGGTCATTATCGCGGGCTTCCAGCTCAGTGGCCAGGCCGCCATCGAGCAGCACCACTAATTCGCTGGACAGAGCCAAACCCATACGGCCACTGTAGGGTGGGTTGCCTGGTGGTCTGCCGAAACCACCGGGTTGGCGGCGCACGAGCCTCGGTCGGGTAACGAGCGCGACACGCCAAAGACACGTTATGCGCGTCTTTGGTGAGAGACCGTCGCCGTCGGGCTATATGTTTCATTCAGACGGACAGGCATGAATACCACCGACGCGATTCGGCGCTTTTGGTCGCGTCGGGCCCGAGCAAGCGGGTAGCGTCGGGGATTACACGCGGCACAGCACGACGAACGGCGAACAGGAAGTAGGCCCTCAGCACCATGGCGCGCATCGGAGACGGCGGTGACCTGCTGAAGTGCTCGTTCTGCGGGAAGAGCCAAAAGCAGGTCAAGAAACTCATTGCTGGCCCCGGTG
>DATKEW010000501.1:0-3480 GCA_035511785.1 Mycobacterium sp.
CGCTCGACGCTGTTCGTTGAGGTGACGGGCATGGAGATGACTTCACCGATCCCAACTACTTCGCCGATGTCCAGCGTCGGCTGCGGTAGAACCAACGCCGGGACTGTTCAGGATCACCCAGCGGGCGGCCAGTTAGAGCACGCGCCTGGTTGATTTGCGGCGCTTAAGTAGAATCGACGCAATGGCATCGATCCGGCTATCACCGGGGAGCCTTCGGAAGAACAGCCAGTCCGGCCCAGTAGAACCGAACGGGTGGGCCCGTCACAGCCTTCAATGAGCGGCCGTGCGACAGTGCGGCAAGCGGGGTGGTACCGCGGCGCTCGCGCAGGTAGCGGGTCGTCGTCCCCGGCCTGATTGGTGCCTTCAGGGCATGAAGTGCCCTGAAGGCGCTGTGGCACAGGAGACGACGCACATAGTGACCGATAACGCTGACGTCAAGACGTACCCGAAGCTGCCCGGTGGGGCACCCGACTTCCCGGCGCTCGAGCTCGAGGTCCTCGACTATTGGACCCGCGACGACACCTTCCGCGCCAGCATCGCCCGCCGCGACGGTGCCCCGGAGTATGTGTTCTACGACGGGCCGCCGTTCGCCAACGGCCTGCCGCACTATGGACACCTGCTCACCGGCTACGTGAAGGACATCGTCCCGCGGTATCGCACGATGCGCGGCTACAAGGTGGAGCGCCGGTTCGGCTGGGACACCCACGGGCTGCCGGCCGAACTCGAAGTCGAGCGCCAGCTGGGCATCACCGACAAATCCCAGATCGACGCGATGGGGATCGCCGCGTTCAACGAGGCCTGTCGTGAATCGGTGTTGCACTACACCGACGAATGGCAGGCGTATGTGACGCGCCAGGCCCGCTGGGTCGACTTCGACAACGACTACAAGACGCTCGACCTGCCCTACATGGAGTCGGTGATATGGGCGTTCAAGCAGCTGTGGGACAAGGGCCTGGCCTACGAGGGATACCGGGTGCTGCCGTACTGCTGGCGCGACGAAACCCCGCTGTCCAACCACGAATTGCGGATGGACGACGACATTTACCAAAGCCGCCAGGACCCGGCGGTCACGGTGGGCCTCAAGGTGGTCGGCGGCGAGCTGGATGGCGCCTACCTGCTGGTGTGGACGACGACACCCTGGACCCTGCCGTCGAACTTGGCCGTTGCGGTCAATCCGGACGTGACCTATGTGCAGGTCAAAGCGGGGGACCGTCGTCTGGTGCTGGCCGAGGCGCGATTGGCCGCCTACGCCCGTGAGCTGGGCGAAGAGCCGGAAGTGCTGGGCACCTACAGCGGTGCGGACCTACTGGGCGCGCGCTACCTGCCGCCGTTCCCGTATTTCATGGACGGGAGGGCCAACGCTTTTCAGGTGCTTCCCGGCGACTTCGTGACCACCGATGACGGCACCGGGATCGTGCACATGGCGCCGGCCTACGGTGAGGACGACATGGCCACCACCGAGAAGGTGGGCATCGTGCCGGTGACTCCCGTCGATTCCAAGGGCCGGTTCGACGACACCGTCCCGGATTACCAGGGCCAGCACGTTTTTGACGCCAACGCTTCGATCATCCGCGACCTGAAGAATCAGAGCGGCCCGGCGGCCGTGAACGGGCCGGTATTGATCCGCCACGAAACCTACGAGCACCCCTACCCGCACTGCTGGCGGTGCCGCAATCCGTTGATCTACCGGGCCGTGTCGTCGTGGTTCGTCACGGTCACCGAATTCCGGGACCGCATGGTGGAACTCAACCAGCAGATCACCTGGTATCCCGAACACGTCAAGGACGGCCAGTTCGGCAAGTGGCTGCAGGGCGCCCGCGATTGGTCCATCTCACGAAACCGCTACTGGGGCACTCCGATCCCGATATGGAAGTCCGACGACCCGGCCTATCCGCGCATCGACGTCTATGGCAGCCTCGACGAGCTCGAGCGCGACTTCGGGGTGCGGCCCACCAATCTGCACCGGCCCTACATCGACGAGCTGACCCGGCCCAACCCCGACGACCCGACCGGGCGCAGCACGATGCGGCGCATCCCCGACGTGCTCGATGTGTGGTTCGATTCGGGCTCCATGCCGTACGCCCAGGTGCATTACCCGTTCGAAAACAGCGACTGGTTCGACGGCCACTATCCGGGGGATTTCATCGTCGAGTACATCGGCCAGACTCGCGGCTGGTTCTATACGCTGCACGTGCTGGCCACCGCGCTGTTTGACCGTCCGGCGTTCAAAACCTGTGTGGCGCATGGGATTGTGCTGGGCTACGACGGCCAGAAGATGAGCAAGTCGTTGGGCAACTACCCCGACGTCACCGAGGTGTTCGACCGCGACGGGTCCGATGCCATGCGGTGGTTCCTGATGGCCTCGCCGATCCTGCGGGGCGGCAATCTGATCGTCACCGAGCGGGGCATCCGTGAAGGTGTGCGGCAGGTCCTGCTGCCGCTGTGGAACGCCTACAGCTTCCTGGCTCTCTACGCGCCGAAAGTCGGTGCCTGGCGCACCGATTCGGCGCATGTGCTGGACCGTTACATCCTGGCCAAGCTGGCGGTGCTGCGCGATGAACTCAGCCAGTCGATGGAGGTCTGCGACATTTCCGGGGCCTGCGAGCAGCTGCGCCAGTTCACCGAGGCGCTGACGAATTGGTACGTGCGTCGCTCCCGTTCGCGGTTCTGGGAAGAAGACAGCGTTGCCATCGACACCCTGCACACCGTGCTGGAGGTCACCGCAAGACTGGCCGCCCCGCTGCTTCCCTTGATCACCGAGATCATCTGGCGCGGCCTGACCGCGCAGCGGTCGGTGCATTTGACCGACTGGCCGCAGCAAGACGTGCTGCCCGCCGACCCCGACCTGGTGGCCGCGATGGACCAGGTCCGCGAAGTGTGCTCGGCCGCGTCGTCGCTGCGCAAGGCCAAGAATCTGCGGGTGCGTCTGCCGCTACCGAAACTGACTGTGGCAGTGGAGAACCCGCAGCGATTGGAGCCGTTCACCGACCTGATCGCCGATGAGCTCAACGTCAAGTGCGTTGAGCTGACCGACGCGATCGACACCTACGGCCAGTTTGAGCTCACCGTTAACGCCCGAGTGGCCGGGCCGCGGCTGGGCAAGGATGTGCAGGCCGCCATCAAGGCGGTCAAGGCCGGCGAAGGAGTCGTCAACCCCGATGGCACCCTGACCGCGGGTTCCGTGGTGCTGCAACCCGATGAATACAGCTCACGGCTGGTGGCCGCCGACCCGGAATTCACCGCGGCGCTGCCCGACGGGGCCGGGCTTGTTGTGCTGGACGGCACGGTGACGCCGGAGCTGGAGGCCGAGGGTTGGGCCAAGGACCGGATCCGCGAGCTGCAGGAATTGCGCAAGTCGACTGGGCTGGATGTTTCCGATCGCATCCGCGTGGTGATGTCGGTGCCCGCCGAGCGGGCCGACTGGGCGCGCACCCATCGCGACCTCATCGCCGGCGAAATCCTGGCTACCAGCTTCGAGTT
>DATKEW010000502.1:0-17882 GCA_035511785.1 Mycobacterium sp.
ACCAGGAGTGGGCGCCATCCGGTGCGCGCGATCTGGCGGATGTCGGTGTTGAGCCCGACACCGGCGAAGGTCAGCAGGAACGCCCATTTCGACACGTTGGCCAGGTTTGCGGTTTGACCCTTGGTCAGCCAGCCCGCGGTCGCGATCGCCGAGACCGCCAAAAAGCCGAGCACGAATTTCGGAAATTTCTGCCAGATGAACGCCGCCTTGGCTTTGGCGCCGGGCGCAATCTCGTCGGCCTGCCCACGTGCGGCCCAATACAGCGCAAAGCCCAGGACGACGAACCCGATCAGGGCGTTGCGGGTCGATTTGACCAGTACGGCGATCTTGCCGGCGTGGTCGGAAAACAGGTAACCGGTGGCCGTGGTCTCGGCGGTGTTGTCCACCGCCAGGCCTGCCCACAAACCGAACTCACGATCGGTCAGACCGATCGCGTGTCCCAGCGGCGGCAACACGAACAGTGCCACCGCGCCCAATGCCAGGATTGCCGCGATGGCGTAGCTGACTTCGGAGTTGCGGGCCCGGATCGCGCCCTTGGCGGCCACTATGGCCGACACCCCACAGATCGAGGTACCTATCGCCAGCAACGAGCCCAGCTTGCCGGATAACCCGAATGCGCGCGCAGCGACGATGATGACGGTTCCCGCGACTGCCATGTCGACCAAAATCTGGAGCAGGCTCAGCGCGCCCAGTTTGGCGATATCACCGAGCACGAAGCGCGCTCCCAGCACCACGATCCCGGCCTTGAGCCAAAACTCGTATGTCTGCACACCCGGCCGAAATATCCGGTGCAGACCAATGGTGTTGGTGATGACAAGCCCAATCACGATGGCCCACAAGACGTATTCGATATCGGGCACCCGCCAGTGTTCGTGCTTGGCCAGCGCGTTCCACCAGATCTGGGCATATTTCCCGAGCAGCCCAACGGCGATCAGCAGCAGAATGCCCGGTACGTAATCCAGCGGCTGCCCGCTGGTGAAGGTGGGTTCATCCAGCGTTTCGACGGGCTCGATGCGCGTGGTGCTCATGCGATCACCACGGAATCTTCGGGAGCGCATCGGCTACCGCCAGCGCGGTGATCACACCGGCGACCAGAGTCGCCCACCAATCCACCGATACCGAGCCGACTCGCTCGTGCCACCCGCGCTGCGCCGTATCGCCATCACCCACGATGTTCGCTCCTCAAGCATCCACGCGGCGTTTGCCAGGCACGCTCTGTCCGGGACATAGTTGCGTGGACCGTCGCGCGGACCAAGTGATTAGATCGCCGTGAATCTAGGGTGCAGCCGGGCGTGGGCTGCGCTCGTTGAGCAGGTCGATGACCCGCGCGGCCAGATGTTCGATGTCGGCGCCAGTGGTGTCGAGCACGAGGTCCGGGTTTTCGGGCGCCTCGTAGGGCGCATCGACACCGGTCAATCCTTTGAGCTCGCCGCTGCGCGCGCGTGCGTAGAGGCCCTTGGGGTCGCGCTTTTCGCATTCGGCCAGTGAGGTGGCGACGTGCACTTCGATGAAGGGCAGTTTGGCGGCATGGTTGAGGGCGCGGGCGGTCTCGCGGTCCGACCTGAGCGGTGACACCAGTGACGCCAGGGCGACGACGCCGGCGTCGGCAAGGAGCCGAGTCAAATGGCCTACCCTTCTGATGTTTTCGGTGCGGTCGCCGGGGGAGAAGCCCAAGTCGTCCGACAAGCCGTGCCGCAAGTTGTCACCGTCGAGGAGGTAGGCCACCCGTCCCGATTCGACGAGGGCACGCTCGACGGCCACCGCGATCGTCGACTTGCCCGATGCGGGCAGGCCGGTGAACCAGATCGTCGCGCCCGCTTGGCCGGTGGCCCCCCACCGGTGGCTGCGGTCCAGCGCCGAGGGATGCCAGCGGATGTCGGTGCGCGGGTGCGTGCCCGGTTTGACCTCCCGCGCCTCGATAATGGCGCCGGCGCCCACGGTGTCGTTGGTGGTCTCGTCGATCAGAATGAATGCGCCGCTGTCGCGATTGTCGGTGTAGCTGTCGGCGATGACGACCGAGCTGGTCCGCAGTGTCACGGTGCCGATGTCGTTGAGCGCCAGCTCAACTGGACCGTCGAGCTCATCGAGCGTCTCCGGGTCCAGTCGTGAATGCAGCTCTTGCACGGTTGTCCGAACGGTCTTGGTGGTCTGCTTGAGCGCCAGCCGGTCGCCGGCCCGCAGCGGGGAGTCCACGAACCAGCACACGGTCGCGTCCAGCTCCCGGGCCAGCACCGGCGGAACCGCATCGTCGGCACCACTGACCAGCACGTCGCCACGACCGACGTCGATGTCGTCGGCTAGCTCGATCGAAACAGAAAGCGGCGCAACGCCTGTCGCGCGGTCATCGTCGAGGGTGTCCAGCGCGGTCACCGTCGAGCGGGTGCCGGCGGGCAGCGATACCACCGGATCGCCGACACTGAGCGTTCCTGCGGCAAGGCGCCCGGTGTAGCGGCGCCGCACCTCGGTAGTCGGCCGCGACACCCATTGCACCGGCAGCCGCAGCCGTGACGCCTCGGCCTGCGGCGCTGCCAGTTCGACGCCTTCCAGATACTCCAACAGCGTGGGACCGCAGTACCACGGCGTGCGGTCGGAGCGGTGCACGACGTTGTCCCCGTGCTTGGCCGCGATCGGGATCACCGCGATGTCCACGTCACCCAGACGTGCCGCCAACTGACGGAGCTGGTCTTCTACCTCGGTGAACTTGGCCGGGTCGAAGTCGACGAGGTCGATCTTGTTCACCGTTGCGACAAAGTGCTTGATGCCCAACAGCTTCGCGATCCGGGCATGCCTGCGGGTCTGCCGCAGCACCCCGGCGCGCGCGTCGACCAACAGGATGGCGACGTGCGCGTTGGAGGCGCCGGTGAACATGTTGCGGGTGTAGCGCTCGTGGCCGGGAGTGTCGGCGAGGATGTAGCTGCGGGCATCGGTGGAAAAGAAGCGGTAGGCGACGTCGATCGTGATGCCCTGCTCGCGTTCGGCGCGCAGTCCGTCCGACAGCGCTGCCAGGTCCGCGACGCCTTCGTCATCGGTGACGGCCGCCAGGTGGTCCAGCGGCAGGCTGTCGGTGTCGTGGAGCAGCCGACCGATCAGGGTGCTTTTGCCGTCGTCCACCGAACCCGCGGTGGTAATGCGGAGCAGTTGGCGCGTTATGCCCTTGGGGGGCAACGTCTTTTCCGTGTGTTCGGTTGCGGTCATCAGAAGTAGCCCTCTCGCTTGCGGTCTTCCATCGCGGCGGCTGAGGTGCGGTCGTCAGCGCGGGTCTCGCCGCGCTCGGAGACCGTGGCCGCGGAGATCTCGCTGATGACCCCGGTGATGTCGGTGGCCCTCGAGCGAACCGCCCCGGTGATGGTCAGGTCGCCGACGGTGCGGTATCGCACCCATTCCACGGCCGAGGTTTCGCCGGTCTGCGGCCCGGCGTATTCAGACACCGCCAGCAGGATGCCGTCGCGCTCGAACACTTCGCGCTCGTGGGCGTAGTAAATTGACGGTATCTCAAGGCTTTCAAGCTCGATGTAGCGCCACACGTCCAGCTCGGTCCAGTTGCTTAATGGGAATACTCGCACCTGCTCACCCATTTTGATCCGGCCGTTGTACAGCGACCACGGTTCGGGGCGCTGAGCGCGGGGATCCCACTGGCCGAACTCGTCGCGGAAGCTCAGGATGCGTTCCTTGGCGCGGGCGCGTTCCTCGTCGCGACGGGCGCCGCCGAAGGCCGCGTCGAAGCCACCGGCTTCCAGCGCGTCGAGCAGCGTGCGTGTCTGTTCCCGGTTGCGCGAGGCCCCGGGACCGGGGTCGGGCACGCGGCCGTTATCGATGGATTCCTGCACCGAGGCGACGATCAGCTTGTGCCCATGACCGGTGATCCGGCGGTCCCGGAACTCGATCACCTCATCGAAGTTGTGACCGGTGTCGACGTGCATCACCGGAAATGGCAGCGGTAGCGGTCGAAACGCCTTTTCCGCCAGGCGCAGCAGCACGATCGAGTCCTTGCCCGCGGAAAACAGCAGGACCGGCCGCTCGAGCTCGGCGACGACCTCGCGGATGATGTGGACTGCTTCGGCTTCCAGCAGGCGCAGTTCGTCGACCCGCCGCGCTTCGTCCGGCGTCGTCGTTTCTTGCGGGCGGAGGACGGTCATGTTGGCAGTCCCTCACTTTCGGTATCCGCCCGGAACCAGCGCTGGGCCGGCACCAGATATGGCGACGGGCAATCTGTCATTGAGAAAGACTAACCGCACGGAAAACTGCTGTAACAACTTGAATTACGTTCACGTTGAACATAATTATTGTGCGGAATTGGCAGCTGCCATGCCGCAGCTGGCGGGCGGGTATCGAGTCGCCCGCGGTCGTGCAAATGTCGGTGTTGTTGACGCTGGTAGCGGCACCACGGAGAGCGATGGAGGTCGACGGACCCCGACCTAAATGGTTCCTTGGACAATTGCCGATAATACGATGCACAACATGACGACCCCGCCGATCTTCCGGGTGCTCACCCGCTCGGTCCGCGCCGAAGAAATCCCGACCATCAGCGCGGTCACGCTGGTGAGCAACCCCACCGGGTCGAGCAGCGGAAGTATCCTCACGCAATTCCTCAACGTGGGTATCGAGGTGGTCAGCGAGGTGGCCTCGTTTCTCACCCGCGGGGCGTTCCAGCTAACAGCGACCTGCCGGGCGGCGAGAACGTCGGCCGCACCTCGTTTGGCCAGGCCATCGCCAGCATCTTCGGCAACCCGACGGTGTCGCCGGGGCCGGTTGAACCGATCGGTGATCCACGCTGGCAAGACACGGCGTCGTTGGCGCTTTTCGTTCACCTCGTGGTCAACCAGGCCGACATCGACGGCGTCGCGTGGGATATCTGGCACCCGGTGGCGGACAGCAGTTATGACGGGGGTAAGCGCTCGGTGGTGGTGCGCTTCAGCGACGGCACGCCCGACGTGACACTCGATGCTCTCGAGCAGGTCGAAGTCGCCACGGTGCAGGGCGTGTAGCAGGTTGCGTCGCTGCCGGCGGGACATCGTCGATGACTCAAGCCGAGCGTTCCAGCACCCGCAGCCCCAGCGAAAACAGCAGCCGCACTTCGGGATCGGCGAGTGATGTCGACAAGAGCTTCTCGATCCGCCGCACCCGGTAGCGAACTGTGTTCGGATGTACGTGCAGCGACCGCGCGGCGGCGCCGATGTCGCCGAAGCTGTCCAGATAGGTCCGCAGCGTCTCGGCCAGCACAGGATCCCGCACCCGCAGGTCGCGGATCCGCGGATCGACCAACCGCTCGTCGGTGCCGACCAGGGTGACGACCTCGTCGAGCAAGACGGTCGTGCGCACCTCGGCCAGCGATGTCACCTGCCCGATCGAAATCGGGTGTCGCTCAGCACTGTCGAGCACGCGGTCCACCTCGGCGCGTGCCGCGGCGACCTCCGCCAGGCCCGCGACCGGCGCGGCGATGGCGGCCCGCAGCTCGACGCCAAGCTCGGTGCGCAGCGCGCCGATCGTGCCGCGGACCCACGAGGTGACCGACCGGGTGGTCGCGGTCTCTGGTAGCAGCACATAGATTCGCGAGCCGTGCGATACGACCTGAGCATCACGGCGAAAAGCGCTGGCGCTCAATGCCAAGACTTCGGCCAGCCGTGCGTGGCGGGTACCGGCGTCTGCAGTGTCCCAGCCGATCAGTGCGGCGTTGCCGTGCGGGGCGAGGCCGAGTTCGCCGGCGATGGCAGCCACCTCGGCCGGGGCAGTGATTTCTGGGTCGGCGAGCCCGAGAATTTGCTGCACCCGCCGCGCATGAGTGGACGGTCGGGCCGCCAGCCGCGACATGATCCGCGCGGCCAGCACCGCCGCACCCCGCAACATCTCCTCCGCGTCGTCGGCCAGCGGCTGCGAACCTTGCTGCACCCAGATGGTGCCGGCGAAGACCGGCGGTCGCCGGGCACCGGCCGGCGGCTGGTAAATCCCGATGGCCAGCCGCGGACGCAAACCCAGCTCGGGACGCTCGGCAACGCGCACCACCTCGCCGCCGGCCCGCAGCGCGTCGAAGATGCCCCATTGGTCGATCCATTTCAGATGCTCGGGCGGGCCGGCCCGGCCCAGGATGGAAAGGCGGCGCAGCTCGTCGGCTTCGTCGTTGGACGCCGAATAGGCGAGCACGTGCGACTGGGCGTTTTCGATGCTGACCATGCCGTGAATACGGTCGGCCAGCGACTGTGCCAAGCCGAACAGATCGGTGCCCGAGTCATCCACCGGGCCACCGAGTTCTCCCGGCGTGTGGTGCTCGAATACGTGATTGACCAGCTGGTAGAGCCGCTCCCAGCGCGCCTGGGGCTCCACAGCCACCACCGCTGACCCGGCCCCGACCGCCGTTGCCACCAGTGCGTTCGACGGCTCTTTGACGAAGATCGCCACGGGCACACGCTCGCGCGCCTGCTTGTCCATCCATCGCAGCGCCTCGTCGTCGGTGACTCCCAGCAGGAAGAAGAGATCGACCGATCCCGCTGCCGCCGCCAGGCCCAGTCGCACATCGTCGGAATCGATCAGCGCCGCGGACGCCACCGGAAGATCCAGGCCGCGCGGGGCGTCCACGAGGCTGACCAGGGTCGCGTCCAGCGCGAGCAGCAGCTGACCCAGCCCAACACCAGGCACTCGCATATTGTCTGATCCTACTATAAGAGGAGCCTTATCTTGTCTGATCGGCTAACAAGAACGGGCGCCGCGCCGAGGATCCTGGCAGCATGGACGCGATCACCCAGGTGCCAACGCCGGCCAACGAGCCGGTCCACGACTATGCCCCGCAATCCCCGCAGCGAACTCGCCTCCTCGCCGAACTGGCCGCGCTGGCCGACCACCCGATCGACCTTCCGCATGTCATCGGTGGCAAACACCGGATGGGCGACGGTGAGCGCATCGATGTCGTCCAGCCACACCGGCACGCCGCGAAGCTGGGCACCCTGACCAACGCCGTGCACGCCGATGCAACGGCGGCCATCGAGGCCGCGATGGCGGCGAAGAACGCTTGGGCGGTGATGCCTTTCGACGAGCGCGCCGCGGTGTTCCTGCGGGCCGCCGACCTGCTGGCCGGGCCGTGGCGGGAGAAGATCGCCGCCGCGACCATGCTCGGCCAATCCAAGTCGGCCTACCAGGCCGAGATCGACTCGCCCTGCGAGCAGATTGACTTCTGGCGGTTCAACGTGGCGTTCGCCCGTCAGATCCTGGCCCAGCAGCCGATCAGCGGACCCGGGGAGTGGAACCGCAGCGACTACCGCCCGCTGGACGGCTTCGTCTACGCGATCACCCCGTTCAACTTCACCTCGATCGCGGGCAACCTTCCGACTGCGCCGGCGTTGATGGGCAACACCGTCGTATGGAAGCCGTCGATCACCCAGACGCTGTCGGCATACCTGACCATGCAGCTGCTCGAAGCGGCGGGATTGCCGCCCGGGGTGATCAACCTGGTCGCCGGCGACGGCTTTGCGGTTTCCGATGTGGCACTGGCCGATCCACGGCTGTCCGGCATTCACTTCACCGGATCGACGGCCACCTTCCAGCATTTGTGGCAGCAGGTAGGCGCCAATATCGGCCGCTACCACAGCTACCCGCGGCTGGTCGGTGAGACCGGCGGCAAAGACTTCGTGGTCGCACACGCCTCGGCACGACCGGACGTGTTGTGCACGGCGTTGATTCGTGGGGCATTCGACTATCAGGGCCAGAAATGCTCGGCCGCGTCGCGGGCATTTATCCCGCATTCGCTGTGGCAGCGGATGGGTGACAGCTTCCTGGGCGAGACGGCCGCGCTGCGATACGGCGACATCACCGATCTGACCAACTACGGCGGCGCGCTGATCGACAAGCGTGCCTTCGTCAAGAACGTCGGCGCCATCGAGCGGGCGAAAGGCGCTGCCGGAGTCACCATCGCGGTGGGCGGCGAATATGACGACAGCGTCGGTTATTTCGTGCGGCCGACGGTTTTGCTGTCCGACGACCCGACCGATGAATCGTTCTCGACCGAGTACTTCGGTCCGCTGTTGTCGCTGCATGTCTACCCCGACGATCAGTACGAACGAATTCTGGACGTCATCGACGCCGGATCCCGCTACGCGCTGACCGGTGCGGTTATCGCCGAAGACCGGCAAGCGGTGCTGACAGCCCGGGACCGGCTGCGGTTCGCCGCCGGGAATTTCTACATCAATGACAAGCCGACCGGCGCGGTGGTCGGGCGGCAGCCGTTCGGAGGTTCGCGCGGCTCGGGCACCAACGACAAAGCGGGATCGATGCTGAACATGTTGCGGTGGACCTCGGCACGCACCATCAAGGAGACGTTCGTCCCGGCCACCGACTACACCTACCCGCACATGGGATCGGACTGATGGCCGGCGTGTTCGCCCACACCGTGCGTCCGGCGATGCTTGCGGCCAGCCGGGCTGACCGGTTGCGTCGCACGGTCGAACGGTCTCCGGTCACCCGCAAAGTGGTGCGCCGCTTCGTACCGGGGGACACGCTTGACAGCGTGCTGGATATCGTTGCCGCGCTGCGGGGTTCCGGTCGCTATGTCAGCATCGACTACCTGGGTGAGAACGTCACCGACGCCGACGACGCTGCCGCGACCGTGCGGGCGTACCTGCAGCTGCTCGGTGCGCTGGGCCGACGGGCCGATACTTCAAGCGTGCGGCCGCTTGAGGTATCGCTAAAGCTTTCGGCGCTCGGGCAGGCGCTGGATCGCGATGGAGACAAGATTGCGCTGGAGAACGCCCGCACCATCTGCGAGCGCGCCGAGGAGGTGGGTGTCTGGGTCACCGTGGACGCGGAAGACCACACCACCACCGATTCGACACTGTCGATCTCGGGTGACCTGCGGGTCGACTTCGGTTCGCTGGGCACCGTTTTGCAGGCCTACCTGCGTCGCACGCTCGGCGACTGCAAGGACCTGGCCGCCGCCGGAGCGCGAGTTCGGTTGTGTAAGGGCGCCTACGATGAACCGGCGTCGGTGGCCCATCGTGCCGCTGGAGACATCACTGACTCCTACCTGACCTGCCTGCGGGTGCTCATGTCAGGATCGGGCTATCCGATGGTCGCCTCGCACGACCCGGCGATCATCGATGCGGTTCCTGCTTTGGCTCTCGAAACCAGCCGTGGTGCAGGCGATTTCGAATACCAGATGCTGTATGGTATCAGCGTCGGCGAGCAGCGAAGGCTGGCCGACGCCGGTAACCAGGTCCGGGTGTACGTGCCGTTTGGTGCCCAGTGGTACGGATACTTCATGCGACGCCTGGCCGAGCGGCCGGCCAACCTGGCATTCTTCTTGCGGGCGTTGGCCAAACGCGGTCACTGAGCGCGCCTCGGCCGCGGGCGATCACCGACGAATCCGCGCACCACGTGTGCCCGCACAAATTCCGCTGCCACTTCGGGGTTGTCCATATCCAGCGTTGACGACGGCGTGCTGAATAACGAAAACAATATCCGCGCGAACCACTCTCCGGCGGCCTCGACGTCGAGATCTTTCCGAACCTCGCCGGTGAGTTTGGCTGCGGACAGGTAGGGCGCGAAGAAGTCGACGCATTCGCGCAGCAGCACGGCGGCATCTTTGGTTAGCAGCAGGCTGATCGCATCTTCGTCGAAGTACTTGCCAGACGCGATGACTTTACGCGCCTGGGTCACGAATACCGCGGCACAGCCTAACTTCTCCTCGAGTGAGGTGCCCCGGTCCATCGCTTTGGACATCTCGCGGTAGAACTGCTCGGACGCATGTTCGGCGCATGCTTCGAGAATGGCACCCTTGTCGCTGAAGTATTCATAGATCGTGCTGCGAGATACGTTGGCCGCCTTGGCGATATCAACGATCGTTGTCTTCTGCAATCCGTGTCTGCGGAAACATGCATACGCGGACTTGACGATGAGCTCGCGGGTATCGGTACCGGTCGCCTGCGTCATGGTCCTCCCCTCTGGGACGTGCTCAGCCGGCCGGGGCGAGAATCAACCCGCTGGTGGGCACTCCGGTGCCCGAGGTGACCAGCACGTGCTCGACGTTGTCGACCTGGTTGTACGAGGTGCCGCGCACCTGACGCACGCCCTCGGTGATGCCATTCATGCCGTGGATGTATGCCTCACCGAGCAGCCCGCCGTTGGTGTTGATCGGCAGCGACCCGCCGAGCGAGAGACGCTCGACGGTGGCGAAGTCCTTGGCTTCGCCCCGCCCGCAGAACCCAAGCTCCTCGAGCTGGGTGAAGACGAACGGCGTGAAATGGTCGTAGATGAAGGCGGTTTGAATGTCTTGGGGTTTGAGTCCCGAATCGCGCCACAGCTGGTCGGCGACCACCCCCATCTCGGGGAGCCCGGTGATGTCGTCGCGGTAGTAGCTCGTCATCATCTCGCCGTTGTAGGCCGCGCCCTGCGCGGCCGCGGTGATGATCGCCGGTGGCTGGCGCAGGTCGCGGGCGCGCTCCGCGCTGGTGACGACGAGCGCGACGCCGCCGTCGCTTTCCTGGCAGCAATCGAGCAGACGCAGTACCGGTTCGATGATCCAGCGCGAATTCTGGTGGTCCGCGAGGGTGATCGGGCGCTGGTAGAACCACGCATCGGGATTCGTCGCCGCGTGCGCGCGGTCGACGACGGCGATCCTGCCGAAGTCCGCGTTGCTGACCCCGTAGGTAGACATGTAGCGCTGGGCGTGCAGCGCGACCCAGGCCGCGGGAGTGAGCAATCCGAATGGCGCGTAGTGCGCCATGAATAGCGGGGTCTCGGCGCTGGTGCGTCCGCTGCCGCCGAATCGGAAGCCGGAACGCTCGTTGAAGGCGCGCCAGCACACCACCACGTCGGCGACGCCCGTGGCGACGGCCATCGCCGCGTGCACCACGGTGCCGGCCGCGGCACCGCCGCCGTGGTGCACGCGGCTGAAGAAGCTCAGGTCTCCGATGCCCACGTTGCGTGCGATGTCGATCTCGTCGCTGGAGTCCGTGGTGAAGGTCACCATGCCGTCGACCTCGCTGGGCGCCAGGCCGGCGTCGTCGAGTCCGGCGCTGACCGCCTCACACGCCAATTGCAGCTCGCTGCGCCCGGATTCCTTGGAGAACTCGGTCTGGCCGATCCCGACGATGGCTGCGGCGCCGCCCAGCGAGCTGCTCATGCGCCGGCTCCGTCGAGCAGGCTCAGGACCGCGGTGCCAAAGACGTGATCGCCGAGACTATTGCACGCCTTGAAGGTCACCTCGACGAAGTTCTCACCGTCCGACCCTTCGGTCTTGCCGGTGACGCTGCCGGTGAAGCGCAACGGATCGTCGGGGAAGCATGGCACACCGAGGCGGATCGACAGGTTCTTGACCATCGCTTCGGGCCCCGCCCAGTTGGTGAGGAAACGCACGCAATACCCGTTACTGGTCAAGATGTTCATGAACAGATTGGGCGAGCCCTGCTTGTTGGCGTAGTCACGGTCGTGGTGCACCGGCATGAAGTCGCGCGACGCAATGGCGCCGGCGACGATCATCGTTGTGGTGATGGGGATTTCGAGCGGTGTCACCTCGTCGCCGACTTCGATGCCGGCCCACTTCAAGGTCGTCGTGATCATTGGTTTCCTTCTGCCGGCCGAAACTGGTGCAGCACAAGGTCCCCAGACTCAGAATTACCGTCGAAGGTCTGGTAGAAGACCTCGACCGCCATGCCCACGGTGACGTTAGCCGGGTCGCTATCACAGAGGTTCGAAACCAGCCGCACCCCTTCGTCGAGCTGGACCAGCACGACGATGTAGGGATAGTCGAAGAAAGGAAACCGGGGTTGGTGCGGCATCACGTAGCTGTAGACGGTGCCGCGGCCCGCCGACTCGATCGTGTCCCAGGCCACCGAACGGCACTCGGGGCACATGGGGCGGGGCGGGTGACGCAGCGTTCCACAGCCGCTGCACCGCTGGATCAGCAGTTTGTGCCCGCGCAGCCCGTTCCAGAAGAACTCGGTGTCCGGGCTGATCGCCGGTGCCAGACGGGACGCCATCAGCGTTCCGGCCTGAATCGCAGCACCCGGAGTCGTTGGCGCCCCAAGACCTCACCATCCTGGTCGGTGTAGGTGATAATCCAGGTCAGGAAGTAACCTGTGCCCAGTGCCGTCTTCTTTTCTTCGGAGACATCCTCGTACACCGACGTCGGGCTGATGACATCGCCCAGCCGGGGATAGCGCTCGATCTCGAACTCCGAGTTGGTCGCCACCGTGCTGGTGTATCCCGCCTCGTCGAGGAATGCCGTTGGGTTGGCTTTGATTTCGGTGGGCGCGCCCCCTCGTTCCCCAATCCCTTCGAGTTTCGGCGACGGCATCGTCCAGGTTTGCAGCATGACCGGCGGTGACACAATGCCGCTGAACCGAGACGACGCCGCGAATTCCGGGTCGAGGTAGACCGGGTTCATGTCGTCGAGCGCGTGCGCCCAGTGCCGAATCATCGGCTGATTGACCGGATCCGGTGCCACCGAAGGCTTTCCGGTACCCCCGGTCGGCCGGCCGACGAGTGCCCGCAGCTTAGCGTGAATCTCGGTATCTTGATCGGTCACTAACTTGATCCTCCTGGTTTATGTGCGGCCGTCCCGAGCCGTACCGGCATCCGCTTCACGCCGGGAATCATGGTGGCCCGCATCCGATCCACCTCGCCGTCCAGCTCTAGTTTGGGGAAGCGCCGCAACAGCTCGTCGAACATTACCGACGCCTCCAGACGCGCCAATTGCGCGCCCAGGCAGGAATGCTCGCCGCAACCGAATGCGATGTGCGGGTTCGGGTGCCGGGTCACCTTGAACTCTTCTGAGTCGGAACCGAATATGTCCTCGTCCCGGTTGGCCGACCCGTAGAGCATTACCACCACCTCGCCTTTGCGGATCAGCTGACCGCGAATCTCGACGTCGGTCGTCGCGGTGCGCGCCATATGGACCACCGGGCTGTTCCACCGCAACATCTCCTCGACGGCGCCCGGGATCAGCGTGGGATCGTCGACCAGCAGCCGACATTGGTCGGGGTGTGCGATCAGTGCGAGGGTGCCCAGGGCGATCAGATTGCGGGTTGTTTCGTTTCCGGCCACCAGCAGCAGGAGTGCGAACTCGAGCAGGTCCTCGTCGGTGAGCCGGTGCCCGTCGATCTCGGCGCCGACCAGAATCGACAGCATGTCGTCACGAGCTTCGCTACGCCTGGCCGCGATGAGCTTTTGGAAGTACTCGTAGAGCTGGCCCATGGCCACGAAGGAGTCGAGTTCGATCTCCGGGTCGGCGGTTCCGGTGGTCGCGTCCGACCAGGCCCGGAACTGCTCCCAATCATCGGGCGGCGCACCGATCAACTCGGCGATGATGCGGGTGGGCAGGGGAGCGGCGATCTCCTCGGCGAACTCGTGAGTCGAATAGGGTTCGACGCGATCAAGGATCCCGCGCACGATGTCGCGGATCTTCGGCTCCAGTATCGACACCTGCCTTCGGGAAAACCCCGAATTGATCAACTTGCGCAGCCGCCGGTGCAGCGGCGGGTCGGTGAAGATCAGGCTGCCGTCCTGCACCGGGTTCTCATACGCCGGGTCCGGGATGGTGACGCCCTTGGTTGAGGAGAACAGGGCCGGGTTGCTCGACACGAAACGGATGTCCTCGTACTTCAGCAGCGCCCAGAAGTTGGTCACGTGGTTCCAGCACACCGGTGACGTCGCGCGCAGCACCCGGTATACGGGGTACGGATCACCCGCATAGAAGTCGGGGGAGTGCAGTGGGAAAGTACTCTGCACGGCGAACCTCCTCGGCTGACCCCGCAGGATCGATCCGACACATTACCCCAATGTGTCCTCCGACGTTGTGTCTACCCCTGGCCGACCGTCCCTGTCAATACGCCCGTAACGCGGTGTAATAGCGGAAAATTCGCTTGATTAGTGATTGACGCCAGAGATCCATGGGTGAACACTGACTGTCTAGATGACCGACGTTCGGGTGAGGAAGCAGATGGCCGAACTACAAACTCCGCGATCCCTTGTCGACACTTACCGGCTCTACATCGATGGCAGATGGATCGATCCGCAGGATGGCCGCTACGACGACATCGACCCGGCTACCGAGCAGACCATCGCCACCGCGCCCGACGCGAGCGTCGCGCAGGTCTCCGAGGCGATCGCGGCCGCGCGCCGGGCCTTCGACGAGGGACCGTGGGCCACCGCGAGCCCAGAGGACCGAGCCGGCTGCCTCAATCAGCTCGGCCATGCGCTGGGCAAGCACGCGGACGAGTTCTTCTCGCTGTCGCAGGTCGAGTGGGGCTGTGTCGCGAATGAACGTGTGATGCAAATCGACGGCGCCGGGTACATGTCCATGCACGCGGCGCAGCTTGCCACGAAGTTGACCGACGAGCCGATCACTGGAATCGGTGCCGGAACAACGGTGCTGCGTCGTGAGCCCCTCGGAGTCGTGTCGATTCTGACGCCGTGGAACTTCCCGCACTGCCTCAACGTGATGAAGGTGAACAATGCGCTGGCCGCAGGAAACACCGTGGTGCTCAAGCCTTCACCGCTGACGCCGCTGGCCGGGCTTGCGCTCGCCCGCATCATCGATGAGCACACCGACATCCCGCCGGGTGTAGTCAACGTCGTCACGCCGTCCACTATCGAGGCCGCCAAGCTGCTCACCACCGATCCGCGAATCGACATGATCAGCTTCACCGGCAGCTCGGCCGTCGGGTGCGAGGTGATGCGAGCCGCGGGCGACGCCATGAAGCGGCTCCTGCTGGAGTGCGGCGGGAAGTCGGCGAGCATCGTTCTCGACGACACCGACGTGACCGACGAAATGCTGGAGCAGATGCTGTTCGATTGCTGCTCACTGCATGCCGGGCAGGCCTGCATCCTGCACAGCCGGCTCCTTCTTCCCGATTCGTTACACGACGAGGTCGTCGATCGGCTTGTCGCGCTTGCCCGCGCGGTACGCGTCGGCGACCCCAAAGACCCTGCGGCACAGATGGGCCCGCTGATCAGCGCGGCACAACTGCGACGCGTCCAGGCGCACGTCGACGGCGCGGTCAACGACGGAGCGAAGCTGGTGACCGGTGGCGGTCGTCCCGCCGGCTTGGACGTCGGCTACTACTTCGAACCGACGATTCTCACCGACATCGAGCCGGATTCGACCATCGCGCAGGAAGAAGTCTTCGGGCCGGTGCTCACCGTGCTGCGCTACCGCGACGACGACGACGCGGTGGCGATCGCGAACAACTCCCGCTACGGACTTTCCGGCGCGGTGTGGGGTGGCGACGTGGACCGCGCCGTCGCCGTTGCCCGCCGCATCCGCACCGGCCAGGTGGCGGTCAACGGTTGCGGGCCAGGTGACGCGCCGTTCGGTGGCTTCAAATTGAGTGGGTTCGGTCGCGAGAGTGGCGGAATAAGCGGACTGCACCAATACATGGAGGTGAAGGCCATCGGGGTCCCCGCATGATGGCGGCGCTGAAAGCTTGAATTACCTTGTGGCCGAAGAGGATACGTTGATCGGGTGACTGCCCGGGTCGCGAAAGAGCATCGACCCTCTGCCCCACGGTTGCGTGGTGGGCCGCATTACCCACGTCACGCCGAGGGCGTCGATACGCAAGTGTTCGGCGTCGACGTCGTTAGCGGTGAAATCGAGAATTATCTCTCCCGCCGTGGCCGTGAGACCCGCCGGGCATGCGGCGTGCGGGCCGCGATCCTCGGTCAAGCCGGCTTTCGAGAATCCGACCGACGCCGGCGCCAGTTGCAGACGCGGTTCCCGGGTCATGGCGCCACCACCGGGACGTCGAGATCGGTTTGCGCATAGTTGAGGAAGTACGCGGTGAAGACCGTCAGACCCAGATATGCGAAGGCCTCAGTCAGTTGTTCGGCGTTCCAGCCGGCCTCGATTGCGCTGTTCCACGTGGTGTCGCTCACTCTTCCGGAGTTGGCGGTCGCCTCCCGGACGAGTCCGACGATCGCGTCCACCTTGTCGTCTCCGGTCGCGGTTCCCGCGCGCAGTGCCCCGATGTGCTCGTCGGTCCATCCCGCGAGCCGGGCGAGTCTGCCGGTGATCGCGACGACGTAGTCGTTGCCCACGGCACTGCCCGCCGCGAGCATCAGCGCGGCAGACAGCTGGGGACCGACGGTGCCATGCTCGACGGTCGCCGCACGCAGCGACGTATACGCGACGAGCACGGCCGGGGAATGCGCCATCTGGCCGTGCAGGTTCAGCGGCCGTCCCGTCGGGGAGAACTGGATGACGTTTTCGAGCAGGTGGCGGCAGGGCCGCGGGGCATCGTCGACGGTGTGTGTGGGAATCCGGCTCATTTCGTTCACTTCCATTGGCATCGATGGTTTGCATGTGTGACTGGAAGGACGGCACAGCGGTGCGGAATGTGACAGCCGCGTGTGTCACATTTGGGCGGGCTATCGCGTCCTTAACTTCATGAATCCTCAGCACGACCAGGTAAGCGACGCGTGGAGGGCACATCGCGCCTATCTGGTGGATCTTGCATTTCGTATGCTGGGCGACGTCGGAGCGGCCGAAGATGTGGTGCAGGAGGCCTTCTTCCGGCTGCTGCAGGCCCCGATCGGCGACATCAACGACGAGCGGGGTTGGCTGATCGTGGTGACCAGCCGACTGTGTCTGGATCATATGAAATCGGCCTCGTCGCGTCGCGAACGGGCGCAGGACATGGCCGAAACCTGGCATGGCGACCGCGGCTCGTCGTCCATCGATCCCGCCGACCGGGTGACCCTCGATGACGAAGTCCGGCTGGCTCTGCTGATCATGCTCGAACGCCTCAGCCCGGCGGAGCGGGTGGTGTTCGTTCTGCACGACGTCTTCCAGGTGCCGTATGACACCATCGCCGCGACGGTCGGCAGCCGCGCGCCCACCTGCCGCCAGCTGGCGCATCGGGCCCGGCGCAAGATCAACGAATCCCGCATCAGCTCGGGCGCCGTGGAACCGGTCGAACACCGGCTGGTCACCAGGGCATTCATCGAGGCCTGTTCCACCGGAGACCTCGACGCGCTGATGGGCGTGCTGGACCGGGATGTCTCCGGTGAAGTCGACGCCCGCAGCGGCGTTGTTGTCGTCGGCGCCGACCGCGTTGGCCGAAACATTCTGCGATTCTGGGGCCAGCCCGGAACTGTCCTGGTGGCCCAGCCGGTGTGCGGTCAACCCGCGGTGCTGGGGTTCGTCAACCGCCGACTTGTCGGTCTGCTGGCCCTATCGATCAAGGACAATAGGATCACGAAAATCCATGTCCTGGTGGGGCCGTCAACGCTGGAGCCGTTGCGCGCCGAACTCGGCTGGGCTCGATAGACGTCACATTTTCGCCGGTTGGCTCGTCCTTAGAGTCATGATGAGTACGCCAGCAGCACAACCACATTCGGGCAAGATGAGCTCGCGGTTGGTTCCGGTAGGACCATCGCTGGTCGTCAGGCTGGTCCTTCGGCCGTTGACCAAATTGCTGAACCCGCTCGTCAGCACCCTCGCCGGACGACGTTTCGTACCGCTGATCGCCCGGATCCATCATGTCGGCCGCCGGTCCGGCAAGCGGTACACGACCCCGACGGGTGCCCATGTCGCCGGCGACATCATCGTGATTCCGCTGTCGTTCGGCAACGTGTCCGATTGGTCCCGCAATGTCCGGGCCGCCGGTCAGTGCGTCGTACAGCTGGGCGGCAAGAGCTACCACGCGACGCAACCACGGTTCGTCGATGCCGAGGACGCCAAACCCGTTGTAAAACAATCATTTAACGTCATAAACCGGTTAGCGTTCAGACTGCTCGGTATCAGGCAGTACCTATTTCTCCACCTAGCAAATTGATAGGAGGCACCGCCATGAAAACACTTGCCACACTTGACCGGCCAACCTGGCTGCCGTCTTCGGCGTGGCCCTGGCCGACATACACACTGAGTCAAGATCAGGGCCGCGTCGCGGTCACCGACACCG
>DATKEW010000503.1:0-5495 GCA_035511785.1 Mycobacterium sp.
CCCCGGGCATGGACCCCGACGTGCTGCTGCGCGAATTCTTCAAGGCCACAGCCGATCCCGCCAACCGGCATCTGGCCGCACGGCAGTTCCTCACCCAGTCGGCATCCAACGCCTGGGACGACGCGGGCAGCGCGCTGCTGATCGACCATGTGGTGTTTGTCGAAACCCGTGGTGCTGAACGGGTTTCGGCGACCATGCGGGCAGACATCCTGGGCTCGCTGTCCGACATGGGGGTGTTCGAAACCGCGGAGGGCGTACTGCCGGACCCGGGCCCGATCGAGTTGGTCAAAACATCGGGCGGCTGGCGGATCGACCGGCTGCCCAACGGAGTCTTCTTGGACTGGCAGCAATTTCAGGCGACGTACAAGCGCAACACGCTGTACTTCGCCGACCCGACGGGCAAGACCGTGGTGCCCGATCCACGCTACGTTGCGGTATCCGATCACGATCAGCTGGCCACCGAACTGGTCTCCAAGCTGCTGGCGGGTCCACGGCCGGAGATGGCCCATACGGTCCGCAATCTGCTCGCCCCGCCGCTGCGGCTACGCGGTCCGGTGACCCGGGCCGACGGTGGCAAGAACGGGATCGGCCGCGGTTACGGAGGCGCCCGGATCGATCTGGAGAAACTATCCACGACCGATCCGCACAGCAGGCAATTGCTTGCCGCGCAGATCATCTGGACCCTCGCCCGGGCTGATATCAGAGGGCCGTATGTGATCAACGCCGACGGCGCGCCGCTCGACGACAGGTTCGCCGACGGGTGGACCACCTCCGATGTCGCGGCCACCGATCCGGGCGTGGCCGACGGCGCGGGCGCGGGTGTGCATGCGCTGGTGAACGGTTCACTCGTCGCGCTGGACGGACAGCACACCACGACGGTGGCCGGCGCCTTCGGACGCATGGGGGACCAAACCAGCGCCGCGCTGTCGCGCAGTGGACGGGAAGTGGCGTCCGTGGTGACCCTGCGGCGCGGCGCCCCGGACATGGCGGAGTCGCTGTGGATCGGTGATCTTGGCGGTGAGGCCGTCCAATCCGCCGACGGACACAGCCTGTCGCGGCCCAGCTGGTCGCTGGACGATTCGGTCTGGGTGGTGGTCGACACCAACAACGTGCTGCGCGCGATCCAGGAGCCGGCGTCGGGGCAACCGGCGCGTATCCCGGTGGATTCGGCGGCGGTGGCCAGCCGCTTCCCCGGGCCGATCACCGACCTGCAGCTGTCCCGCGACAGCACGCGCGCCGCGATGGTGATCGGCGGCCAGGTGATCCTCGCCAGCGTCGAACAGACCCAGGCCGGCCAGTATGCGCTGACCTACCCGCGGCGGCTGGGTTTCGGGCTGGGCGCGTCGGTGGTGTCGTTGTCCTGGCGAACCGGCGATGACATCGTGGTGACCCGCACAGACGCCACCCACCCGGTGTCATACGTGAACCTCGACGGGGTGAACTCCGACGCACCCGCCCATGGTTTGCAGATTCCGCTGACGGCGATCGCGGCCAACCCGTCGACGGTGTACGTCGCGGCTCCGCAAGGGGTGCTGCAATATTCGGCGTCTTCCGCCGAAAGCCAGCAGAGCTGGTCGGAGGTATCGGGGTTGACGCTGGGCGGGGCGGCGCCGGTGTTGCCGGGCTGAGCACTGGGTGACGCTCGCCGCACGAGCTACTCTCTCACTGAGGAGGCGCTTGCCGATGTCGCCCAAAGTCCCCCGCCTGCGTTGGGATGATCCCTTCCGCGCCATCGACATGCTGTCCTCGTCGTGGTCAGCGGCCGGGTTGCCGTCCGTCAGCGCGGGAGCCGCCCAGGCGGTTGCGGCGCCCTACCGAACGTTGTTCATGACGCTGCAGCAATCGCTCATCGGCAAGGAAATCAATGTTGGCCTAGGGGACCACGATGTGGTGCTGACGATCACCGAGCTGGACTCGGCGCTCGAAACGCCGGGGTTGGCTGCCGGTCAGTTCGGCGAAGTCCGGGTCGCCGCCTCCGACATCAGGTGGGACCAATATCGTCTCGAGCGCGCGGTAGCCGTCCTGCGCAACGTGCACATCCGTCCGGGTGTGCCACCGGTGCTGGTGGCCGCTCCGATACAACTGTCATCGGCGTTGCCGATGGCGCTCTTCGATGACGTGCTGCGTCAATCCGTCCCGCAGCTGCGCAGTGAGCTGAGCGAGGACGGAACGGCCAGACTGCGCTGGGCGCGCAGGCCCGGCTGGGGCGGTCTTGATGTAGACGTCGACGTGGCGGGGACAGCGCTGTGGCTGCGACCACGCGCCGTGTTAACCGGGCAACGGCGGTGGACACTGCCGGCCCGGATTCCCGCCTATCGGGTGCCATTGCCCGCGTTACCGCCGGGACTGCTGGTGACCGACGTGAGCCTCACATCGCACGCGTTGGAGCTGTCCGCCCTACTGCCGGAATGGCGAATGGAATTGCCGCTGAGGTATCTAGAAGACCTCGTCACCCGGTTGAGCCAGGGCGCGCTCAACTTCTCCTGGCCATCGCTGCTGAGAGGCCCCGACTGAGCGCTGGGGTGAGCTTGTCACCGCAAGCCGCCACGCTGGCGGGGTGCTCGACCTCATCCTGCCGCTGGAATGCGGCGGCTGCGGGGCGCCCTCGACGCGCTGGTGTGAGGCCTGCGCCCTGGAGCTGTCGGTGGCTGCCGACCAACCGCACGTGGTGAACCCGCGCATCGACCCGCAGGTGCCGGTGTTCGCGCTCGGCCGCTACGCCGGCGCTCGGCGCCAGGCGATCCTCGCGATGAAGGAGCGCGGCCGCGGCGACCTCGTCGTCCCGCTGGCGTGCGCACTGGCCGTCGGTATCCACCGGTTGCTCGTCTGGGGGATGGTCGAGACGCCGTTGACGATCGTGCCCGCGCCCACTCGGCGTTCGGCGGCGCGGCGGCGCGGCGGTGACCCCGTCACCCGGCTGGCCAGGTCCGCGGTAGCCGGGCACCCGGACGTCGTCGTCGTGCCGGCATTGCGGATGAAGGCGCTGGCCCGCGACTCGGCGGGCCTGCGCCCCGCCGCCCGCGAGCGCAACATCGCGGGCCGGGTACTGCTACGGGGTCAGCGGCCGAGCGCCGAGGTCGTGATGGTCGATGACATCGTCACCACCGGAGCGACGGCACGCGAATCGGTGCGGGTGCTGCGGTCCGCGGGGGTCCGGGTGGCCGCCGTGCTGGCGATCGCGGCCGCCTGACGCTGTGCGGTTTGGCCCGAAACCCATGAACTTGCCAAGAGGTTGTGAAGAACTCGCAACAGGTCAGCGAAATTGGTGGCATCCCAAGGCGAACACGAGCTAACGTCGAGGACAACCTTCAATGACCCACGGGTCTGACTCACTGGTCGTGATGTCCCAGGCTGAGGCACCACTGCGGAGGGGGTGAGTATTCGACACCTTGCACCGGCGGGCTGCCTGCGGCGGTGATCTCTTCAACCGCTCCAACCCCGTCGGCGCGTCTTCAACAAAGCCGGCACGCAGGGCGCGTGTGACGTCAAAAGAGAAACGAGTTGTCACGTATGTCAAGACTCATCGTGGATTCCGGTCAGATTCTGGACCAACCGCCGGTAGAAACCGGCGCACAGGAACCGACAACTAGCGCCGAGGTCGTCTTCAAGGGCCGCAATGTCGAGATTCCCGATCACTTCCGCGTCTATGTCTCGCAGAAACTCGCCCGCTTGGAACGGTTCGACAAGACCATTTACCTGTTCGACGTCGAGCTCAAGCACGAACGCAACCGTCGCCAACGTAAGTCGTGTCAGCGCGTAGAGATCACCGCGCGGGGCCGCGGGCCGGTGGTCCGCGGTGAGGCTTGTGCCGACAGCTTCTATGCCGCGCTGGAGTCCGCGGTGGTCAGGCTGGAGAGCAGGCTGCGTCGCGGTAAGGATCGCCGCAAAGTGCATTACGGCGAAAAGACCCCCGTCTCCCTGGCCGAGGCCACCGCGGTGGCCCCGCCGCCGGAGAAGGCCTTCAATAACAGCGAACCGGCAGAACCGCACCAGCACGACCCCACGCAAAGAGAAGCCGGCGAAAACGACCACGAGCCGGGTCGGGTGGTCCGCACCAAGGAGCACCCGGCCAGGCCGATGTCGGTCGACGACGCCCTCTACCAGATGGAGCTGGTCGGGCACAATTTCTTCTTGTTCTACGACAAAGAGACCGAACGGCCGTCCGTCGTCTATCGCCGACACGCCTACGACTACGGCCTGATCAGGCTTTCCTGACGGGGCACCGAGCCGCGGAGCGCCGACGTTCGCCGGCTTGGTGAGCCTGTCCCCTACCATGGATGGCGCCTCACGTAAGAAGATCGCCATCCGACAGGGGACATAGCTGTGCTGTCGAAATTGCTGCGCCTCGGTGAAGGTCGCATGGTCAAGCGCCTCAAGCGGGTCGCCGACTATGTCGGCACGTTGTCAGACGACGTGAAAAAGCTCACCGACGCCGAGCTGCGGGCCAAGACCGACGAGTTCAAGCGGAGGCTGGCCGACGAGAAAAACCCAGAAAGCCTCGACGACCTGCTGCCCGAAGCGTTCGCCGTGGCCCGCGAAGCAGCCTGGCGGGTGCTCGACCAGCGTCCGTTCGATGTGCAGGTGATGGGCGCGGCCGCCCTGCACCTGGGCAACGTCGCCGAGATGAAGACCGGTGAAGGTAAGACGCTGACCTGTGTGTTGCCGGCCTATCTCAACGCGCTGGCGGGCAAGGGCGTGCACATCGTCACGGTCAACGACTACCTGGCCAAACGCGACTGCGAGTGGATGGGCCGGGTGCACCGCTTCCTGGGCCTGCAGGTCGGGGTGATCCTGGCCAGTATGAATCCGGACGAACGCCGGGTGGCCTACAACGCCGACATCACGTATGGCACCAACAACGAATTCGGCTTCGACTATCTGCGCGACAACATGGCGCACTCGCTCGACGACCTGGTGCAGCGCGGGCACAGTTACGCCATCGTCGACGAGGTCGACTCCATCCTTATCGACGAGGCCCGCACCCCGCTGATCATCTCCGGCCCCGCCGACGGCGCCTCCAACTGGTACACCGAGTTCGCCCGGTTGGGGCCGCTGATGGAAAAGGACGTGCACTACGAGGTCGACCTGCGCAAACGCACCGTCGGCGTGCACGAAAAGGGCGTGGAGTTCGTCGAAGACCAGCTCGGCATCGACAACCTCTACGAGGCCGCCAACTCCCCGCTGGTCAGCTACCTCAACAACGCGCTGAAGGCTAAGGAGCTGTTCCAGCGGGACAAGGACTACATCGTCCGCAGCGGCGAGGTGCTGATCGTCGACGAGTTCACCGGCCGCGTGCTGATCGGGCGCCGCTACAACGAAGGCATGCACCAGGCCATCGAGGCCAAGGAGCACGTCGAGATAAAGGCCGAGAACCAGACACTCGCCACGATCACGCTGCAGAACTACTTCCGGCTCTACGACAAGCTCTCCGGGATGACCGGCACCGCGCAAACCGAGGCCGCCGAGCTGCACGAGATCTACAAGCTCGGCGTGGT